>JBLHWG010000289.1:0-6785 GCA_047629055.1 Halioglobus sp.
GTCCGATAAATACACAGCGACCAACCCCCGTGTCCCATCGGCGTGTAAGGGAATATCGATACAAACCGCATCGACTGAAACTCGCACTTCTAATGACATTCATATTGGCTCCTTAGATCAAAATAGCAACGGTATTCGCGATGACATCGAACAATACATCTTAGCGAATTATGATGGAATTCTTCGCCAATCCGCAGCAAGCCAATTTGCATCGGCAATGCAGCAGGCGTTACTGAGTATTTCGAAGTGGATGTTGCACAAGATTCCGACTCAGGCATTTACACGGCTAAATTAATTCAGTAGCTACATTAATGCAGGGCGTATAGGCGCAAGTGCATGTGTTGGTTTGGGAGGTAAGCCACTAAAGACGGACATAGCGTCGGCCGTTAGTCAGAACTCATGTAACCTGAACCTTCGGTACTTTCCTATGAATATGAGTGTTTCACCTGACATTATGGCGGCAACTATATCTGCGCCTCAGTCTGTATCTCGCCCTGCACCATCTCCTGGAGGACCGCCCGACCACGCCTCCGAGAACGAAACGATGGGTGGAGCGCTTCCGAGCGATGTAAAGCAATCATTGCTCACCGGAGCCGGGGAACTTGAGGCATCTGGCGCCAGCTCTGAAGACATCAAGTCATATGTCGAAGGCGAGATGGAAGCCAACGGCGTTGATGGCGCTGGCGGAAGTCAGCGATCCGGACAACTGGTAGACATGATGACCTAGTCAGCGCATGGCATTGGTATACAGACACTTAAACACCTCTGCGCCTATAAACAAAAACCATAGACATCACAGCAATCACTGACATAACTATCAGTGTCCCAGCCGCAATGGTAAACACCTGCGCACCGCCTAATGCAACAATAATAGCGCCTGCGATGCCACCGCTTGCCATCTGCCAGGCACCGACAATTCCAGAACTAGTACCTACGTGCTTGCCTGCGGCAGAGATAGCACCAATAGTGGAATTGGCAATGATAATGCCATTACTGAAACCGAATAGGCTGCAAGGCAATGCTAGTGAGAGCGCGTGAGTCAGTCCAATGGCCTGTGTAATAAATAGCGATAGCACAGCAATGAAACTCAGCACACAGCCAATTAACGCAGCTCGCTCAATACCTTGTTTTACAAACCATCTTCGATTGGCGGTGTTACCCACTAAATAGCTAATCGGCGTCAATGCAAACCACATTCCAAACTCTGCCATTGAGTAGCCATGTCGCTGATACTGATAAGCAAGAAAGCCATTTAGCGAAAAAAATATTCCTATCTGCATTCCGCCGGCCATAGCCCAGCCGAGGAATATTCGATTACGGAGCACGGTACTGTAAGCGATAGACACAGAGCGTATGTTTATTTTATTAGTAGGATTTAAATTTGATTCTTTTGCTAGAAGTAAACTTGTGATGAAAACAACGATTCCGCTGAACGCCAATACTGCCATTGCACCTTTCCAGCCAGCAGTTTGTGCCACTATTCCACCAAATGCTAACGACAATGCTGGAGCAATTGAAAGCACCATGGCTATGGTGGACATCTGCCTGGCAGCTTCCTCACGTTTAAATACATCGTTAACAATGGCTCGACCCATTGCCATACAAGCCGCTGCTCCAAACCCCTGGACGCCCCTAAGCACGATGAGTTGATTGATATTCTGGGAAAATAGGGTAGTAATACCTGCCAAGCTAAAAAGCATGGCACCAAAAAGCAGTACGGGCCGTCTACCAAATCGATCTGAGACCGGACCATATACCAATTGGCCAAATGCAAGCGCAACCATATACACGCTAAGCAGCTGCTGCACAGCCTCGCTTGATACATTGAGTTCGGTTTTTATTAATGGCAGTGTAGGCGAGAGCAGTGTTAGACCTACCACCGCGCTGGCTGTACACAACGCTAGGAACCAGATGGGTGGGGCGGCTGCCCTTTGAGTATTGCCTATCGCCATTATTTATTACTTATATGTTTTCGGCACGTGTTGCTAGCGCGCTTTTATCGTCATAGTGCCAGCTTGTGTAGCTGAGGTATATGAATACATCGGTCTACGGTGGAACAAGCGTTAGGGGCTTTTGGCATTGAATATCGTCAGCAGGCGAAAACACGTCGATCTGGACTCTGACTTCGGTGGTGAAAACCGATTCTCTGAAGTGGAGTTGGCCTTAGGCTAGAAACTGCGGGAACCGGTGTAATTGAAGTTCAAGTACGAGGCTCGATTCAACAGCAACATTATGAATCCGCTCAACACATTTGATGAAGATGTTGAAGCGGCATTAAGTGTCAATATCGAAGTAGCGGTATTTTAAATTGAGCGCAAATGATTCGTCAGGTGTTGCCGTTGCCGCTAATCCGATCGGGTTTACATTCATGTGGGTTTGGCTTACAAGTACTCTGCACATACTGCTTAAGGATCACACTCTACACGTATATACTCGTGAAATAGATTGAATTTAGTGTTTTATCTCTATGATATTTATATGATTAAACATTTGGGTCTACGCGGGTTCGTGCGGGTCATATTTGATGAACCCTGTCTGAATATAGCAGTATAAGTAGTACTTTCAGGCAGATTGACTGGCTGGAAAGTCGTTTCATTTTTCGGGTAAGCTTTTAGGATGTAGAACGCTAAGACAATTCGATCACTTTTTAGCCTTCCAGGGTTCACAGCCAAGGTGAAGGGTGTTTTTGGTGATCGTTATTCGCGAGTCATTACCTTGCGACGGAGAAAAAAACAGCCATCTGTTCTCGTTGTGGGCACCGGTGTGCGTCCAGATATGATCAAAAAACACTGCGGGTGCGTGATCTGTCTGTCGCAGGGTGGAGCATCTATGTTGAGTTCGAACGTTGGCGGGTCAAGTGCCCGAAGTGTGTATCGGTGCATGTAGAACACTTGGATTGGTTAGCCGAAAATCCGCGTTATAGGCAGCGTAAGGAGGAAGACCTTGATGAATTCTTCAATCTTATCGGTAAATCAAAGTGTAAACGCATTGACTTGGCCGTTAAGCGATGGTTGACAGGCACTGAGATGGAATCGTTTCATATTGCTACCCAGACAACAAAGTCAGCCTGGGTCTGGTTGAAGGAGTCAACAACAAAATCCGAGTGATACAGCGCAAAGCCTATGGCTATCGTGATGAAGAATACTTAAAGCTCAAAATCATCGCGTCATTTCTACCACGACTACCCCAAAACGCCCAAATCAACCCACACGATTCCGCGTAGACCCATTTATATAATTGGGGTAATTACATTCCCACGGAATTTATAACAAAATTTGAGAAAGAGTTTGATGTAAAAGTCACGGTCACAGATTACGATTTGAATGACGCAGCGCTTGCGAAGGTTAAAGCAGGAGGTCATGGCTTTGATCTTGTCGTACCTTCAGCTAATTACGTGCAGATCTGGGTTGCCGAAGATTTTTTGCTGGAGACCCGGCCTGATCAGATGGAAAATTTCAAAAACGTTTCTCCAGAATTTGCAGACCCCAAATGGGATCCTTGTCGCCAATACACAGTACCTTGGCAGTGGGGTAGCGTTGGAATGATTGTTGATACTTCTGTTTATTCAGGAGATATCAATACTGCTGCTCTCTATCTCGATCCACCTGGAGAACTTGTGGGTAAGTTGAATGTTCCACCCGAAATAAATGGCGTGATCAGTTAAACGATCATGTACCTCGGTGGCGAACCGTGTACTACAGACAAGGAGCTGCTTAAGAAAGTGCTGGACGTACTAACTGCCGCAAAGCCAATGTGGCTATCAATGAATTACGGCGTAATTGAGAAATTTACCGGTCGTGATCTGGGAGCTTTACTTTACTGGAATGGTGCGGGATCCCGCTCAATAGAGAAAAATCCGGATGTGCGTTTTGGTTGTTATCCTCAAGAAGGCTTCGCTCTCTGGATGGATAGCGTGGCGGTGCTAAAGGATGCAAAGAATGTCGAGAACGCAAAGTTGTTTCAGAACTTCGCCATGCTGCCGGAAAACGCTGCACTGATTTCGGCCTTTACGGGTTATGCAAATGGTATCACTGGGTCGGACGAGTTCATGCCTGATAGCATGAAAGACGCTCCTGAAATCATCATTCCGGCTGAGCTTGCCGGAGCTGGTAAATTTCTTGATGCTTGTTCACCTGAAGCCTCAAAAATGTACACAGCGATCTGGACCGAACTTCAGAAATAAGCGGTATCAAACGTTGTAAGTAACTGTGGCTGGGTCCCTGAGAAATGTTAGAGAGCTAATTCCCACCGCCGGATTCTCTGCAGGGCGCTCCCTCGATGGAACCACCAAGTTGGCGCTGGAAAACGACTACTCTGATTGGCTGGAAACCCGGATGCGGGGCCCGGACAATTCACAGAGTTTGGAATCTCTTCTTGCTGAGAGCTCAACAGATAGCATGGCAGTTTTACACAAAGGTAAAAAATCACTCTCAATATTACCTATGGACAAACGGTACCCGCTATGTGACTGACCGATTGGCACAATGGATGTAACAGTTTAGGAGGTTTTGACTACCTCCTTTCGTGAGAATACTACCGATTGATGGCCCTTCCGATGAACAATTACCAGCGAATAGTTCCATCAACATCAGTCGATAATGGTGAATAATCAATCAGATAAAATACAGGTCTGGCTAGAATTATTATGTCAGATGATTCCGGGTATTGGTCAAGCTATACTAATTCAGAAGTCGAATTCGAAAGCTGAGCCGATTGTACGTTGGCCTAGCGCTGGAACAACGCATGGCGGTGTGATGACGGCTGCTAACCTAGCTGCCAGTCAGAATAAGGTCGTAACAACGACTTTGTCTACCAGTCAAGGGAGTGATACGGCTGTTGATACGATCATTGCATTGCCTCTAACCCGGTCGGACAGCTTCAAAAGAACGTTGGCAGTGCTCGTCAATATAAAACCTTCGCAACAATCTACGGTGATACAGATTCTACGTTGGGGCGAAAAATGGCTGAGACTGATACCAGACTTTCAACAGATAGTGAATGCTGAACCAGAACTCCTGATAACAGAAAGCTTGGGCAGCAGATTAGGAAATATTGTCAACAACGGCCCCGCAAGTTTGGCCAGCGGTAGCTTGGGTAACCTATTTAGTACGGTACGTTCACACTCGATTATCCTGTCTATCCTTCTTATAACAGGTGTCTTGACGTTTGTCTCTGGCACCTACCGGGTAACGGCCACTGCCAATCTGGAAGGCAGAATCCAGCGTGCTATCGTCGCACCCTTTGATGGATATGTTGTCGCCGCACATGCTCGTGCGGGTAAAACAGTGCATGCTGGTGAAATTATTGCCGAACTTGATACTGAGGAACTGCGGCAGCAACAGCATCGCTACACTGCTGAAGTAAACGAGTACGACCACGAGTATCGCAAAGCACTGTCGATACGCGACCAAACCCAAGCACATATATTTAAATCACGTATTAGCCAAGCCGAAGCGCAACTAAATATACTGAACAAAAAAATTCAGCGCTCAACATTGATGTCAACACTTGACGGAATAATCATAACGGGTGACTTGACCAGATCCCTGGGCGCACCGGTGAAGGCGGGTGACGTACTGTTTGAAGTTGCACCGCTTGACGAATATCGCCTGATCATTTTTGTTGATGAAAAACAGGTAGTAGACGTTAGCGAAGGCTTGAATGGCGATTTAACGTTGAAGGCACTACCTGGTAAAAGTTTGCCGTTTGTCGTACACAACGTGACCCCTGTATTTGCAGAAGATGAAAATGGAATTGCTTACCGCGTCGAAGCAAGGCTAGTCGAGAACCACGCTGGCTTAAGGCCCGGCATGGAGGGTGTCGCGAAAATCGATATTGAACAGCGTCGTTTGGGTTGGATCTATTTTCATAAGCTGTTTGACTTAGTGCGCTTGTCGGTGTGGCGATGGCTACCCTGAGTGCGAATCCAGCTTTCAGCAAAGTTGAGGACGCCTGGAAAACAATAGCCAGCTTAACGCTTCGTCCTGGAAAGGCCGTACATTTCTATAAACATCATTACCGCGGCTCGCCATGGCTGATCATAGCTGATCAGAAAAATGAAAAATACTTTCGCTGCGGTATCAATGCGGAGTGCTTTCTGAATCTACTTGACGGCTCACGAACTGTCGAGCAGGCTCTGGTGCAAAGCAAGCATTCCCACTCTTCCAGATTATTGAAGCGGGATGTTATCTTGCTAATGGGGAATTTGCAGTCTGCTGGATTGCTAGAGCAAGATGCGGCACAGACAAGTGACACCTCCCTATTGAATCCAAATTCAACAGCGAATCGATGGCGTAATCCATTTGCTGTGAAGTTTCCGCTTATTAATCCAGACCGAATGCTGCACAAGACGGCACATTGGTTTAGACCCTTGTTCAGCCCCGTTGCCTTGTTTTTTTGGGTTGGAATGGTACTCACGGGGTTGGCCACCGTCATGCTTAACTGGCAGGCGTTAGTTGAGCATAGCGAATCAAGATTTGCCGATCCACAAAATTTTCTGTGGTACTGGTTACTCTACCCTTTGGTAAAAGGATTACATGAATTTGGACATGCTTATGCGACCAAGGTGTGGGGTGGAGCAGTTCATGAAATGGGCATTACTTTTTTGGTTTTTTTCCCAGTACCCTATGTCGACAGTTCGGCAGCGCATCGTTTCAGCTCGAAATCTCGGCGCATGGCAGTTTGCGCTGCTGGAATCATGGTTGAGTTTTTTCTAGCCGCATCAGCGTTGCTGGTCTGGGTGAATACCGATCATGGTTTGGTACACGATTTTGCCTTCGACATCG
>JBLHWG010000290.1:0-6758 GCA_047629055.1 Halioglobus sp.
AACGGCATTGCTGTCCTGCTTTCTAGTGCTCAAGGGTTGGGCATTGATGGGTGATGCGGTAAGCCACGCTACTTTGCCGGGAGTGGTTCTGGCTTGGATTTTGAACATACCATTGATTATCGGTGCCTTTGTCGCAGGGATGACCTGTGCTGTGCTGACGGGTTATTTGGCTGAGAACAGTCGGGTCAAGCGAGACACTGTCATGGGTGTGGTTTTTTCTGGTATGTTCGGTGTCGGCATAATTATGTACACCTCGATTCATACCAACGAACACCTCGACCATGTCTTGTTCGGTAACATGCTTGGCATCGGCAAAGAGGACCTACTGACGAGCGGACTGATTAGTTTGGCCGTATCGTTAGCCCTATTGCTGAAATGGAAGGATCTGTTGTTACATGCTTTCGATCCAGCGCAGGCAAAAGCGATAGGCTTGAACACGAATGCGCTTCACTACGGTCTGCTAATCAGTTTGTCGCTGACCATCGTAGCTACTCTGACCTCAGTAGGTCTTATTTTGGCCGTAGCGCTGTTGGTCACACCGGGTGCAATTGCATTTCTCACCGTTCGCAGTTTTGGTCATATGATGATCGTGTCGGTGGCCGTATGTGTCGCATCGATGCTCATTGGCGCATACTTAAGTTTCTATCTAGACAGCGCACCTGCACCGACTATCGTACTGATCCTCACAGCGATTTTCATTGTTGCATTTGTGCGTCGAATGCGTGAGACGCAGAGACTGTCGCGACGTCTGGTCACCCAGTAACCGGCAACACCCGGACAGGATCGTGCCATAATTGCGGGCAGTGCCCGGAGCCCGAATAGAGACACCGCTAAACCTATGAGTTTCGATCCTACAAAGCGTTCGGCAGAGAGGCAGTTGCAAGAACCCGATGCGCAAGCAGAGGCTTTTGCTGTGGTAAGGCAAGCTCACCAGATGGAATCCACCGAGGATTATGTAGAGCTCATTGACGACTTGATCGATTCTCAAGGTGAAGCTCGACTAGTGGAAGTGGCCGAGCGACTGGGCATATCACAACCCAGCGCAAGCAAAACCATTGCCCGCTTGCAACGCGAAGGGTATGTCACCAGTGAACCTTACAGATCTATATTTCTAACGATCAAAGGTAAGGCTCTGGCTGATAGCAGTCGCGAGAGACACGATGTAGTTTATCGGTTTCTGTTGGCCATTGGTGTCAACGACGCTACCGCGAAAATCGACTCCGAAGGAGTCGAACATCATGTGTCAGAAGAAACACTTGCAGCATTTCGGCGCATAATCGACGCTAGCCAATCCACCATCTAAAAAAAAATCATGCAAATCACGCTTACCCAGCCTGATGACTGGCATCTGCATCTTCGCGACGGCGACATGTTGTCAGCCGTTGTGGGGAGTTCCGCTGAGCATTTTGGTCGTGCTTTAATCATGCCCAATCTGGTCCCTCCGGTGGTGACGGGCGCTGATGCTCTGCAGTACAAGGCCAGAATTGAAAACGCCCTTGCAGCCAGTGGCTCGAAGCAGTCATTCAAACCGTTGATGACACTCTACTTGACGGAATCGACCGACCCCGAGGATGTGGTGAAAGCTGCAGCTGACGGTACGATCATCGCGGTCAAGCTGTATCCAGCGGGGGCAACGACTAATTCGTCTTCGGGTGTGACCAACGTCAACAAGGTTATGCCAGTTCTTGAAGCCATGGCAAAGCATGGGGTCACTTTGTGTGTGCACGGTGAGGTCACTGATAGTGACGTAGATATTTTCGATCGTGAAGCACGCTTTATCGACACTGTACTGGTGCCATTGCACGACGCGTTACCTGAACTGCGAATTGTCATGGAACATGTCACAACCAAAGACGGTGTTGACTACGTTGCAAGCTGTGATAAAAATCTCGCAGCAACCTTAACGACACACCATTTGATGATAAATCGAAATCATTTGTTGGTCGGTGGCATACGGCCACATTACTACTGCTTACCCATCGCCAAGCGCGAAGAGCATCGCTTGGCGCTTATAAAGGCTGCTTGTAGTGGCGATGAACGATATTTTCTGGGCACTGATAGTGCCCCGCATACCCGTAGCAGCAAGGAAAGTGATTGCGGGTGTGCGGGTGTGTTCAATGCAGCCAACACAATGGTGTGTCTTGCTGCAGTATTTGAAGAGGCTGATGCACTGGCTAAGCTTGAAGCTTTTGCTTCACTGAACGGCCCAAAGTGGTATGGGCTAGAGCCGAATTCGAAAACTATAACGCTTCAGAAAAGTGATACTAAAACTCCGATTCCACCTCGCATTGCGATCGGTGATGATTGGGTTATTCCGTTTGATCCCGCACGTGACATTTACTGGCAGGTAGTTTAATCATGTTTAATACATCCTATGCATCCCGGACAGAGATGGCGGCCATTACAGCCAGAATGCTGCTGGAAATTAGGGCGGTTCATTTCCGCCCAGAAGATCCGTACATTTTTACTTCGGGACTGGCAAGTCCGGTGTATATCGATTGCCGTAAATTGATTTCATATCCTCGGATTCGTTCGACACTAATGGATTTTGCGGTGTCGACACTGGTGCGTGATACAGGGTATGAGGCGTTTGATGCCATCGCTGGTGGAGAAACAGCCGGAATTCCCTTCGCTGCCTGGATCAGTGATCGTATGCAGTTGCCGATGCAGTACGTTCGTAAAAAACCCAAAGGCTTTGGTCGTGATGCACGCATAGAAGGTGAGATTAGCGAAGGGCAGCGCGTACTACTCGTTGAGGATCTAACTACCGATGGTGGCTCCAAACTCAGTTTCGCTGAAGCGATTCGCGAGGCCGGTGGTATTGTGAATCACACCCTGGTGGTCTTCTATTACGACATTTTCAAACAAACTCCTGAGAATCTGGACAAAGCCGGGTTGCAACTGCATTACCTGGCAACTTGGTGGGATGTGCTGGCAGCTTCGCGCGCCGCGGGACACTTCACAGAGGAGGTACATTCGCAGGTGGAGGCATTTTTGAACGATCCGATAACGTGGTCAAAAGATCACGGTGGTGATTACAAACCAAAGGCCTAATACGATGAAAAGCACAGACCGACTTGACAATCTATTGCCTGAAATCACGGCATGGCGCCGCGAGATTCATCAAAACCCGGAGCTCGGTTACGACGTGCATCGAACCGCAAAATTTGTTGCAGATAAGTTGCGTGAATTTGGTTTGGACGATGTCGTGGAAGGTGTGGGTCAAACCGGTGTTGTCGGTGTTATCAAAGGGCGTAGTCAGAGTTCTGGTAAAGTTGTTGGGCTCCGGGCTGATATGGATGCTCTGCCAATTATGGAAGCTACCGGTGCCGAATGGGCGTCCACTACTGCTGGAAAAATGCATGCCTGCGGGCACGATGGGCATACCGCGATGCTTCTGGGTGCAGCCCGCGCATTGGCAGACTCTCGTGATTTCGATGGTTCGGTAGTGGTTATTTTTCAACCGGCAGAAGAAGGTGGAGCAGGCGGTCAGGCCATGTGCCAGGACGGCATGATGGAACGCTTTGGAATAAACGAGGTGTATGGCATGCACAACATGCCTAATTTGCCGATAGGAGAATTTGCAACTCGTCCGGGCCCGTTTATGGCCGCCGCCGATGAATTCGATATCCTGGTTACGGGGGTGGGTGGTCATGCCGCTATGCCGCATGTCTGCATCGATCCAGTTGTCATCGCTTCTCACACTGTGTTGGCACTGCAGAGTATTGTATCTCGAGGAATAAGACCCACTGACCCTTTGGTTGTGTCGGTAACCACCCTGGAAGGTGAGGGGGACGCGTTTAACGTCATTCCACAAAGTGTGAGGATGCGCGGTACGCTTCGAGCTTTCGACGAGTCTGTGCGTCTGGATGCAAAGCAGCGTGTCATTGATATCGCAGAACAAACTGCCAAAGTGTTCAAGGCGACAGCCACGGTTATTTACCGAGATGGTTACCCGCCTACGGTTAATCATGAAGCTCAGACAGACTTTGCCGTTGAAGTGGCCAGAAAGGTAGTGGGTGACGACAAGGTAGATCCTGACAGGGAGCCCATGATGGCGGCAGAGGATTTTTCTTACATGTTGAACGAGCGTCCCGGTGCCTTCATGTTTATCGGCAATGGTACGTCGGCTAACTTGCATCATCCGGAGTATGACTTCAATGATGAAGCGATACGGTATGGTTGCCAGTACTGGGTCAACCTTGTTGATTCAGCAATGCCGCTAAGTGGATAACAAGTTGCTGTAGATACCTTATGGACCCCATAGTAATAGCCGTTGCTTTTGCTGCTGGCCTTGTCTTTAGCCGATTTGGATACCCTCCGTTACTGGGCTACTTGTTAGCTGGATTTGTCAGCAATGCCCTAGGCATCGGCTCTGGTGAAGGGCTAGCGCCACTGGCCGATGCAGGGATTCTGTTACTGCTATTTACTATTGGACTAAAGTTAAATCCTGCATCCTTAAAGCCGAAATATGTGTGGGGCTCTGCCATTTTGCACATGTTCATCGCAGTGCCGTTAACAACTGCGATAATTTATATTGTCGGCATGGTGTACCCACCTTTGTCCTTCGATCATCCGGCTGCTCCGTGGACGTTGGCGTTCGCACTGTCTTTTTCCAGTACGGTTCTTGCCATAAAGTTATTCGAGGAGCGTGGAGAATCAACCTCCTTTTATGCCTCTATCGCCATTGGCATACTCGTTGTGCAGGATGTGTTCGCTGTAATTTATTTGGTTGTGACCGCTGATTATCTGCCGACACCGTGGGCGTTGCTGCTACTGGGGCTTCCGCTTTTGCTTCCGGTTATTCGTAAGTTGCTGCCGATTATTGGCCATGGTGAGCTATTGCTTTTGGCAGGTATAGTCGCAGCGTTTGGTGCTGCTGAACTGTTCGTGTTTGTTGATCTTAAAGCGGGGTTGGGTGCGCTGGTTATGGGCATGTTGCTTGAACGAGCTGATTCTAAAAGAGCGAAGGAAATCTATGACCAACTGTCGGGCCTGAAAAATCTACTGCTCATCGGATTTTTTCTGCAGATCGGGTACTACGGCATACCAAGTCTGGAACTGGTTTATGTCGCTGCAGTGCTGGCCATTCTGGTGACATTGAGACCACTGATCTATTTTGGTGTATTAACAGCATTTGGCCTTCGCGCAAGAACAGGCTGGCTAACGGGTTTAAGTCTTTTTACCTACAGTGAATTTGGGTTGATAGTGACGGTAATTGCCCAGCAAGCTGGCATTTTGGGTGAGCAGTGGCTAACCACTGTGGCGTTAGCCATGGCTCTCTCCTACGTTTTGGCGACCCCCTTTAATCGCAAAGCTCACAGCCTGTACATTCGTCACGGTGACAAATTACGACAGCATGAGCGAAGCGTTCGTTTGCCTGAGGAAACTATTGGATCACTGGGAAATGCCAATATTGCCATTATGGGAATGGGCCGGGTCGGGCAAGGGGCATTTGATGCTTTACGTGATGCGGGATATCAGAATGTGGTGGGGGTTGAGGAGAAGTATGCTGTCGCATTAGAGCGAACCGACAATGGTTGGCCCTGTGTACATGGTGATGCATCTGACAGAGACTTCTGGGAGCACACGCAGCTTGTGAATTGTGAACTCATTATGGTTAGCTTAAGCAATCACCAAGAAAATTTACGGGTCGCAAAGCTTGCTAGAGAGCTTAATTTTAAGAACACGCTTGCTGTGTCTGCACGATTTCCTGATGAGGCTGCCGAGTTGGAAGCTCTAGGTTGCTCAACATTCTATCTTTATCAAGACGTGGGGCGCGATTTCGCAACCCACGCTTTGAATAAGCTGACAGCCAAACTAAGCCGCTAGTAACTGGATCTTAGCCACGCCCTATGAATGGCATTGCCGACGCCATTATCGTCATGAATTGAACGTTTGTATTGAGTGGTAACTGCGCCATGTTGACTACCGCATTTGCGACGTGAGTTGCATCCATAGTGGGTTCAGGTTTGATTGAACCGTCAGCCTGAGGTACGCCAGAATTCATTTGCTGGGTCATATCAGATGCTGTATTGCCGATGTCGATTTGACCGCAGGCAATGTTAAATGCTCGCCCGTCCAGAGACAAGGTTCGAGTTAGTCCTGTAATTGCGTGTTTGGATACCGTGTAGGGTACGGAGCCTGGCCGAGGAACGTATGCAGAGATCGAACCGTTGTTGATGATGCGGCCGCCTTGTGGGGACTGTTTGCGCATCAGGGCAAACGCTCCGCGTGCTGCTAAGAAGGCACCCGTAAGGTTCACATCTATCACTAATTTCCATTGCTCAACAGTCAGCTCATCGATGGGCATCGCGGGTACATTGGTGCCGGCGTTGTTGAAAAGAACGTCTAGTCGACCATGTTGTGATTCAATTTGTGCATAGAGCGAATCGACAGCATCGCTCTGTGTCACGTCGCAACTGATAGCTGTCATCTTTTCAGGTGACGTGCAAAGTGCAATGGTGTCGTTTAGCGCAGACTCTCTTCGTCCAGTGAGAACTACATGAAATCCAGCATTAACAAGTGCCAAAGCGGTTTGTTGGCCGATTCCTGATCCTGCGCCGGTTACAAGGGCTACCTGTGTCATGTTTGTTGCCTATCGTGTTGGTGGTGAGTGGATGTATTGTGGTGCGGTGTGAAGTTGTGACTATTTGCCGTCTGAGCTACGAAGTTCGGACAATCGTTCTTCAAGGTAGGAGCCTGCCGTATATCGATCAGAAAGCATAACATCGGGTCTGGGATGTAGAAACAAGGGA
>JBLHWG010000291.1:0-6729 GCA_047629055.1 Halioglobus sp.
TTGTACGCCAACCGTTGTGTGAAGGTTAAACCTAGTGAGTCAAATGGGGGACACCGAGTCTATAATGACTTAACAGACTGATACTAACTAGGTTAGTTCCGATATGACCATTCGCGTCTGTTGGTAAGGCTGGCTTGCCAGGGGTATCTAAAAGGATCCATAACAGTGCCGGTGTAATGAATCTCGTTATCATCATTCATCGTCGTTAAGTCACAGAGTGTAATTCTCGACAATTCTACCCCTATCCATTCACAGAATCTTTTGGGTCAGGACCAAGTGCTGGGTTCATGACATTGGTAACCTAGGTAACGTCTGGGCCAAGCAGTCATTCAGGCACCTCTACACGCTTAATTAACCTTAGCTACAATCACATCTCGTTCAAGCGCGCGCGCAGCAGCCACACAGCCTAACTGCGCTGCAATGCGTTGCTCAGCAGGACCTCGTGTGGCCAAATGATCAAACTCCTGTGTAATCTCGAGTTTAGTCAATTGCGGTTCACCATTAGATAAGGCGGGTCGATAGCGCATGTTTTGAAGCTGCTTGCGCACGAGATTGCGCACTAATCTAGGCGCGTTAGTTTCGGTCACTTTTAACCTTCTGACTTTTCCCTGTTCATTAACGACAAAGTTCATGTTGATGTTAAAATTCGTATAGTCGATTTTTCCGGCTAAATCAGCAATACGTGACTCGCAGAGCGGCAATGGGGCACCCACCAGCTGCGTAGGCGTCATCACTGCCGAGGTTAACATCGAATTTCCGCCCCGCTTTTGCAGCATCGCATCAACATATCCACCAGCCATTTTATCAATTCGATCTGCACCGATAGGTGTTGCTGGCAAGGTAACATCGGATTTCAAATAGAATGATCGAGCTTGTTCATACTCACCTGCTAGTGTCGCCAGGTCCCCAAAGTGCAACCATTGTTCAACGGTTAGATCCATTTCTTCAAGTTGGCTCTTCGCGTAATCAATGTCGCAACAGGCAACCAGTAAGTATTCGTTTTTAAGCATGCTTAGATACACAGAAGCGAGTTCGCTCTGAGGTAGCGAGTGCTCTTTCATAATAGCCAGCGCTTCTTTGAAAGCCGACTGGGATTTTTTGGGCTGCATCGTTTTCTGGTACCAGCGGCCTAAGGTTCTCCAAGATGGCGCCATGGCTTCAGGAGAAAAGCCTGATGACTCACCAATAATTCGATGCTGGAGTTCCATCATTTTATTTGCCCTGGCAAAACTTCCTTGTTCCAATTGGATCCGCGCCAGTTGCTGCAGGATTTGATTTTGGCTGGGGCTATACACACCTTCTTCAAAGTGGATTAGATACTGAGCGTGTTGAAAGTGATCAATCGCCACGTCAAATTCTTTTGCCTGCATCGCTGTCTTCGCTTCCAGCAGCAACACAGGAATAGTCGGCTCCGGCGTGGTATCCGCCAGAGATGTTGTGCCATAAAACAGCAGCATTGATATGATGAGCTTGGAAATCAGTGTTGATTTGCATCGCACCAATCCCCGATGAGACATTGACTGACTCATTGGACTTTCCCCCTTAATTTCTCTCGGTGTCATCTTAGTAGAATGATGAGCACTTGTAGTTAAAAAAAGGTGAGTTCCATTATGTTTCCAGAAAGTCCGCGCGCTAATTTGGTGCTTTACACATAGGTGTTAACGATTTTAATATGCTGCAGCGCCGCATTTCTACAAACCTATGTATCCACTGGTTAGAATCACTCTGATTCATGGGCTTCCTGTGATTTTCTGGAGTTTGTTTCGCCAGCAGTCAAAATGACATGTGCTGAAAAGTTAACACCTCCAAACCGAGGAAGACGTAGGGTCAGAGGAAAGGGGCCTAGCAAACTTTCAATTTTTGATCTAGTTTCCTGTTTGTGGAGAGCTCGTGGTTGCACTTCCTGTGAGCTCTCCCATTGAATTTTGTGCCGCTTCGCGTTCTGCTTCTATTTGAGAATTCGTGCGACAACGTTTCCGCTTGATACGAGTGGTCGTGTCGCGGATTCTTTTGCAAACGATCTTGTCGCCATCTTCGGCCGTTTGATTGTGCACCGCTATCTGCGCGTCGACATTCGTTTTGTCTGACTGTTTGCCGCTTGATACGCATGCGACCAAGGACAGGCTAAAGCATAGTGTAATCAGTAGTCTCAAGAATCAATCCTTTCGATTATTTTGCTAGCAGGCTCCTTTATATACGTGTTTTTTCAATAAGCCAACCCATTTCTAGATGCCAGTCTGAGTATGGCAGCTGTCCATTAAAGGGTAATGATTTTGTTCATTAATGTTATCCCTTGGGTTCGCGCTCTACCCGGCGGGCAAACGCTAGAGTGTTCTGCTCCTTCCCTTTACCCAGAGCCTATATCAAATGCTTTAAGGGTGTGAAATGTGTCAGAGAATAACTGCGTATACCTCTCAACACCTACTGCATGATGATTTATTTGAGTCAGCTTTCAAAGGCATGGGGTCAGTGTAAAATTGGTCGTCAGCAAGCTAGCTAAATCTACAATCGGACGCCCCAAACCAAAACGATGGATGGATACCAAGCACAAATGGTCGTGATGCTGCCAACGCAGAACATTTTAATTGTTAGACTCGGCTTCACTCCGGATACTCATCATGGCGTAGAGTCGCTGGCGAGCAATATCCTCAACGTTGTGGTTTCTAATCAATTTTCTGCATCAGAGTAAAATACCAAGCGTCTTGTACCAAAGAGTATTTTTCTATCCTGGCACAGTATCGAACGAGGCCACACCGTCGGCGACGTGGTGAATAGAAAGATGGATCATCCATAGTGCCAACCTTGATGATGATCGCGGCAGGCATCGCGGGCGATTCAGTGCCAAGCGCTGTGCCACAGGTTTTGCAAAACATTCGCGATAGCGGATTGTCCAGATCGGGCCGTGCAAAGCTGGCTGGATCGCCATTAGATTCGTAGCGGACTTCGCCGCAGTAACAACCACCTTCAATTTTCATTTTATTTCCCCTGTGAATTATTCGATCAAATACCTGTTTAACACAGGTTGCTGCATTGGGCCTTGTGACACACACCGTCTTGGTTCCCCAACTTTAAAATCGCCGCGCGCCTTGTGTTGTAAGGATGTGCGTTATCCCAAATCAATATGTCCTAGTCTAGCCAATCATGTTTGACTCTGTTTGATGCTGTGAAACGCGAAAATTTGTCATCCCGTTATTGAGCCCAGGTGGAATATGTGGGACTTTTAGTCATAGCCAGAAAATTGGGCCAGACAGGCGCAAGATTAAAGGAGGATAAATGGGACGACTGAGTGACAAAATCGCCATGGTGACTGGAGGAGCTTCCGGTCTCGGCGCAGGTATCGCACAACGCTTCGTTGAAGAAGGTGCGCGGACAATAATCACCGACATCAATCCTGAGGGAGAGGCCGTTGCGGCGCAACTCGGAGCAGAGTTTCTTACCCAGGACGTCTGCACAGAGAGTAGTTGGGTTGATGCCATTGATGATGTGGTTTCGCGTTTCGGTCGTATCGATATATTGGTGAATAACGCTGGTATTTTTAGTAGCAGCCCCGTTGACGAAACCCTTCTCGAAGACTGGCAAAGGGTGATGGATGTTAATCTCACTGGCGTCTTTCTGGGTTGTAAGCACGCGGTTCGGGCCATGAAGAAAAATACCGGACCGACTCGCGGATCAATCGTCAATCTATCTTCTGTCGTTGGACTTCGCGGTCAGATAGGGGGCGCTGCCTACGGGGCGAGCAAAGGTGGCGTGCGGCTATTAACCAAAACTGTCGCATTGGAAAATGCAGCCATCAGCATTCGCTGTAACTCAATCCATCCCGGCATCATCGATACACCTATATTGGATCCGGTTTTCGCCGCGGTGAGCGATCCAGCAGCGCTCCGCAGCCAAATCGAAAAGAAGTTACCGATCGGTTACATGGGTGACCCCGCCAGGGACATTGGAAATATGGCTGTTTTCCTCGCTGCAGATGAAAGCATCTACATCACTGGTGCAGAAATGGTGGTTGACGGAGGCATGACGATTGGGTTGCCCTAAAAACGTCCCGAGCTTTGCTCTCGTTAGCGATCAATATGAGGGATGGAGTGGGAGATGGGCCTAAGCAGGCTAGTAATCCCCCTTTTTTAACCAAAACTAGAAGCAGGAGTGATAATGCAACTTGTCACCGATTGCACCAATCTTACCGTTGTGGAACGAAATCAAGCGTCGATCAGTGTCGACAAATTAACCTCGGGCGTAAAGGCCAGCTTTAGGAGTTAGGCTTGGTGGCAGAGCCTTGGCTGTCGCCCTTTCCTCTTGCAGCGCCCTATTCAGCTAGCCAGGTAGGTGCGGTCCAACCGCGCTCGGCAGCTCGATCCAGCTGCCCGCTTCCTGATGAAAGTTTTCAAAGCTCATTTTTGCAGGACTCGATTCTAGTCAACTAAGTTAAAGCCTATCGCAGCAGATCATTTCAATTATCTTTGTTTAGCATTCGCCAGACTAATTTCACACCTTGTAGCCACTAATTCCGTCGCCAAATCCATACAGGTTCAGGCAACATTGATCCCATAGTGACGTAACCGCTACTGCCAAAAAATCAAATCTGTAACGGTGCCTTAATAGAGACAATATCCTCCAGACAAACCTGGTGACGCACGACAATCTAGTTCTTTTATCGATCGATAATTATTACGCCGCGGATTGGACGATTGTACATACCTGGTGGTTTTGACAATTTGAGGGGGGGGTGGGCTAGAACGTCGGAGTGTCTAAATTGCAAAGGTCTGCTTAAGTCACTATGGGATCAGTGTCCCCTGAAAGTTAGCAAGCTCACAGCGTTAAAATCCCAGCAATTGTGCCCGTTAGGCACGTTGCCAATGTGCCCGCTATCAGCGCCTTAGGTGCGAGTTCAATAATATCACTACGACGACTAGGGCACATACCAGAGAGTCCCGCGATCATGATGCCTAAACTTCCAAAATTGGCGAACCCACACATCGCATAGGTGAGAATTAACTTCGAATGATCCGACAGCGATGTTGTAGGTACATCCGACATCAGTAGAAATGCATACAACTCATTCAATACTGTCTTGGAACCCATCAAAGCCCCCGCCGTCACCGCTTCATTCCATGGAATGCCCATCAGCCAGGCGACAGGCGCAAATATTAAACCGAACATTGCCTGCAGAGTGATGACTTCACCTCCTAACAAAGGCAAAGAAGAAAGAATCGCATTCGCCAACGCGACCAAGGCGCTGAAGACAATCAACATCGCGCCAACATTCACCATTAATCCGACACCGTCCGTTGTTGTCTTCGTAATTGTGTCCATCAATCCCTGATAGCCCATTGGATCATGAATCTCATCCCCGCCCTGACTCTCACCACCGGGCACTATTATCCTTGCCATCATGACCGCTGCTGGAACGCTAATGACTGAAGCTGTCAGTATGTGACCAAAGGCGTTCACTAGGACATCTTGCAGTATTAACGAGTACAAAATCATGACAGCGCCTGCAACGGTTGCCATACCACAGGTCATGACGATAAAGAGTTCACTACGTGTCAAATGAACTAGGAAGGGACGAACCAGTAACGGTGCCTCGACCATGCCGAGGAAAATACTACCGGCTGTACTAATGCCCACGGCGCCGCTTAAACCTAGCGTCTTGCTAAAGAACTTCGAAAACAGACCAATAACAAAAGGCAGAACTCGAAGATACCAAAGGATGCCAGACAGCACCGTGAAGAACAGGATCATTGGCAACACTCGAAAAGCAACAATGTAGGTTGCACCGGGGTCGTCAATCGAAAAGGGATAAGCAACGTTATCCGGCGAGCCGCCTAAATATCCAAAGACAAACTGGCTTCCGGCGTCCGAGGCATTGGCCAGCGCAACGACACCCTGGTTCAGGGAAGCTAAAACATCCTGTACCGCGGGTATCTTGAACATGATGAGGGCAATGACGAACTGCAACCCCAAACCCAACGCAATCAGCTTCCAACTTGGCCTGCTTCGTTGTTCACTTAGAATGAAGGCAAGCAGAATAAGTCCGCAGAGACCAAACAAAGGATGAAGCAAGCCGAGAAATTCATTCATATAGTTTTTATTCTTGATGAGAAGTGAAAAATGTTTGGCTATGTAGGCTTTGTTTTATTCACTATGCCACTTGTGCGGTGGAACTATGCGAGTCATCAGACGTAATCCAGAAGATCCTAGATCATATTAGGCGGCCGCCTAGGTCTCAACCGTCACCGCCTAAAGCACGCTTGGGTTAACAAACCAATATCAACCTGCCTGATCTAAAAACCTTCTCAGTGATTAAGCCGGCCATCTGTATGCCCCGCGAGCAATACCTTAAACAATTTTAGGACGTAAAAAAGCCTGAACTCAGTGTTGTTTAACAACATAAGTTCAGGCTTTGTTTTCTATCCGCCAGTTAGAGGACCGGCGTTTATCTCGAGTATCGAACCTCAAGTGCATAGGTTCTAGGTGCGCCCCAACCCTGGAATCCAGCAGTCGGACCACCCAGGAACAATGCCTGTTCCTTAAACTCTGTATCACCCAGGTTTTTGCCGTAAAGCGAGAAGCTCAAAGTATCATCGTTTTTCAACTGCATATCATAACCAACCTGAGCATCCCATTGGCCATAGTCGCCTTCGAACAACCGATTGTTTGGTCCTGCGCCTGTGTTGACCAGCAAGAAGTCGCCGACTTTTTTATAGCCAGTGTTGACACTTAAAAAGC
>JBLHWG010000292.1:0-6727 GCA_047629055.1 Halioglobus sp.
AGCCCCGCAATCATCCGTAGCATGGTGGACTTACCACACCCACTGGGGCCAACGAACACAATTAACTCGCCATCTTGCACTTCCAGGTTCATGTCCCGAATAACTTCTGTTGCACCAAATGATTTCTTGATGCCTTTAAGTTCAAGCGTTGCCATGCATTACCCCTTGACGGCACCAGCGGTAATACCGCGTATAAGTTGTTTCGAAAAAATGACGTACATAACGAGCACGGGCAGTATGGCAACCGATAGGGCTGCGAGCACAGCGCCCCAGTTCACAGTGTATTGACCAATAAACTGTTGTACACCCAGAGTCACCGTTCGCGTCTCTTCACCCGGTGAGAGAATCAATGGAAACCACAGGTCGTTCCAAATAGGTATCATGGAGAACACTGCAACGGTTGCAATGACTGGTCGTACCAGAGGCACCACGACTTCAAAGAAAATTCGGTATTCAGACAAACCATCAATGCGCGCACTATCCTTAATTTCCCGCGATACAGATCGTAAGAATTCAGTGAATATAAATATCGCTATAGGTAGCCCCTGGGCGGTGTACACCAGTATTAATGCGGTAAGCGTGTTCGCCAACCCCATATCTACAATCAATTGCAGCAATGCCACCGTGCCCAAGCGTATAGGCACCATGATGCCAACTATCAGGTAGATACCGATAAACGAATCGCCCGGAAATTGATACTCCGATAGGGCATGTGCAGCCATCGCTCCGAGCAACAAAATAAGGACTAGCGCTACGCAGGTCACAATCATGCTGTTACCAAAATACAACGGGAAATCGCTATTACTCAATACACTGGCATACCCTTTCCCAGAAAAGCTATCGCCCAAGGGCAATCCGGTTGGATCTCTAAAAATCGCTTTCCGACTCTTGAAGCTATTGATCAGAATAAGAATCAGAGGAAACAGTGCCAACAGCGAGTAGGCAATCAGAATCGCATGAATCCCAGTGTTGGAAATACGCTCTTTAAGAATCATTAATGATCGTACCTCTGCAAACGGCGTTGAACACCGAACAAGTACAGCCCGACACCAATGAGAATTATGAAGAACAAGGCCGACGCTACAGTGGCGCCCATATAGACATCACCCAGCTGCGCCTGAAAGCCGAAGAACGTACGAAATAGGAACGTACCCATCACATCAGTGGAATAGTTAGGCCCTGCCATGCCGCCCTGTATGGAATAGATGAGATCAAAGCTTGCGGTGAAGTTACCAATGTACGTCAAGATGCCCACTAGACCAAGCGTTGGCAAAATAAGCGGCAGTTTAACCTTCCAGAATATCCACCAGCCGTTAAGTCCATCGATACGCGCAGCCTCTATCGTCTCTTCTGGCACATTCAACAATGCGGCATAGAACAGCATCATGGGTATGCCCACGTACTGCCAAATTGAAATCAGTGTGACCGTTATTAAAGCGGAGCTTTCCAGCCCTAACCATGGTTGAAACAGACTGCCCATACCCAGCCAGTTCATAAAGGCCGGTGTAATACCCCACAAGGGCGACAGGATTAACTGCCAGATAAAACCAACCACAACAACGGAAAGCAAGGTGGGTATGAAGAAGATCGTGCGGTATGTAGCAGCGCCCTTTAGGTTCGGAATACTCAATAAGGCCGCCAGTGCCAGCGCTATCGGATTTTGTATCAGCATGTGCATCACGAACAGCAGCACATTGTTCTTGAAGGCGTTCAAGAATTGCCCCGCCCAATGTGGCTCACCCATGAGCCTGACGTAGTTGGCAATACCTACGAATGTACCGCCATCGTCCCCAGCTTGATACAACGATAAGCGTAAGGACTCGATGATGGGGTAAATGGCAAAGACGGTGTACAGCAACGTGGCTGGGGCAAGAAAAACGAAGATGTACCAGCGAACGGGCGTGCTTGGTTTTTGTTCAGTGACAATTGGCGTGCTTGAATCTGGTGGCTTCATGAATAATCCAGGTTAGCAGTCAATGTAATAGTGGGTAGGGCCAGCGGTATTGCCTACCGCCGCCCCCAGTAATATGAACCCCTAGAAGCTTATGGCTTAAACCAGCTATCTAGATTTGCCTGTGCATCTGCTGCTGCTGCTTCAGGCGTTTGACTTCCATTAATCACGTTAGCCGCCAAGACCCACAGCTGATTTCCCAATGGGTTTTCACCGCGAGAAAGAATCTGGTGAGCTAAACGGATAGTCGGCTCACACTGACCGCGCATGGCCATGAAGTCCTGAGCCAGTGCATTCTCAACATTGATGTCATGCGTAGACAATGAGAAAAATCCAGGTGCAGCATTTGTCAACAGCTCGGCAAATTCAGCTGATGTTGTCCATGCAAGGAAAGTCAGAGCTGCCTCTTTATTCTTGGACCCGGCGTTCATGCCAATGCCCATATCAGTGTGATCGCTGATGTAGCAAGAACTGTCTGCATCTTTGGCAGGTGGCGCAAACGCACCCAGCTCGAATTCTGCATTTTCCTGAAAGCCTGTGATCTCCCATGAACCTGTTGGATAGATTGCCGCACGACCTAGAGTGAACAGGTTTTGGCTATCGGTGTAACCTTGTGCCTGAAAACCATTACCTAGGTATGGAGTCCACTTAGCCATTTGGCGAAAGCCTTCAACGAAACCGTTGTCAGTCATTTTCATATCGCCAGAAAGCAATCCTAAGCGACCTTCCTCACCGCCCCAGTAAGCAGGACCCACATTGGTGTAGCCCATAGTGGCAGCTTCCCACGCATCTTTGGTACCCATAGCCATAGGGATGTAGCTACCTTCTGCCTTGATGGCATCGAGTACGGCATAGAAGTCTGCTTCGGTCTTAGGAACCTCAAGGTTCATTTCTGCAAACGCGTCTTTGTTGTACATGAAGCCGTGAATAACAGAGGCCATGGGTACGCAAAACGTTGCGTCTCCTGCATCAGTAGACCAGGCACCTTTTGCCACGCCAGAGAAATTCGCTAAACCTTCAAGGCTTGCGATATCTTCAAGGCTACCTGCATCGTACATAGCTAATGCATTATCAAAAGGGCGACAGGTTATGATGTCACCGGCAGTGCCGCCAGCGAGTCGCGCATTTAACGCGGCGTTGTATTCAGTAGCTGTGGTGGGTTTGAACTGTACATCAATGTTTGGGTTTTGTGCTTCGAACACAGGCAGGATGAGCTCATCCCACAACTGCTGATCTTCTGCACGCCAACTTTCAATCGATATTACGGTCACCTCTGCCACGGCTGTGCCACTTATACAAAGTGCTGTAGCTAGTAATCCGCCTTTCATTGCGGTGGTTAACATCGCGCCTTCTCCTTTTCTTTATTGTGTGTTGGAATGGCGATGGTATCTGAAGTGCAAACCAGATACAATACCAATTAGATACAAATCACAGACAATTTAAATACACCTTCCCGGAGCACCATGAGTCTGACAGTAGTTGTAGATGGTGGCGGTAGCGGCTGTCGCTTGGCTGCATTCGATGCCCAAGGCGTTCGGTGCGCCACCGCAGCCGATGGTCCAGCGAGCCTTACACTCGGTATCGAACAGGCATGGATGCACATCAACCGCGGTATCTCATCGCTTGCAGCACAATTGGGAAAGACTGACGAATGGCTGCCATCGCAGCTGTGTATGGGCCTTGCAGGCTCATTGCAGAGCACTAGACGCGAAAATTTTCTAGCGTTAATACCGAAATCAATTGAGCCAACCCTAGTCACTGACGGGCACGCACAACTAGTCGGTGCGTGTAATGGGCAACCAGGGGCGTGCCTAGCCATCGGTACTGGCAGCGTACTGCATTGGCTGGATGAACACGGAAAAACGAGAATGGCCGGTGGCTGGGGCTTCCCGATGGGTGACGAAGCATCGGGGGCCTGGTTAGGGGCGCAGTTAATTAACGCCTATCTGTGGTATTTCGATAATCAACGACCCGGCGACGAGATACCTCTGGTTTTCCAAACACTTGAAGCGCGTATAGGTCGTGAAACATCAGACATTCAAGTGTGGTCAACCAAAACGAATTCAACCGAGCTTGCTAGTCTTGCACCCGATATAGTATCGGCTGCAGAACAAGGAGATGATCTAGCCAATTCCATTCTCGATCATGGCGCTGAGCTTATCCAACATTTAGTGGATATAGCCCCATCCACACTGCCAATTTACCTCATCGGTGGTTTAGGCAATATCTATCTGCCACGACTCGATCAGATTGTTCGTGATCGATGCAAATCCCCCCACGGCGATGCGCTTAGCGGCTTGTACACTATTTCTCAATCAGAGCAACTGGCCCCGTCATGAGCGGTCCTATGTATTTACAAATTGCTGACGAGGTGCGCACCAGCGTCACAAATGGTCACTACCGAGCCGGGCAAGTATTACCGGCCGAACGCGAGTTCATGGAGCAGTTTTCAGTCTCGCGGGTCACCGTGCGACGCGCTCTCAAAGAACTCGTTAATGAGGCGCTACTGGAATCACGACAAGGATCCGGCTATGTCGTCCAGTCCTCGTCCCACCTGACGCAACCGCTGAATCGTGTCACCAGCTTTTCTGAAGATTGTCTGTCTCGGGGTCTCACACCTGGCTCAATCCTTATCAGTCGAAAATCAGGTAAAAGTAATGCAAATGAAAGCGCGCATTTTGGCATCGCACATGGAACAGAGGTATTGAGAGTTAAGCGTGTGCGCACAGGCGATGGCGAACCTTTACTGGTGGAGCATGCCACCCTGCTGGCCTCTAAGGCACCCCAATGGCCATGGCCAGAGGGCAGTTTGTATTTGGCCATGAAAGCTACCAACACTGTTCCAGTGCTTGTGCAGCAACAGTACGTGCCGGTCCTACCGACTCAGTCCCTCGCCGAACATTTAGATGTCGATGAAGCGACTCCTGTGATGCTGGTGATACGCGCAGGTTTTGCCGCAGACAAATCACCTGTTGAATACTCGCACTGCTGGTTTCGACCTGATCGCTGGACGTTTGCTCATGAAATCCACCGTTAACTTACTATGAACAACAACGCGATTACACAGACAACCGGTCGCTGGTGGACCACCAACGGATTCGTTGACGGTATCTGCCATCACAACGCAACTGTGCAGTCGATAGAAGTAATTCCACAGCTTGCATCCTGCCCCATGTTTCTACCAGCACCAGTCGATCTGCATGTGCATGGCGGTGGCGGGCATGACTGCATGAGTGGGGAAGCTGCTATCAGAGGCACGCTTATCACACACGCGCAACATGGCACAGGCTCCCTGTTGGCAACCTCGGTTACGGCACCGTTCAAGGAAACCAGCGAATTCGTGAAAAATGCTTCACGCGTTATGAGTTCTCCTGACAAAGGGGCAGCAACGCTTCTGGGTGTGCATCTGGAAGGACCTTTTATCAACCCGGACAAGCTTGGCGCACAACCGCCCTTCGCTACAGGTGTAAATCTTGACCAACTCGAATCATGGTTAGAGAGCGGTATTGTTAAAGTAATCACGTATGCCCCAGAACTCGATCCGAAAGGCGATCTGATCACGCTGTGCAACCGTTACGACGTTCGTGTTCAAATAGGACACACCAACTGTTCCTGGCAGCAAGCGCATGAAGCATTGCTAGCCGGTTGTGGCGTTACCCATTTATACAATGCCATGAGCGGCGTCACTCATCGCAACGGCGGCGCAGCTACTGCAGCTCTGGCTTATGCAGAGTTCGCTGAAATCATCCTCGATGGCTTACATGTCGACAGAGCAGCTTTCGACGTGGCGCGACGCGCAATCCCGAAACTCTATAGCGTTACCGATGCCACGGCAGCGTCGGGTATGCCCGACGGTAATTACATGCTTGGTTCTTTAAGTGTTCGTAAGGAAAACGGCCGTGTTCTGCTTGCAGATGGCACGACCGCCGGTAGCTGCCTGACGCAAACCAAGGTTATCGCCTTAATGAGGGAGTGGGACATCGATTGGCACACCATCGGCGCAATGATTAGTGCCATTCCAGCTAGCTGGATTAAACATGATGTGGTTGGGAATATCGCTTTAGGTGCAACTGCGCATTGGCTTGAAATTAGTGAAGATGTACCTGTTGCGCTCTGGTTATCTGGGAAACGCATTGCTTTGCTGTAGGCGATGAATGGAGCTATTTATGGAAATGAACAAGGGATCTTGCCTTTGCAAATCTGTGACTTACGAAATTAATAGCGCACCCTACGATTGCTGTTTCTGCCACTGTTCAATTTGCAGGAAATTGACAGGTTCCTCCTACGGCACGTACGGCACAGTTGCCAATGGCCATTTTCGATGGACCGCAGGAAAAGAGCTTCTGGATACATATGCTCAAAGTGAGCAGATGCGAAGATTATTTTGTACGGCATGTGGCTCGTACATGATTACCTTGTATGCACTAGAACCAGAAAATGTCTACTTGTCGCTCGGTTGCCTGGAAAACGACGGGGATGTTAAAATTGCCTATCAGCAGTTTGTCGGCAGCAAGGCAAGCTGGACAATTCTCGATCATAGTATCACGCAGCACCATAAATGGCCGGAATGATTGACCAGCGGCGCAAGATCGCATCGGCCTGAAGTTAAAGGCCAGGAGACTGCAGTTGAACCGGACCTTAAGTAGATTTTGGCAGGGTCGACATGCTTGCAGAAGGATTAACGAAGGTAGGATTTGGTGGCGGTTGTCACTGGTGTACAGAAGCTGTATTCCAGGCGCTTAGAGGCGTCTCTTTCGTCAATCAGGGGTTTATTAG
>JBLHWG010000293.1:0-6716 GCA_047629055.1 Halioglobus sp.
GCGCGTCATAAAAGCGGAAACCAGCTCCTTCGGCTTTGGCTAGATACATTGCGGCATCTGCGCGTTGCAGAAGCTCGCCGATCGTCTTTGCATCTGCGGGGTAGCTACAGATACCGATGCTTGGTCGGGTGCGAAGTGTGTGTTCACCCGTTTTGGCAGGGGGGGGGGCCATAACCTTGAAAATTGTCTGAGTATGAGCGGTTAGTTGCTCAGTCGATACTTGTTGATTAAAGATCACGACGAATTCCTCGCCGCCGAGTCGATAGACATTGCCGTGTTCAGCGTTGGCAACAAGTAACCGTCGAGCCACCTATTTAAGTAGGGCGTCACCAGCAGAATGACCCAGTGAATCATTAATGACTTTAAACCGGTCAAGGTCTAGAAAAAATAAGCCGAATTTAGCAACGTGCTGAGTTGGTTTTTTCGTCAGCTCACGTAGATATGCGCTCATTGCTGAACGATTCGGTAATTTCGTTAGTGCATCTTCATGAGCAAGGATTTTCGCTTTTTGTCCTGCAAGATGCCATTTGTTTGAATCGCTTGCGGTGACAAGAATGGCATCTGCCTGCTCAGTAATGCCTCGAATCTTACGAATAGAAAGGCTATGCCAATGCAGGCCATTTCTAGTGCGTAGCTGTTGTTCAATCTCAGCAAGTTGTTCGGTTTCCAAAATTTGTAGAATTTGCGCTGCGACTTCAGGCTGGTCGAACAAAGTGGGAAACGAGGTATTCTCGACTGCCATGACCTTTGCCATTGATGGATTTTGATAACGCAGTGAATTGTCGCCGTTGTACAAAGCAATCAGCACATCGGTATTTTCAGTACAAAGCGCTTTTTGCTCAGTAGCTGCTAAATTGGTCTCAGGGTGATTAAGCATGTGAAAAAGCAGCATCTCCGGTTGAGTCTTTAAGCGCACAGGCGTTACGTGCACGGCGCACGGCTGAGGCTGAGGCGTTAAGTCGGTGGGACTTAATCGGCCCAGAGTAAGTCGTTAGATTCCGATCCAAAAGCCAGACAGGGGCATCCGTTGGTGCGAAAGAATCTTTAAAATCAACTTCCATGTTTGAATTTTGAGGCAAAATATATTAGGTGTCATGAAACAAGCGCACACCTTTGTCACTTCTCGATTTGTGCAAATTATTACCATTTTTCTGCGTGTTTAACCTGTTAATATCAACTTAGAAAGGCAGAAGAAGTTTGAACACTGGTTTTTATCTATCCGATTAAGAGGCGTAATATAACAAGCTGGTTTACTAAGCTGACCATTTTTTGAAGGAATTAACTCTTTCAAATGCGCCAACGTTCGGACTTTTGCCAAACACTGCCTTATTGTAAGGTGTCATGGGCAACTTCTGCGAACCAGTCGGAAAAGGACTCCAGCTGCTCGTGATAACTTCAGTGTCATCCCGAGGGTTTCTCGGATAGCAACAATTGTCTGGAGTCGCCTCAATGAAGCGCACGTTTGATTTCGTTGGTTTGAATACGGTTATTTCCGAAGCCTTCAAGCCTATGCCGCAGGTAACACCAGCTTTAGCACGTAAAGCGGGAATAGATGCTGGAATTAAAGGCACTACGCCTTCTAACTGCCACCACTCGTATTTCGCTGAGGAAGAATTGGAAAGTGAATGGTACCGTGGTTACCGAATGGGTAAACAGAACCGAGAATAAGCTTAAAGCTGTTCAAATAGGTCAATGGATTGATCTATCAGGCGTTTAAAGTAATAATTCACGCCTACTATAATCAGTGGCAACCCACTAAAGAGGGTTTGCGGTGTAAAATCAGGACATGAATTGCCAGGAACTAACAGACGCCGATATTCTTAAAATCGCAGATCCCATGATGGACGACATCATGCTCGGTGTTTCACGGCGCGACTACCGACTCCACTCTTCCCACTTTTCAGTGAGTTTGAAGATGGTGTTATCAGACGACGTCTTTCTCGAATCGTGTGATCAAAGTGAGAAGGATTGGGGGTTACCTGGTCAGCGGGAGTTGGTCGCAATATTTCGTAAAGAAAAGTCATTCACCCTCATTTGGAATCAACTGTTTACGCGTACAGATGGGCAGGTGATTGCAATGGCCACAGTGGCCTTGAAGGGTGGCCGCTACTTTGTCGACTTTTTTCTGATCCACTAAAATTGATCCACTGCTGCTCACTGGGCTAGTGTGTCAGACATGGGTGACTCAACAAAGTTTGTTTGATTGACTGTTTACTGATCAATTCTCTGGCAAAGAAAGTCCAAAACATCACCGTCCATATCAGGCACCATATTTTGGATGTCCGTGACCTGCAGCTTATCCAAGGCAGGCAGATCGTACGGAGAGTGTTCGAATCCGTACGATAGTGACGCGGCCCCGATACCTGCCAGAAAAACCCAGAAAAACATCTTCAGGCCGCTTTTTAGTATCTGCATGATGCTGATGAACACCAGTAATACACCCATAGCCATCATGATGCTGTTTGCATTTTCATAGCGGATGAACTCTTGCCAGTACTCCATTTCTGATTAGTCTCTATCTATGATTGGATTTTAGAGTGTACCGTAGGCAGGCCCCTTGGTTCATTGAAGGACGTGAGGTCCCTGCTTACTTATCTGCTAAGCTTAATCCTTAATTAATCAGCCTTATGACTTTGTATGAATTTGTCTACTAATAACCGCCGATTGCTTTGGCTGGGAGCCTTACTCTCAATCGTTGGACTAATGAGCTATGCGATCTACGCCGAGAGAGTGCTTTACTTGGACCCGTGTCCTTTGTGTATCACACAGCGGATGTTCTACATAGGCATTGGCCTGTTTGCATTGCTCGGACTAATCATCATCAACAGCGCGTGGATTCAGCGACTGTTGGCAGCCTTGATAGCAGTTTGTGCTATCGGTGGCATCGTAACAGCGGGACGGCAAGTCTGGTTACAGCATTTGCCCAAAGACCAGGTACCAGAGTGCGGACCCGGATTACAGTACTGGTTGGAGAACGAACCGTGGTTGCAAACCTTATCGCTCTTATTTAAAGGTGACGGTAACTGCGCCGAAGTTCAATGGACTTTCCTCGGATTCAGTATGGGCGAATGGTCTCTGGCATGGTTCGTACTTCTTCTGTGTGTAGCATTAGTGCTGTTGTTTACAAGACTTAGAACAGCCTAACAGACAGATTCATCGTCTAGTGTAAGCAAACAGACAGTACATCCTCAAACACTTTGGCTTGTTGCTCTTCAGTCTGGCCATCGCGAATAGACACATCTAGCTCTGTTATATAGATATCCAGATCGAGATCAGCGATGGTCTGAAAGATGATAGTCACTTCATCGTAACGGCCAAAATCTGCGTCTAAATGCATTTGGAAGCCAACGCCGTCTACCGGTGTGCTTGCATCTTTTAGCGACCGCATAAGTGCGATGAGGCCGCCCAGCCCAGATGACATCATAGTTGTTATAAATGAGCGTGGCGTTGGGCGCCGAAGTACGCGCCTGTCTGAATGCCGTATCTATTCCGGGCGCCCATTGAATCAAACCATATCGATTGGCGGAATGTTCCGTCCTCCTCCAGTGCTTCGTTGACGACATCCCATATTGGAATATCATTGCCATAGCGAGTTAAGACACGTTCGATAAACTCGCGCATGTGTGTTTCCCGATCCGCCGGTTCGGATAATCGAATCCAGGTTGGAAGTTGCCGATGCCAAATCAAGGTATGTCCGTGCACTGCCTGCCTGCCTTGGCATGAGCTACCAAATTATCCGCTTGAGCCCAGCGATACTTTCCTGGCATCGGATTCAAACGATCCCATTTCAAGGAGTTTTCGGTGGTTACAAGATTAAATTCCTCAGCAGCTATATCTGCATATACAGCGCCGTCGGGCTGTTCATAGAATTGCAGAAGGGCTGCATAACCGAATAACAAGTCGCGTGCTGCTGCAAGTTCACGGAGTCGAGTGCCTGGACGTATAAATGCGCTTTCTGGCAAGGCTTCTATAGAGACTGTACTTGTGCTCAACAAAGACTGATCAATCTCGTCGCGTGCAACCAACTGAAGGCCAATAGTCTCGACAACCCGAGGTGTGAACCGGAGAATGGTGTACTTTGGATCATTGAAATGCGGTGTAATCGTCGCACCTGCCGGCGGGTTTACAATCTCAAGTGTCGGAATAGTCGCGTTCTGATCATCCACTTTTATACATAAAACTACTGGATCATTGACTCTGACCGTAGTGTCGCGAATCAGATTAACGACAGGTGGCAGGTTGACAATGGTAGACGGATCACTTGGCATGGATACCTTGATTCGAACCGTGCGTGCAGTCCGGTAGTAAGGCTCAACAGAGTCAGTGGCAGTGATCTTAAATTCATGAATACCGACTTCTCGCTGCAACGGTCTCCATACCAGGGATCGGCTACCGTCAAAATTATCGATGTAGTGCGCACCCGATGGAATCGCATAGAGAAATAGTCCGGGTACACCGCCGTCTGGATCTTTGGGCTTCAGTACAAGGTTGAGCTCCTGCCTGGCGAATACTTCAACATCGGATAAATCCACGAAATACGATGGGGAATTTGTTATAGGGTCAACATGCGCAGGAGTTTCGATAAGCGAGGGTAAGGGTCCTGGCGCAAAATCCTCATCATCATCAGTTAAAACACCATAAGTATCGGGTGTGTCAGAGGTAGGATTTCTGACTAGAAAAAATTCTCTGACCGAACTGACAGCACCACTGGCGCGGAGCGGCTCACTATCTGCGCCAGCAGCGGGTGTTAAAGCGTGTGAGGGAAGGTACCAGTATTCGGTTTAGAAATAACTGTGGATCCGCCAGTCCCCGTGCCAGTCGCGGTGGAGCCATGATCAGAGCCTCCAGTGTCGGCACCTGTGCTGTCCGTGCCATCTGTACCGAAACCACTATCGGTTACTCTGCCAGCACTATCGCTGCCGCTAGATCCATCGTCAGCGCCGGAATCTGTAGCGACAGAACCATCTCCTGAATCACCACTGGTAGCACTGCCGCCCGCTCCACCGTCTTCTGGAGAGTCATTTGTCACCCGCAGTGGGGGAATCGTTTGGCGGTGCTATCGGAGCGCTAGAACCGCCTGAACCGCAGCTGCTAAGTGCGAGCAGCATTGATGTAAGTACACAGATTCGTAATGCGCTAGATCCGATATCGGCAATATCTGTTGTTTGTTTCATCATGAAAGTGGTTGTGTAGATTGGTATGGCTTGTAGATTAAGGTGATTTCGAGATTGGTAATGCGGCACATAAGTCTTGTAAAACGCTTAATGCCTCCGTGCCCTATCGGAGAATGTGAACTTGGTAGTGAAAGTTTAGAGGTATACCTGATGATAACTAGGGGTATTGTCTAAATCTGTGACGTATTTTTGAGTACATCTATTGCAGTTCAAGTCGAGGGTGGAGATCTAGGCGGTTGTCGATAGATAAATCGACGACGATCTGAAAACCCGATGCGACCAATGCCCGGTAGTTTGATCGCGGGCCTTAGAAAATCCAGACCCGCGCTCAATCCCAACACGTTGAGTTCAATGCCTTCTTCCAGCCCTAGCAGAATTCCGAAATACCCGTTAACGGAAAACTGTATGCCGGTGCCACTAGGTGCTGCTGCCAGCAATTTCCCGGTAGGCAAGAAATCTTTTCCGACAGCGTTGCTGGGTAGCTCGAGTCGAAGCTCGGGTATCGCTCTGCCGACGTAGGCCGTGAATGTGTTGCTGTTGGGGCCAGGCCAAACCCTATATTCCGCTGAATAGGGATACTGATCTGCAGCGACATGAATTTGATCAATGACGGCGTCAAGATTACTATCCCCGCGAATTTCTCTCAGAAGTGTCGGATAGTGGCCAAACCACATGGCGTCAGGGGTGCCTGATCTGATCCGAACTGCATCGCCACCCCAATAAACCCGATAGCCAATCACTTCTAAACGTGTGTATTGGTTCTCGTAACTGCGTTTGGTCGCTATCCAAGTATGCACTCCAACCGCGCCGCGCCAGCGAGCAGCACGGGCCGCGTAAACTTGAATCACGGCTTCTTCGGTGTTTTGGTCCGGAGCCTGGTTGGTTGTGCTGTGTCGTCCGTAGCCGCTGAAGCCGATATCATCTGCATAATAGTGGTGCGCAAGCATGCCGCCTACAGGCAGAAAAAATACAATCAGTATGCCCAGGAAAAATTTGAACACAGTAGGCCATGAAATGAGCATAGTCATTGGTTGTGCGTTAACCGGTTTTGTTCCGTAGAACTTACTATTCTCTTGTACGCGGACACTTGGCAATAGGGTGCAGGTTCCGGTACGCTCGTGATGCCAGATAAACGTCTATATTGACCACTGGAAAATTTTTGATTTTTTATTAAGGGTATGACTTTATGAAATTATTGAGGTTCGGAGACGCTGGATTCGAAAAGCCTGGCGTGCTCGATGAAGATGGACAAATCCGGGATATATCGTCGCACATAGACGATATCGGCCCTGACCAACTAGAAGATGCGACATTGGCGCGTCTAGCTTCGTTGGATTTCAAAAGTTTGCCGTTGGTTTCAGCATCTGTTCGACGTGGGCCACCGGTTAACAATATCCGTAAAATCGTCGCAATTGGGCTCAATTACAGTGATCATGCCAAAGAATCAGGCCTGGCCATTCCAGAAGAGCCGGTTGTTTTCATGAAAGCCGACACGTCTATCTGTGGTCCTAATGATGATGTGATCATGCCCGTAGGTAGTCA
>JBLHWG010000294.1:0-6703 GCA_047629055.1 Halioglobus sp.
ATCTGTATCTGTATCTGTATCTGTATCTGTATCTGTATCTGTATCTGTATCTGTATCTGTATCTGTATCTGTATCTTCAGAATCAGTGATTTCACTCGACTCGAAATCGTCAGAATTTACGTCTCCCAAAATCACTTCAGTCGTTTCTTGTTCTTCTGTCTCACTTAATGGTGTATCCGCTGATAGAGATATATTCGATTGAATACCAGCATCACCTAGATCCTGAGGTGTCTCTGACAATGCTAAGTCATCGGCACTAGCCTCACTTTCATCGATGGATACTTCACTGGCATCTGGCAGATTTCCCGCCAATGCCAATAGCTCTGCATTAGAGGAAGACGAATCTTCTCCTTCTCCGTCTTCTACACCCTCTGAATCGTTGGCAGCAATTGTTTCAGCGATGCCATCCACCAGCGCAGCTTCCGCAGTAAGGGCTGCATCAATTTGATCAAGATCTTGAGCCTCAGCTAAAGTCGGCAATTCATCAAGGCGCTTGAGATTGAAATAGTCTAGAAATTGTCGCGTCGTTCCCCACAATGCTGGTTTGCCTGGAACATCTTTGTAGCCAATTTCTTTTACCCAATCGCGCTCTTGCAAGGTTTTTATAATGTTTGTGCTAACTGCAACTCCGCGCACTTCTTCAATTTCACCACGTGTAATAGGTTGGCGATAGGCAATCAATACCAACGTCTCCAATAATGCTCTGGAATAGCGTGGTGATTTCTCCAAGAACAAACGAGCAACCCAATGTTCCATCGATGCTCGAGACTGTAACCGCCATCCGGAAGCTACTTCCACCAACTCTATCCCACGGCCTTCATATTCAATCTGAAGTGCAGCAATCGCGGCTTTAATTTCGTTACGATCTGGGCGATCGATATCTGATTCAAATAAATTCTCTAGCTGACCGATATTCATGGCCTTTCCTGCGACCAGCAGGCATGCTTCGAGAATGTTCCTAGTTTGTTGAGTGTCCATCAAAATTACTCGGGCAGTTCTATATGCTCGGAGGAGTCATTGACAGCATCAACGGACTGACTTCGAGGTTTCAGGTAAATCGGGGCAAACGGTTCAGCTTGAACAATGTCGATAGTGGCGTCCTTGCACAGTTCCAGAATCGCCAGAAACGTTACAACTAAACCCATCCGTCCTTCCTCAGGGTTAAATAACGTCGAAAACTCGCAAAACTCACCAATCTTCAAAGCCGCTAGTACGTGAGACATCCTTGCACGCACAGACAGCGTTTCTCTAGATATATTGTGATGACCACTGAGGTGAGCACGCTCAGCGACATCTCGCAGCGCCAACATCAATTCTTTCATGGTGATATCTGGTGGAGTCAAATCGCGTTCTATCTCAGGCGGAACGATTTGCAAAACCTGATGCTCTCGCTCCAAACGGGGCAATTCTTCCAGCGTTATCGCACTTTTTTTGATTCTTTCATATTCTTGTAGGCGCCGGATCAATTCAGCGCGGGGATCATCCTCATCATCCCCCAATTCTTCCATTCGGGGCAGGAGCATTCTGGATTTAATCTCAGCCAGCATGGCCGCCATTACCAAATACTCCGCCGCAAGATCGAAACGCATAGTTTCCATCAAACCGATGTACTTCATGTACTGAGCTGTGATATCCGCAATGGGAATATTCAAAATATCCAGATTTTGACGTTTGATCAAGTACAACAACAAATCAAGCGGACCCTCAAACGCGTCCAGAAACACTTCAAGCGCATCGGGAGGTATGTACAGGTCTAGCGGAAGTTGAGTGAAGGGCTCGCCGCGTACAACGGCAATGGGCTCTTCACAAACAACAACACTCGTTGGACCCGCCTCTATTGGCGGTTGATCAGTTTGCATGAAGAGACTCCTCGTTGGCCCAATTATACCGCTACACAGCTTCCTGCCTACTCTAAAAAGCTAAGATCTCCTCGCCCTTTTCGAAGAATTTCGATTTCACCCTGGTCATCCATAGCCAGAACCGTTGTGGGCTCGAAACCGCAATGCCCGCCATCGATGATTAAATCGACATGCTTTTCTAGTAATTCACGAATAACATCCGGATCAGTCTCTGGCAATTCTTTGCCCGGCATGATAAGCGTGCTGCTCATCAGCGGCTCTCCAAGCTCCTCCAGCAAAGCCTGGCAAATTGCATTGTTAGGAATGCGGATGCCTATGGTTTTACGCTTCGGATTTTGCAACCGCTTCGGTACCTCACTGGTTGCTTTTAATATAAACGTATAGGGAGCAGGCGTTAAGGACTTAAGCGTTCTGTACGTGGCATTGTCTACCCGCGCATAGGTGGCGATATCAGAAAGGTCGCGGCATACAAGCGTGAAGTTATGCTTGGCATCCGTTTTTCTTATACGGGAAATTCTTTCCATAGCCTGTTTATTTCCAACATGGCATCCTAGTGCGTAGCAGGAATCAGTAGGGTACACAACTACACCTCCATCCTGAATGATGGAGACCGCTTGCGAAATTAATCGTTTTTGCGGATTATCGGGGTGAATTTCAAAAAACTGACTCATGTAGGCATTAACGCAACTATCAAACCTCATTGTACGCCGATGCGGTGCAATGCTTGCATAACCCACGTTAAACGCTGCGAATTAATGCGCGCAACTTAAATCCGGATCCAATATGTCGCCTCTAGCTCCCGCCTTTCTGATAACCGCACTGGCATTGACCGCACCGTACGGCAGTACACACGCAGCACTTCTAGAAAAAGGTGTACTAGCGACCGTCAACGGCAAATCCATCACCACTATCGCTGTGAATAATATCGCCGATCAAATCAGGGCTAGTGGCGAAACTGCGGTTCCAGAAAATATACTGAATGAGCTGATCAATCTTGAGGTTCTAACACAAGCTGCAGAAAAAATCGACCTTGACAAAGTGCCCGCAGTCGCAACAGCGGTGCAGCTTCAATACACCCAGACGATGGCCAACGCTTATCTGGCAAGAATCAGCTCCGAGCTGTCCTTCAGCGACGCTGAAGTACGTGCGGAATATGAGGCACAAGCCGAGAACGTTGATCACTCCGAGTATCGGACAAGCCATATTCTCGTTGGCAACCAAGACACTGCAAATGATGTCGTCAAGGATTTGCTGGCAGGAAAAGATTTTGAAGCCATGGCAAAGCTCTATTCAACCGATCCAAGCGGTCAATCAGGAGGCCATCTGGGCTGGATTCAAGGCTCTTCACTACCGCCCGAATTCATCGATGTAGTCGCCGCCCTTGCCATTGGGGAATTTTCAAAAACTGCGGTAGAAACAGAATACGGATTTCACATCATCAAGCTAAACGACAAACGAGAAGCCAGCCTTCCAGAATTCAAGTCCGTAGAAAAAGGCCTGATGGATCTGCTTGCCAGAAAAGCGTTGGCAAAGCACTTGGAAGATCTTCGAGCCGACGCTGACATCGAACAATAGAAGCTGTTTACTCCAGAATGGCTATCGCCAAGTCCATAACATTGGTGCCTGTCGGCCCGGTAGTCACCAGGCAGCTAAGCTCGCTCAGACAACTCCCAGCATCAGCCTCTTGCAGATAAATTTCAACCTGTAAGTCGGCTTGAACAGCTGCTTCAAGTGTTGCTTGCGAAACAAGCCCGCCAGCATCGTCAGTAGGACCATCAGTGCCATCAGTCCCGCACACCAGCACCGATGCACTCTCGTGCGCTGCCATTGACTGAGCCAATGCTAACGCCAGATGTTGATTCCGACCGCCCCGCCCAGGTCTAGACGGCAACACTATGGTGGGTTCCCCACCCCATATGTAGACCCCTTTTTCGGCTTTAGCCGCGCTAAGTACAACACTCAATCTACTAATTACGTCCGGCATGTCTCCATGCAGACTGCCTGAACTTTGCTGCACCACCAGACCCTGCTGACTTGCCGCTGCCGCAACAGCTGCCTGAGCTATTGCAGAAGACGCAATTATGCTTGTTTCGATACGATTCCATATCGGTAGATCTGCAGACATTCCTGTCGTGATATCCGGAACCAGCAACCCAGAACCAATGTCCGCAGGCTTATCTCCAGGCACATCGCTGATCAAGAGTTGCAAAACCGCGCAATTGACATACTCTGCAAGCTTACCTCCTTTTATTTGAGACAGGCTTCGACGATGCTTATTCATCTCGCCAATCGGAGCACCAGTGGCCAGTAGCTTGTCAGTTTCGTCCTTCAATTCGCTCAGCTCAAGCCCATCGTTTAGAGCCTCCACCAGAGCAGATGTACCTCCAGAGACCAGAAAAATAAGTAAGTGCTCTGACGGTACAGATTGCACAAATTTCTTGAGTTCCAGCCCAGCTTGCAAAGATGCTTCATCAGGAATGGGATGCCCTGACTCGATACAAGTCAGTCTGGTATCAGCCGCTAGCTCATCGCTCAAATGATTATGCTTAGTAACCACAAGGCCAGACACAAGCTTGTCATCAATAACACTCAGCGCACCTTTAGCCATCGAGTCAGCAGCCTTCCCAAGCGCGACAAGATAGACCCTGTCAGGAAGCTGCACCGCCGTAAGGAAACGCTGAGTAGCTTCATATCCCGACACAGCATCCACACCAGCCTGAAAAAGCTCGAGCAACAACTCAGCCCTCTTAACCTCAGTCATGCTTAAACCTGAGCCAGCGCGTGGTCGAGGTCACGCTTTATGTCATTTACGTCTTCCAAGCCCACGGCCAAACGAATAAGACTCTCATTGATCCCTGCCAGAGAACGATCCTCTGCACTCATTCGACCATGAGTGGTAGTGGCAGGATGGGTTATCGTAGTTTTCGCATCGCCAAGATTACCCGTTATCGAACACAGACTTACCGAATCAATCAACCTCCAAGCCTCTGCCCGGTCACCAGCAACTTCAATGGATAAAATTCCTCCAGGAAGTTTTTGCTGCGTTGCCGCTAAGGCCACATCTGGATGCGATGCAAGACCAGGATAATTTACTTTTCTAACCTTAGCGTGGTTTTCTAGCCAGCCTGCAAGCTCTGCAGCATTGGCCGAATGCTGATTCATTCGCAGGCTTAGGGTTTCAAGCCCTTTCAGAAATACCCATGCGTTGAAAGGACTCATACAGGGTCCAGCACTACGCATGAAACTGGTCAGGTTCTCAATAAGTGCCTCACTACCTACAACAGCACCCCCAACACAGCGGCCTTGCCCGTCTAGGTATTTGGTGGCTGAATGGATCACGATATCTGCCCCCAAACCTAGTGGCTTCTGTAGAACCGGCGTGCAAAAGCAATTATCGACTACCAATTCAGCGTTCACACTGTGGGCTAAATCTGCAAACGCCACTATGTCTGCGAGCTCAGTCAGTGGATTAGTCGGAGTTTCCAAATACAAATATTTAGTTTTTGCGCTCACTAGACTAGCCCAGCTTTCGACGTTCAAATCGTCGGCCCATTGAACGGTGATACCGTAACGCGGTAGGTAGTTCTTGAGTAAATTCACTGTGCTCCCGAACATATTACGGCAAGCCACTATCTCATCGCCTTGTTGCAGTGTCCCCAAAAACAAAGTGGCTATTGCTGCCATACCCGAGGAAGTTCCAATGCACGCCTCCCCTCCTTCAAGTGCCGCAAGACGGTTTTCGAAAATTTGCACAGTCGGGTTTGTAAAGCGCGAGTAGATTGGGCCTGGGCTCTCTCCGCTAAACCGAGCTGCAGCTTCAGCGGCACTGGAAAACACATAACTGGAGGTGGTCATGATAGGTTCACCATGCTCTCCAAACTGGGAGCGCTCAAAACCACTCCTGATTGCCAACGTATCGTCAGCCCATAGCGGATCGAAATTACTGTTAGGTGAGGAAGTTTTTTCAGTGCTCAAAAGGTTGATCGCCTGTGAAGATTGACATAACGTCAAAACACTACTGAGAGTGACTCCCTAACTATACTACTTTACTTCGGCTCACATGATGCATCAGCATTTGCAAGTTTTGTCCTCGTTGCCCAACACAATCCCAATGCATCTGACTCATCGAATTCCCGTGGTTTGGATAGCATTGGCCTGCTGTTGCCTGCTTGCAAGCATGGTTCAGCCAGCGATTGCCGAGCAAAAAAGCAGGCCTAATTACACGATTACTTCACAGCGACTGTCAGATCCAGACATTTCAGACTGCCTAGCCCAACTTGATGCAACCGTGGCACTGGCAAGTACTACAAATGACGGCGATGGGTATTTAGAAAGTCGATTTGCTGAACTGGAGTCACGCTGCCCTAACCTGCCTCATCTTGCCCACAACCGAGGAGTTTTAGCCGCGCAGGCCCGGCGCTGGCCCGAAGCCATAAAACACTTAAATCGTTCATTGCAACTCGACCCTCGGGCAGCAATGACTCATCGTCATTTGCAACAAATCTTCGAACATCGAGCCGCTCAAGCCTATGCAAAGGCATTAAAAACACCTATATCAGCACAACCGCCTGTATTAGCATTGCAATTATCTACAGATCAAAACGCTGATACGTCGCTATCCGCACAGGGTGGAAGTCGACTTCATACGAATAGTACGGTGGAATATGAACTGTACGCATGGTGGCAAGCCATGCGCGACTCGGAAAACATCAACGATTTTTACGTTAATGACTTCCCTCTCAAAGCCATAGGCCGTGGATCCCAGCGCCTACTTCACCAGCAGTGGGGTGACATGCAAAGAGAAATCGCCTTCACCGCACAAGACTCCGTTGTGATTATTAGCG
>JBLHWG010000295.1:0-6676 GCA_047629055.1 Halioglobus sp.
TATTTTGAGTCATTATCCCGTTGGTCGTTTGGTCTAAGTTAATCCATCTGCGAACTAAGGACTCCGTCAAATCCAAGTCTTGACTAACCTGACGAACAGTCTTCCCACCAGTACGGACTAATTCAAGTACCTGTTGTTTGGATTCGTCATTATATACTCGACGTTCTCTAGGAATTTTACGTTTTGCCATGAAGCACCTCTTGGAGCATTATCGCTCATATTGAGGTGTCCACCAAAGTGGGGGAACTCCAAACCGAACCCGTGCAGACCGGGATCCTCGCGGTGGACACGCTCTTTGCGGTCGATGCACTGATCGCACAACGCGACAGCGATATGATATGCGTCTACATTGCGGTGGGGCAGAAAACATCTAGTGTTCGCCGGGCTATCGATGCCCTGAAGGCTCGCGCCGCATTCGAGCGTTGTATTGTGCTCGTTGCAGGCTCAGCAGACGCACCCGGACTACAATGGATAGCATCCTATGCTGGTATGAGCATGGCGGAGTATTTTCGTGACCAAGGTCAAGACGCCCTTGTTGTTATTGACGATCTGTCCAAGCATGCGGCCACACATTGTGAAATAGCACTGCTGACTCGGCAGTCACCAGGTCGTGAGGCCTATCCTGGCGATGTGTTCTATATTCATGCGCGACTACTGGAACGGGCTGCCAAATTATCGAAGCAACGTGGCGGTGGCTCTCTGACGGCTTTACCCATTGCTGAAACCGATGCAGGCAATCTGTCAGACTATATCCCAACCGACCTGATCTCCATCACCGATGGTCAGATTGTGTTGGACACGGCCCTATTCCATCAGGGGCAGAAGTCAGCAGTTGATACAGGCCTTAGCGTGAGCCGTATAGGTGGCAAGACCCAGGCCCCCTTACTGCGCAAAGCAGCGGGTACGCTGCGACTGGATTACGCGCAGTTTCTGGAAATGGAGGTCTTTACACGCTTTGGCGGTATGCCTGTAGGTCGTGTGCGCAGGCAACGGGCGCGTGGTGAACGCATCAGAGCAGTCCTTCGCCAGCCCCAACATGCACCGTTGCGACTCGCCGACGAGGTTGCGTTATTATCAGCTCTGCAAGCAGGCATTCTCGACAATTTATCGCTGGAGGCAGTGGCCGAGTTCCTCTCAAGTTTAGCCCAGGTGCTGAATAGAGATGCTGCCGATATCCTGGCCACCATTGCCGACACGGGAGAACTGGATGAGGCCACCCATGAAGTGCTGAGACAGATGATGGTGCGTCTCGCTGAAGCATTGTCCCAGGAAAAGACGGCTCAGGACTCGCCAGAGGAGAGTGTAGAGGCGACCGAACTATGACCGAGCGACTGGCTGATCTGAGTGTCCGAATCGACGGCATCCACCAGCTGGGAGCTGTGGTGATTGCTATGAAGGGTATTGCAGCCGCCCGTGCCCGAGTAGCTCGTGCCCAGGTCACAACAGTTGACAGCTATGCCGCCTCCGTGGCGACTGCCATGTCGAGCGTTATTGGACACGCAGAGCAACCTACCCAAATAGCCACTAAAAAAGATCCCAGTAAGCTCGGTCTACTCGTGTTCTGTGCAGAGCAAGGTTTTGCCGGAGCATTTAGCGAGCGCGTACTCGACAGTCTTAATGACAACCTCAACCCTGACACGTTATTTTTGATCGGCACCCGAGGCCTATCCACCGCCAACGCACGTGGCATTGAACCCGCGTGGAACGCAGCGATGCCATCGCAATCCCCGCTCATCCCAAAGATGGCTGACGGGATCACCAAAGCGATCTATCGTCAGGTAGACAAAGGCTATATCGACCATCTCAATGTCCCGTTCACCGGTTGGACATCTGGACGTCCGGTTGTGAAACGGCAGTCGCTATTTCCAATCGATGTGTCCGACCTACCCACAGCCGCAGGTGACGTTCCGATTACACAGATTCCCCTCGATAGTTTGATCGACTCTTTGAGTGCCGACTACTTTCATGCGTTGATTACCAAAGCAGCACGGCATGCCTTTGCTGCTGAAAATCAGGCCAGAATGGAAGCCATGTCCACAGCTGATAGTCAGATCGAGCGTGAACTCAATGCATTCAGCGCCAAGCTCCGTCTTGTGCGGCAAGAGGCGATTACTGCTGAAATTATTGAGCTTGGAACTGGTGCCGCATCGCAGATGTCCTGAAGCTAACGACCGTCAACATTCAGCGTGCTTGTAGTTAGTAAAAATACACGCACACTCAATTACTCATCAATACGGGCAATGTTGCGTTTGCTAGCACATGCCTTGTTGTTCCACCCAACAAAAATTCGCGCAGTGGGCTATGTCCATAACACCCCATTACCAACACGTCAGCATCCATGTCTTTTGCAAAGGCTAGCAGCTCATCAGCTATTTCGTTTTTATGTGCATCAGAATGCACAATCTCGACTTTGACGCCATGGCGAGCGAGTGTGTTGGCCAGCTCTGCGGTGATATTTACTATATGATGCCGGTCGTGGTGCGGTTGATTAATTCGGTGCAAATGAACCAATGATGCTCGCCGTAAAAGTGGTAAAGCTCCGAATATGGCTCGCGTCGATTCTCGACTACCATCCCAAGACACGAATACTCTCTCCCCTATTCGCTCCACTGGATCATCATCAGGAACAATCAATACGGGACGCCCGCAGCTCATCACGGCATGTTCGGCTAGCTTTTTAAAGTGCCGATTAGATGCCTCCCCCTCGCTCTGACTAAGAATTAACAAATCTGATGTATTACCGTGCTCAACCAATGCGCCAATCACCGATGACATGCCACTATCAATCGATCGCCATTCTGAAACATAGGTCTGGGCATTAAATCTGTGATCGAATAGTTGTTTGATCGCTGACTCGCACAGACGTTGCTGCTCGATCCAATGGTCCGTCATTTCCAGGGTTATCGGGATTTCAGCGCTAACAGGCAGATTCAATGGTGGCTGGATATGTAGGCCAACTAGATGCGCAGAATGACGCTCTGCCAGAATAGTTGCAGCTCCAAGTACTGCAGGTGAAACCGCCTCATTTGACAAGTGAGCCAGTAGGGTTTGATAAGCCATCTGTGTTCTCCTTCGTTATAAGATTTGATCCGCGTACTCGAGTTCAATACCAAGCTACATTACTTTTGAAATAACTTTCTCTTCGGTTGCATACAACACCATTACCTGACATTCATGTTGCAGTGCCAGTGACACCGCAATTTGCAAGGACTTATCGACATGTTGTGAGTCGTCTACTGCAAATAGTACTGTGTTCATGGTGTGATTTATATCTCTCGTCGTCAACTGCATCCGCGTTTGAGCTATTTCACAGATTATACGTTGAGTATGCATTGATGCATATCAACTTGTGAAAGATCAGCCCCACTACACTACAAATGAGTCAACGGCTAGTCACTATCACCATACGCGAAAGATGCAAACGCATGCATCAATTGAAAAACAGAGGAGTATCTAATGAGTAAGCCAAACCGAAACAACGCTCCATCTCAACCTTTAACGCAAGAAACGGTACTTTCCTATTTCGCGAGCCAAATAAGCCAGCCAGCTGATTACATCCGCACGCATTGCGCTCATATATTTCTTATTGGCGATATTGCCTAAAAACTTAAAACGGCCATAAAATATTCCTATCTGGATAGGTCTGCGTTGGAAAAGCGTGAGCGACTGATTGAGCGCGAATACGAATTGAATTCTCCAGTATTACCCGACATTTATCTAGGTGTTGTACCTATTACTGCTGACGATAAGCAACAAATAAGCATTGATGGTTCTGGCACGATAGTCGAATGGGCTTTGAAAATGAGCCGATTCCCAGAAGAAAATGTACTGGATAAAGTCGCAACTCGCGGCGACTTAAGCCTTGAATTAGCTAAGGACATGGGGCGTTCGTTGGCCAAGTATCATATGACGTCATCGGGACCAATACCCTTCGATGCGTTGGAATTCGATGAGCGCATGGCCACTACGATATTGCATTTCTGCTCATGGACGTGATACATCTCGATATGCCCATGCAAACTAATGTACTGCTGAACGCCTACCTGTTACACAGTACACCCCAACAGTTTGAAGGATTACGCCATCTGCCGCTCTTTCTTTACACTCGCGCCGCCATACGCGCGATGACAACTGCGCAAGCAGCCAATCAGCAAGGACAGAGTGATCAATCGCTGCTCGACCAAGCACAGCACTACCTGACTGAGGCAAATGCGTACTTACAGGATAGTGCTCCACGCTTAATTGCTATCGGTGGTTTTTCAGGTACCGGAAAGTCTAGCGTGGCCGGCGCCATGGCCATGCGTGTGAGTCGCGCACCCGGTGCAATTCTGATTAGAAGCGATACCGAACGCAAGGTGATGGCAGGTGTGAATGAAACTGACCCATTACCTGAGTCTCACTACACTCAGGAAAATTCTAGGATGGTTTATCAGCAGCTGTTTACTAAGGCGCGCATGGCTCTAGAATCAGGAGTAACTGTTATTCTAGACGCTGTATTTCATGAAGAAGCACTGCGTGTAGAAGCACAAGAAATTGCTCGTAGTACAAACGTGCCCTTTACAGGATTGTGGCTTGAGGCTCCCATTGATGTGCTCAAAAAACGCATTGATCAACGCCACGATGACGCATCGGATGCAGATGTGCCAGTGTTGCAATTACTCAAAGTACCTGGTTTTCTCGACTGGGTGCACGTTGATGCTAGCGGTTCACTGGCCGAAACGATCGATATCGTGTCACTGGCAATTGATGGTGATGTCGCTCACGATTGATGCATATCAACCAAACGTACCGAGAATCGGTATAGGCTTTGCCTTGAAGAACCGGCGAAGTTCCCTGCAATTCAGCCCTTGCTTTTTGGGTCACAATTACGACAACTAGGTACACAATGATGCAAAAGCTTCCTCACCATTATGCAGTTAGCGCCTCTGCTCTATCCACAGGTCTGGTAGAACTTTCGTCCCTAGGTCTGACACCAATTAAATCAGAGCCACCTGAACAATACGGTGGCTCAGGAGCTTTATGGTCTCCAGAAACTCTACTCGTTGCCGCCGTAGCAGATTGTTTTTTTCTAACATTTAGAGCAATCGCGCGTGCTTCCAATTTAGACTGGGTGTCGCTGGACTGTGATGTCACTGGAACTCTAGCTCGCGAAGAGTCTGCTACACGCTTCACCGAGTTTCAGCTTCGAGTTACGCTTATCGTGCCGATAGGCACTGATAAAGACAAAGCAACAGGACTGCTGGAGAAGAGTGAACAGAGCTGCCTGATCACTGCCTCTCTTAAATCGAAAACACACCTAGAAGCTTCAGTGAAAGTCGCCGAAATGAATTAATTCCGAATGTCGTAATCAATATGACACGGAAAAGCATAACAACGAACCGAGTGCGTGAGCCAGAGAGCATAACCGAACCACAATTCCGATTGACTTCAGTCATCGGAATTGTGGCTTAGCGTCATGCACTTAATTAGCTGAATGATTCACTAAATTTATCAGTCATTTACGTAGCGATCGTGAATAAACACATAGTCCCCGCCAGGTGCAGCAACATGGCAGGAGAGGCATCCCGCATTTGCACCTTTGGCGACTCGACCGGCAAGCGTCATGTCTTTGGGATTTTTAAACAAACTACCATCGGGGTAGTATTTAGCCCAAAACCAATTCTTGTTATCGTTGTCGTAGCCCTCCTCACGTTTAAAAATGACCGTGATTGATGTTAAATAATCATCAGGTTTGTCAGCAATTTCCTGACGAGTTTCATCTCCATTTTTACCGAATTTTTTCTTGACGATTATAATCCCCTCTCGGTTGGCGACGCTGATGCGTCCATCTATCGCTTCGAAAAAATGACTGTGCGGCGGGGAGTTTTGTATGGCATGCTCTGAAAACAATTTTATCCAATTAGCTTGTTGGCCTCAATCGCCTCCCATAGCGTGTTGGCAAATGCTACGTAAGTGGCACCAGAAAATGGCGATTCTGCGGAGGTGTCGCCCAGTGAAAAAACAAATAAAACTATCGGCAATACTTTTACTGCTGCTTTTAAAGTCATTGTGAAAAGCTCTAATGTTGCAGTTCGTTCTGATCAGAGAGAGCGAGTTCAATTTGGTTCCGTTACATTGCAACGAATGTTTCTAGACTCTCATACCAGCGAAAACCAGCACTTCTTCAACCGAACGTTGATTGAGATCAACACAATACAGCTGTCGACAGTGCCATAATTTATACTGATATTATGCGTACCCCAACACTCACTGAAACGGACCCACACAATGAGAATTCTATTGAAACTGTCGACTGCCATCTTGTGCGTTGCGCTGCCCGAATCCGCAGTGTTCACTGATAGCACTCGAAGTGCAGCGTGTCACCATTGGCATTTATGCGCTTGCCGATGAAAGTGCTTCATGTAATCAGCCACACAGACATTATAGGGTCTGATGAGTACAACTATATCCTGTCCTTACAGCGAGCTCAGGCCGTGGCCCAGTACCTTAATCACAAGAGTGTCTCCCTCAACCAGACTTTGCATTGAAGGTCGGGGAGAGCTGGAACCAAGCTCGAGCAATGAAACCGATGACTCAGGACGCAGAAATAGGCGCGTTGAAAAATTTATCAAACCAGTAATTGGCAAGTGTCCACTATTCACAAGCCCCCAATCGAACATCAAACGTCGGTGCATGG
>JBLHWG010000296.1:0-6668 GCA_047629055.1 Halioglobus sp.
ACCATTGCAATGATGTCCGATACTCGAAATGGCCAACTGCTGTTCACAACTATTACCAAATATGTGAACACGAAGAGGGCAGCGGACAACTTCACTTCAATTGGCCGCTGCACAACGCCTAACATCCTGTTTTTGGGAGTAGCGCGAAGCGCCGAGTCCCAGCCGAAGGCGACAACAACATCTTGTTAGAAGACATGGGTTTTCCGTGAATAAATGTGTTTATCACCTTGAGACTCTACACAAGAAAAATTGAATTCCTCTAATAATCTTTGAGCTGAACGGTTGGTATTAGCTGTGTTAGCGAGAAATCGAGCAACTCCAAGTTCTGTGCGTCCCAGTTCCAACAGTGTCGAAACAGCCTCCCTGGCATATCCCTGTCTCCAGTAATCAGGATTTAATTCTACACCTAACTCAGCCTCTCCCGTTGGCCTGCCTTCCATCCGCAGAGCAGCACAGCCAATCGCAGTACCACAACCTCGGAGAACAAGAATGAATTGGTGATTTCGTCGAGGAGTTGCAGCAGCCCATTTTTTGAACAACGCTATTAGCGCTAAAGTATCTGGAGATTCGGTGTAGTGCTCCAAATAGCGTTTATCATTGTGGTAAGTCGCCAGATCTATCGCGTGGCTAAATTCTGCTTCCTTCAGCTCAAGTCTTTGAGTTGGGACCATCATCGTATGCCTTCTAACGCCTTGCCCATGGGCTGGCGCTGCATAGCAGTGACAGTCCAGCACAGCTTGTTGTGCGAACAAAAAATTTGTTATGTCTTGAGTTCATGCTTTACGACTGATTACATTGATTAGTGGATCTATCTTCTTAATGTCAGCTTTGGAACGCATCTTAGTCAGCAGTGCCACCACATCGCTCGTTGGTGGGCCGCTAATTTTAGGTAGAAGAATTGCATACAGAACAACCGCGAACAAAAAATATGCACCTAAGTCAGTGTTCAATATGCCAGACAACATCGCTAGTAGTGTTAAGGTCACAACCACTAATATAACTACTTGCCTGTTCTTTACACGACTGAAAGAGTTTTCGGCTTGGACAATTGTGGCTAGCTCTTTTTCTGTCAGTTGCATACACACTCCTCCTTAAGAGACATAAAGCCATGCTAACGGGCGCGTAGCAGCTTGCTGCGGAGCGACCCAGAGAGCGTAGCGAACGATGTTCAGCATTTTGTTATGTGATGCCATTTTAGAGAGCCCAAATCTCAGCGACTCGATCCTGCTCGTCGAAGAGAAATATTTCTACTGCGTCCCACCCGTCGGCGCCATCGGTCTGGTGCAAGAAACACGTTACATAGAGTCCGTGCTCATGAATTTCTATCAATTCTTGCTGTATGCCGGCTGCTGCGATTAATCCGAAAACCTTTGAGTCGATCTCTTCTGCGCCGACTGCCGTAATTTCAAACTTAGGTATGTGCATTCGAATACTTGGCGCACAGGCCACTTCAGCCCAAGCTGACGCGCCTTCAGCATTCGTTCGCGCCTTGTAACGCGCTATCGCCGTTCCACGTGGAGACATCTCGCCATTAGTATTAGTCATTTCGATACCTTCAAGGGCACATAACGAGGATGTAGAAAAACCCAATCTGGGCTTGTCGGTTTTTTAACCAACAACATTGAACATGTTCCTCGTTACTGAGTATTCATCCATTGTGCCACTATGCGGCGAGTTGTCCATAGCGGCTGAGCTTTTCAAGGTTGTGGACCAAACAATACAACTGCCATTGGCAGTTCACCTTCTCTTTGCCTCGCAGCGAGAACCGTTTTAGCCCCTTGTTGTGTTCAACGTTGCCAAATACCGGCTCTACAGTCGACATACGATGACTGTAAATCTGCTTACCATAGTCACTATCTACCCGATGCTTCATCCAATCAGTGTAAGTGACTTTGCGCTTCTCGCTGATTAGAAACGATACCTGCCGCCCATGACCTTTGCGCTGATCCGCAGCATCGGGGTTACGCATGCACTGTTGTTTCAAACAACAATGTCGACATGACAGTAACCTTGCCTCAAAGAACATTTTGTCTTCTGTGGTCTGGCGTAGCCTCTTCAAATCACCTGCCGTACAAACACAAGTTTGTTTGACCTGATCAAAGGTAAATTCACTGGCGGGTACTCTGGGATTGAGTGGTCGTTCTTGGCGTAGTCGGTCGCGGTGTTTCTTATCAACTGTGGCCACGCCATTGTATCTTTGTATCGTGCGCAGCTTCGCACTGTCATTGTCGGTGATGTAGTGCGTACGAAAGGCGCTCGGATCGATTTTGTTCTCAATGAGATTGTGAATAGCATGCCCAAAGGTGCCCGGCTGAAGCTGCTCTTCAAGGTTAATGACCAGCATGATGTGTTGGTCGTAGTTGTACGAATAGAATCGAGGCATAGTCATTACCAGCGTGACAGTCACGCCAACATTATACCAGAGGGGTAGGCAGCAGAGGGTTTCCTACAGCCTCAACACCTCAGTAACTGGCGCAGCTTTGCTGCGTCCAGTGCCGCAGGCACGAAGTTGATTGCCATGTTAGGTGCGCTTGCTATTGAGTTCATAATAATCTTCATCACCCAACAACGGTTTATAGATACAAATTAGGATAACGACCGCAAAGTACGCATGCGGAATCAGATGGTGTACCAACAGTCTAACTTTCTCGATGCTCGAAGCAAGCGAGATCTCAAACGCCCCATAGTAAGTCAGCGTGTGTAGGCCAGCGACGATCCATGCTACAGCGATTGAGCGCACTAGTCCGACTCGTTGAGTCAGCAGGATGAATACGGAACCAATGAGTAGCAGTTTCGGAATGACGTATAACACTCGCGCCGCTAACACCTTGAGCATTTCTTCCTGGGACATCGAAGCTAAATCTTGAGCCACCCATTCGTCAAAGCAGACTTGTATATACCACGCTGAAGAAATGAAAGGGTTCGCGAGTTGTTCATCAATGCCACCTAACAACTTCTTCTGTGACACGGTGCCGTGTTTGCTTTTGCCGTATAACTTCCTGATTGTTTTTTGATCATTTTTTGAAAGCCCTGTCAGCACTGATTTGACATGCTAGCAATTACTCACTGCCAAAACAAAAGCGGCATGGCGCCTCTTAACTCCTCCAGAGAAAATGGAGGGATTAAGGTTTATAGATTAAGATCAATCGCATATAGATGTGCTGATGGGGAGAGGATGTGAAAGGTGTCACTCGTCCGTTGCAAAACGGGCGCAAATAGACGGTAGAATGCTGAGAAGTGCTGAGAAGTGCTGAGAAGTGCTGAGAAGTGCTGAGAAGTGCTGAGAAGTGCTGAAAATTGATTAGAGTGGCAAGTGAACGCAATAAGGAGATGACACGGGCCAAATTTTGAGCAGGACTATCAGTCTAGAAAGCTCCAAGAATCAGCACCATCGAATCGCCGAATACGGATATCCGCTATATTTTCTCGCTTCATCATTCGGGCGTTCACAGCCAGCTTGGGTTTGGCTGTTAGCTTTATTGAGGCGGGTGCTTCATGCAGCCAAAGCGCACCATGGCGATGACAGCTGGAACAATTGCAGGAAGTGAGCCATCCGCCATGGAAACCGAGACAAGACACTTGCGTTCGTGACCGCTCCTTAGTTCCATTTGAATGACTGAACATACCGTATCAAAAGAATAAACTCTACGGCGAGCCAACCACACAGGTTTCTAATAGCGCTTTCCATCTATCTGTATCGATTTCCCAGCAAACTGAGATATTCGCTGGGCGGGCGCGATGGCCTGCCCACATGGAAACATTGGCGACATCATCCTGGGCGACGTCCAGCGCATCCACTACGGTCATGCCTCTGGTAAAAATACCTTCACATTCAATTTCAACAAAGTGATTACTTTTGCGAGTGCAAATAGATGGGTCCAGTGCAACGGCCATGGCAACCGGATCGGGCAAACCAAGACCGGGATCACCTAACCATTCGGTGTTGGCGCGTAAGCCCGAGGCGTTACAGTCAATCACAAAGTTAGAGAGCGGTGTATCAATCTCAGTCTTGTAACGCTCCATATCGACTACCGAGAGATTGGCTTCTCCGCGGCTCAGCTCCCAGCCGACCATTTCGATCGGCAAGCCTGATGCAAAACAGATGCGTGCAGCTTCTGGGTCGCACCAGATGTTGTATTCCGCCGTTGGAGTAATGTTGCCCACAGCGCAGGCTGCGCCGCCCATCACAATGCATCGATTGACCAGCCCGACAATATCCGGTGCCTCGGAGACTGCCAGGGCGATGTTGGTCATGGGGCCAAGCGTGACCAAAGTAATACCGGGGTTAGTGCGTATGGTTTCAATGATTGCGGCTACTGCATGCCCTGTTTCTGCTTTCTGGGTGGGCTCTGGATAGAACATATTGCCCATGCCGTCTTCACCGTGAAAGAAGGTTGCGCTATGTCGCTCTCGAAGCATCGGTTTGTGACAGCCCTCATAAACCGGCACCGTCTTGCCGCACATCTGCAGTGTGTACCTGGCGTTCTGGCTAGCCTGGGGCACATCTACGTTGCCCGCCACGATGGTGATGGCCACCACCTCGATATTCGGCGATTGTAGGGCCATGACCAGAGCCACCGCATCATCAGAGGCAGTATCCGTATCAATAAGCATTTTTTGCATGGTGTGGCCCAGAACAGTTTTGAGGAAGTTGAGTCTGCCAGTAGAACTCCAAGTTTGGTAGGGTGCCGGTATATTTGACGTTGGCTTTAATGGATATGTGGCAATCGAAACGAATTCAATCCCTGCTCAACATTGCGCACCCCATTGTTCACGCGCCCATGGCCGGTGCTTCAAGCGCCGAGATGGTGGCGGCTGTGAGCAACGCTGGCTGCCTCGGCAGTTTTGGTGCTTCGCCTCTGTCGGTTGATCAACTTCGGAGTACGATTCAGAAGATTCGGTCACTGACTAGCAAGCCCTTCAATATTAATTTGTTCGCCTCATCCACAGAGGACATCGATCACGCCGCACCGATGGGAGCCGACTACAAAGCGCTGCTCGCGGGATATCACAAAGAACTTGGTCTGGGAGAATTGCCAACACCCAGACCGATCTTTGGCCCAGCCGAGTCGCAACTGCAGGTATTGATAGAAGAGAAGGTGCCGGTGATTAGTTTTCACTTTGGCATCGAGGCCCATCAGGTAGCCGCCATTCACGACGCTGGTTTAAAGGTTCTGTGCAGCGCCACCACGGTTGAGGAGGCCTTGCATCTTGACCAGCTTGGTGTCGACGCCATCATTGCCCAGGGTACAGAAGCCGGGGGTCACCGGGGTACGTTTATCGGTCCGTCAGAACAGGCACTGATAGGCACCCTTGCGCTTGTGCCCCAGATTGTTGATCGCGTTTCGGTACCTGTAATTGCCGCCGGGGGCATTATGGATGGTCGAAGCATTGTGGCCTGTGCCGCACTAGGCGCGAGCGCGGCACAAATGGGCACGGCATTTCTCGGTTGTGCAGAGACGCCACTGGTGGATATCTGGCGGCAAAAGCTGTCTGCCGCTTCCGCCTCAGATACTCTGGTTACCCGGGCGATATCCGGCAAACCAGCAAGGGGGCTACGCAACCGCTACATCACTGAAGTAGAATCATTGAAGGAAAACTTGTTGCCCTATCCATTGCACTATTCGATGTCCGGGCCGCTACGCAGCGCCGCAATCAAAACCAGCAATGCTGATTTTTTGGGCATGTGGTCTGGCCAGGGGGTTGGGTTATTTAGATCAATGCCCGCAGCCGCGCTGATTACTACGCTGATTGAAGAAATCGCTGAGGTACGACGACAACTCGCGGCTGACTAATTAAGGAGGAGACGACATGGCCAAGATTCCTGAGGAAAACACACCGAAAGCCTGGCACCGTTACTTTGGGATCGAATGTAACAACCTCGGTTGGAATCTTTCGGTTGCAACCAGATCCCCAGACCAGGATCAGCAACTATTAGATATTGCCCACGCCTCGTCGCTTCACTGGAATGAATTAGGAACCGAGCAAAACGGTATGCGTGCCACCATGTTATTGGCCGAGGGAATACTCGCCCATGCGGCAAAACTCTGCGGCAGGGACCAACTTCATAAGGATATGTACTCTCAAGCAAACGCTACTTTAGCCAAGATCAAGTCTCAGGAAGATCGTGAGATCGTTGAAGCTACCTTCGCCCATGTGCCAGCACCTTAAGATTCTGAACCTAGAGATACTTCATGTTAGAGCTCTTCATGTTAAAGGACTGCCAACATGTATGAACTAGCTCAGCTCAATATTGCCGACCTTGCTGCGCCGATTGATTCACCGCGCCTTGAGGGTTTTGTTAGCAATCTCGATCGCGTTAATCAACTAGCAGAACGCAGCCCCGGCTTTCGCTGGCGGCTACAAACTGAAGCAGGCGACGCAACAGGGATACAGGATTTCGGTTCGAGCACCATCGTTAACCTTTCTACCTGGACCAATGTTTTTGCGCTGCGACAGTTTGTCTATTTTTCTACCCATGTGGATATTTTACGAAGAAAGCAGGAATGGTTTACGCCAATGACCAGCGCCTTTCAGGTGCTGTGGTGGGTCAAAGTCGGTCATCAGCCGAGCACTACTGAAGCAAAAGAAAAGCTCGCCCTGCTAAGAACTCGCGGCCCCGGTGCGGAAGCTTTTACCTTCAAAAAACCATTCCCATCACCGGGCAG
>JBLHWG010000297.1:0-6663 GCA_047629055.1 Halioglobus sp.
AGAACTGGCAGATGATCTTAACTGGCGTGATATGCAGACCGCCCCAGGCGATCAGTTAGAAGTACCCAACCCTGACCATCCCTGGATGAACTCTACGCATGATAATGCTGCGACGTTTGTGGGTGGACTTGCACCAGTTCTCTGGCACAAAATCACCGCGGTGATACACGTACTACAATCCCTTATTAGATACAATTGTTCGCCATGAAAAATCACATGAAACCCAGTCATTCTAAACACTTGGCCGTGACTCTTCTGATCAAACTCATACTATGTTTGCTGCTTCAGGCTAATCTAGTGCAAGCGAGTAACGATGACTCACTGGATCGAGCCCTAATTGATAGCCTAGTAAAAAAGAACTTTGGAGCTGCCGAGAAATTACTTAAAAAGGGGGCGAATCCTGAAGCTATATTGGGATCTCAACTCAATGAAAACGCTGTCTGTACAGCAATAGACGATCGGAGCACTAGATACCTGGAATTGTTAATCAAATATGGTGCTTCACCCAATGCCTATTGGGATGAAGTCCAGCATGAACTGCGCAGGACGCCTCTCGTCTGTTCGGTTTACTTACTCAACTTTGAAGCATTCGATCTTTTACTCGAAAAGGGTGCAGATCCGTCAGTTGACTTGTATGACAAATCAAGAAAAAGTGCTCGTAGCGCTACTACTGCATTTACAATTGCGCTAAGTGGGAAGGGATATCCAATGGCACTAAGTTTATTGAACCACTATCCATTAAACACAGCAGAATTGAACAGGCTAGTGTTCTCGCTCGAAAACAGCCCATACGAAGAAGCCCACCCTTGGAACAAAGCAAGAAACGAACTAATCGCATGGGCTCAGAAGCGAGTACCAACATTAAACCCCAAACTTGCCAGCCCTAGGACCGGTTCAGAGCCTGACTGCCTATTCAGCTTCAGAGACCATGAAGAAGGGCTAAAGAAAGGAACTATCTGCTGGGATACTGAAGACAAATAAAGTGTTCGGCAACCCCAGTCAGAAATAATGCAGAGAATCTCTTCTACAAAATTACGCGGTTGTGGCTCTTTTAGGCAATACCCAGTCAGGCCTTATAAAATGGCAAGTGTACCCATGGGGTATACGCTTAATGTAATCCTGATGCTCAGGCTCTGCTTCCCAAAAATCCCCAACAGGCTCAACTTCAGTAACCACAGGACCAGGCCATAATTTAGCCGCCTCGACATCAGTAATGGTGTCCAATGCAACTTGGCGTTGTGCCTCGTTCTCGAAATAAATTGCTGAGCGATAGGCGGTACCACGATCGTTACCTTGCCGATTCGTAGTGGTTGGATCATGAATCTGAAAAAAGAACTCAAGCATTTGACGATAGTCAGTCAGCTCGTCGTTAAAGATTATTTCAATCGCTTCAGCGTGTGTACCGTGATTGGGGTAAGTGGCATTAGGTACATCTCCACCTGTATATCCAACCCGCGTGGAGACAACGCCAGGCAGTTTTCTGATCAGTTCCTGCATCCCCCAGAAACAACCACCAGCCAATACGGTTCGTTCGTTGCTCATTACCCAATTTCCTCAATTTGATCCAGATATTCTGGGTAGCCTTCAGATTCCATGCTATCCCGGGGTATAAACCTCAATGAGGCTGAGTTGATGCAATAGCGCAAACCACCTTTGTCTCGAGGTCCATCGTTAAACACATGTCCCAAATGTGAATCTCCGTTGGCTGATCGAACCTCAGTCCTACTCATACCTAATGAGTTATCCACTATTTCCTGTACGTAAACTGGCTCTATTGGTTTTGTGAAACTTGGCCAACCGCAGCCGGAGTCAAATTTGTCGGCTGAGGCGAATAGGGGCTCTCCTGAAACGATATCGACATAGATACCAGCTTCCTTGTTTCCAAGGTATTCCCCGGTCCCAGGCCTTTCAGTGCCTTCCTGTTGCGTCACCCGATACTGCTCTGGAGTGAGCGCGGCAACAGCGGCTTCTAATTTTTCGTATTTTTTCATGTTATTGACCCTTTAAGAATCGGATTGAAAGTAGGCCTCTACAGCTCTTACGGAATCACGTCGCGCCATGGCCTCTCGATGCGCCTTTATTTTCGGATAATTATTGATATCCACACCGTCTGATTCAGCCCAGGTAGATATCCTATATAGGTACGGATCGCTAATCGTAAACCCTGAACCGTGAACCCATGGCCCTTTGAGCATCTGTTTTTCGATCATGTCAAAGCACAAGGCTACTGTTTTAGGCACATTGGCTGTCATTGCCTTCAATGAGGCTTCGTCATCGACCCAGCGAGTCCCTCGCATTTTGTGTGCATGCGCAACATGTGCCGTAGAACATAGATACGCGTTGAATGAGTGTATTTGCGCACTTTCAAAGGGATTCTCAGGGAGCGCCAATGAAGAATTTGGAGCCATTTGAGCTAGATACGTCAAAATGGCAGGCGTTTCAGTGATGATTCCTTCCTCAACAATCAGCGAAGGCACTCTGGCCTTCGGATTTATTTCACGGTACTCCACGCTTGATTGCTGCTTACTGGCGAAATCGACTTGAATGACCTTAAAAGGTAGGCCCGATTCTTCTAGGGCAATATGGGAAACAACCCCTATGCTGGCTGAAGCTGTATAAAGAGTGATGTTCATTGGTTCGATCTCGCAAATTCAGGGCGTGAACGATCAATAATACCGGCTCAGAATGAATTTGCCGAGAACTATTAGGCGCGTTTCATGCGATGCATAAGAGACCAGAGACACTAACGTCAACAGTTCACCCACGGAATCAAGGTTGCTGATGCTTTAAATTATGCCAACACCCGGATAATCCAGACGTCTTTGCCATAAACAGCGAACAGAATTCGCTGATCAATTACCTAGACCTTAGTGTTATCTAGTCGCCAACAGCAACAGAACTCCGAAATAGTACTTTTTAGCTGCCTCTGCCACTACTGAAAATCCGAGCTTCTGAGAAAGCGTGATAATAGCGTTTCATCCTTGCGGCCATTGAGCAGATTTGATACAAAACAACGATCAATTTTTGTGGTTGAAACTGGCAAACTAAGTAGGTAGCTTAGAGAAGAGTATCCGGTATCAAAGTCATCAATTGAGAATTGGACTCCTTCATCTTTCAATTCTAACATCCACATTTTAGTAGCCTCAATGTCATCAACAAACATACTCTCCGCCATTTCAAGAGTTAGCCTATTTGCAGGTACATCATATTGATTCAAGATATCAATAACGTCTTGTGGTTTCAAACCCATTTGTAGTTGTTTAATTGACATGTTTACGGAAATTTTCAGCGAGCTATGTCCTAGCTTTCGCCATTCAGACAGCTGCTTCACCGCATTTTCCAGCACCCACAATCCTATCTCCTGGGTATAGCCAATGTCTTCTGCAATAGGTATAAACATATCTGGAGGAATCATGCCTTTCTCCGGATGCACCCAACGCAACAATGCATCAGAACTGACAACCTCCCCGCTTACACTATCTACAATAGGGTGGAAGACGAGGTGAAATTCATTATTTTCCAGCGCTGTGGAAAGATCTGACCTAATACTCAGGCGGTTATGAACAAGTGCATCCATCTCTGATTTGAAGAAGGTCACTTTGCCTCGGCCCTCGACCTTAGAGGTGTGCAAGGCGGTATCAGATTTCTGCAACAAGCCAAGAGCCGTTTAATCATCTTGTGGAAATATACTAATACCAATTGATGCCCCAATTAGTACTTCACACTCGCTTATGTCAAAAGGTTTTTTGAAACTATCGATTATTTTCTGCGTAACTATAGGTACAGCATCAATATTCTGTTCATCGTCAATAATGACCACAAATTCATCACTTCCCAACCTAGCAAGTGTGTCGCTGTCACGCAGTAGTGTCTGTAGCCGATCAGAGGCGCTGCATAACAATAAATCCCCTGCCAAGTGGCCCATCGTATCGTTAACTTCCTTGAAGTGATCCAGTCCAACGATAAGCACAGATACGGGAGCTCCACTTCTTCTTGCTTTCGCTATCGCATGTGTCAGACGATCCACACACATGTTTCTGTTGGGTATCCCGGTTAGCGTGTCCAAGCGAGCCTGTTGTACCAGACTGTGATCGAATTCCTTACGTTACGATATATCCTGCAAAGTTCCCACAATAATTTTTTCTTCGGAATTTAACACGTTTGTTAAGATGACATCATGTTTGAAGTGCGAAGCTTTGGTGCCTTTTAACTGCAAACAATGCTCCAGCGTAAATGAACTCTCTACACTGACTGATGACTCTATTTTCTGCTGAAGTAACGTTCTATCTGCATCTGAGAATTTACCTAAAAAATCGCTATAGGTGTAACTTATAAGTTCTTCGGCACCACCTATTTCATTGGGTATTTTATTGAGATTCAGAATGGAATACATCTCGTCTGAACACCACATCGCCTTCGCGCCTCCACGAAGTTCCCAATTACCGAGTTTGGCAATTTTCTGAGCTTCACTCAACTTACTGCTATCTTCCTCAAGATCAGCGGTTTTGGCAGATAGGGTGTCGACAATACTTTCAAACGATACTAGTAGCTTCGCTAATTCAGTAGGTATGATACCTCTCATATTTGATGATCTTTCCATCAATGATCCGTTAGCGACTGACTCACTATAGTCGGCAACATGTTAGATGTTGACCATTTACTGTTCTGCACTCATTAGCGTAGGATCTTTTTCAAGGCTTGCACATAACTTAATGGCAGTTGGCGGGATATCTGAATCTCTAATGTCTCTTTGAATGAAACCCTTAAGACTATGCCCCGATATTTTGTGAACTATGCAGCAGGCAGTTGTATTAAATATTTTCTCCTCCTATCTATACCCCAGATAACTTTCCAATCAGCCAACCCAGCTAAATCCTATGAGCCCCAAAAAACCCTACGCACCATCTGCGGAGCGCAACAGACAAGCAATATTAGAAGTCTTGCAACACGAGCTAACAGAGCACGATCATGTGCTGGAATACGGGAGTGGAACGGGTCAACATCTAACATATTTCGCGACGGCAATGCCTAACGTGCAATGGATGCCTAGCGATCTTCCAGAGCAGCTACCCGGAATTCGTCAATGGATTAATGAAACACAGTGCGCAAACATCCTTCCTCCAATAGCACTAGATCTAAGAACTCCTAAACTCCCGGACATCAAGGTAACAGCGTGCTACACCTCAAATACCTTTCATATCGTGGGTTGGAAATTGGTACAGCAAGCGTTTATCTGTTCAGCCACGTCATTAGATGAAGGTCAAAAATTCATAGCTTACGGTCCGTTTTCCCTTAATGGCCAACACAATAGTCAAGCAAACAGCGAATTTGACCAGCAGCTACGTAGTAACGATCCGGAGAGCGGTATTCGCGACCTTTACGATCTCAACAATCTGGCAACTCAGCACGGATTCTTACCCGCTCGGGCTATAGCGATGCCTGCAAACAACCAGCTACTAGTATGGGCACGTGACATAAATGACGTTGCTTGATAGCGCAAGAATCAACTCAGCTTACTCAGAGGAGGCAAAAGTAATCGTATTTGAAAAACCGTGGTAACGGACAAGTAATTGTAAATGCCTCTGCTCAGCGCTCCATCTCTGGTCCATGAATTGCTGATTCTAGTGCATGTATATTTCAACTCAATTCGACAATGCGCTCCCAGATGCAAAATACTGTTACTTAAACAGAATCTGGTGGCTGGGCTTATCGCTTCTAGCCCTAAGTGTATTTTCTCAGGCTCACGCTGAACAACGCCCCATCAACTGTGCACTACCTCATACAGATACACGCATCTCCGAATGTACTGTGGTAAAAAGCGCGAGTGAGTATCCCGGCTGCTTGAACGCAAATGACATTACCGAACATACCTGTATCGTGATGGATACAGATCTAACTTTTTGCCCTGATCAGGCCTCTGTTGCGATAACAGCAATCTTTGACAGAAGCGAGCGAACATTAGATTGCAATAATGGAGTTATCGCTAGACAGATGTGCGTACCGTTTAAAATATCGACTGATGGACTCGGCCCAACCGCCAGTGCACTACTAGATGGAATAGTGTTCAGCAACAATTCGATTGACTCGGCTCGCCCGCCCAGACTCAGAAATCTAAGTCCACATGTAACGATCGTAGATTAGCCAGTTCTAACGCTAACTCTAGGGGTAGCTTGACTGACTAACATGCAACTGGGCACTTCCTGAATCATAGGTCGCATTACGAGTACGAACAAGGCTAACCACAGTCTGTCTGTTCTGAGGTAATGCTTGCTGAACAACGTCAGGCAAGTAAAATTCACCGCCATCATTCAGCCAGCATTTAATTGATCTGGCACTTAGCTGTGTATTGTCACGTGCTGCCACTACAAGCTCAATCGCGTCATCAGTGGCTTCGGAAGCTTGCCAGGAGATAGCATCCGATAGACTCCTAGTCACACCGTTAGCAGGAGCTGTACGAACCAACCGAGTCAAAGGTGAAACTGGAATTGGCTCAAAGGCTGGAAACTCATCAGAGCCAGTGACCATTATTTGAGCATCATCAGGCAATGGCTCTGCAATCCAACGCTCAGCCGATGCATACAAAACGGCTTCGCCAAAACGCTGTGCCAATAATCGGGAAATCTCACCTGAACGAGACTCAATACTAATAAAATCACCAGCCGA
>JBLHWG010000298.1:0-6662 GCA_047629055.1 Halioglobus sp.
ACCTGGCTACGAACCAGGTGGTCGGAGGTTCGAATCCTTCCGGGCGCACCAGTTTTTGTAATACCGGCATTTCAAATAGAATTGTAGTATCGCTCGCTGTTGACTCATCTTTACCGAGTCAATATTTTCGGAGAGGTGGCCGAGTGGCTGAAGGCGCTCCCCTGCTAAGGGAGTATACGTTTTATAGCGTATCGAGGGTTCGAATCCCTCTCTCTCCGCCAACTTCTGCAGGGACTTGGTTGGTCTAGTTATGAATGGATCACGCCTTGTCGGCGACATTGGTGGCACTAACGCCAGGTTCGCCTTGCTCGATGAATTCAACGAGCCAATTTTCACTAATACCTTTCGCACTGACGACTTTCCGAGTCTCAGAGCTGCCGTCCAGACCTACCTTTCAGAGCAAAAAGTCAATCAGCTTTCATCTGCGGCCATTGCCGTAGCGACACCAGTGGTTGGAGATTCGGTGAAGCTGACTAATAATCATTGGTCATTTTCCATTGATAGCATGCGCGCAGATCTGAAAATTGACAAATTGCATGTTGTTAACGATTTCACCGCCTTGGCACTGTCTGTTCCTCATTTACCCGAATCGGAACTGATCAAGATTGGTGGTGGAACTGTGCAGAAAAACCATGCCAAGGCCATCATTGGTCCAGGAACTGGCTTGGGTGTATCGGGGCTAGTTCCTTGCCAAGAGCATTGGGTGCCATTGCAAGGTGAGGGTGGGCATGTGTCCCTTGGTGTCCGCACCGCGCGAGAATTTGCGGTTTATGAACGGTTGATGAGCCAATTTCGACATGTCTCTGCTGAGCGGTTTCTATCTGGACCGGGTCTTGTGAATATTGTCAGCGCGTTGCGTGATATCGATGGCCTGGAGTCATTTGATTACTCGCCCGCTGACGTCACCCGTTGGGGTATGGCTAGCTACGAGTCACAACAAGAGGGCGTGGACTACGATCCATTGCCTGAGCATGGCTGTTGCGAAGAAGCCTTAAAAATCTTTTGCCAGCTGCTTGGGTCCTGTGCTGGAAATCTAGTTCTGACTTTGGGAGCCGAGGGCGGTGTCTACATTGGTGGTGGAATCGTTCCACGGCTTGGTAATTTCTTTATCGAGTCTGACTTCAGGCGCGAGTTTGAAGCCAAAGGACGTATGCAAGCCTACTTGCAAAAAGTCCCCAGTTTCGTCATTCACTCTGAATATCCGGCATTGATCGGTGCGGCACAGCTTCTCTAGCTGTACACAATGGGTCGATGAGCTACTGGATTACTCCGGAAGTAAGTCGTCGAAATTATTTGCTGCCAGGTTGATCGTGCCGGCGCAAGTTTGATTGGTAGAAGTGGTTTGGTTGTTCAGTAAATTGATATCACATAGAAACCGTCCCGTGAGTACCTCGTCGGCCTCATTACTCGCAATGCGTAAATTTGTGCTGTTGTTAATTGCGTAGAAAACTTCGATACCGGCAAGCGGTTGCGGTCTGTTTGGAGCGCTATCTGGAGTGCCAGCTGGGCGTTCTGGAGTGATCCACCGAAGTGGAATCGAAAGGCGGGCGGTTTTTAGAAAGCAGTCACTGATCTCGCCATTGAAAATAGCGGCATTGCATCCTGGTGTGTCGTAATAGCTAGCCTGTTCTACAAAGATGGGGACATCTCCCGTAGCCAGAGGATCTGCGCAATCGATCATTAGCAACTGTTGCCCAGCGGCAGGATCATAACTTCCCAGGCAGCTCTCCTGCTGATCAGTCAAAGGGATGCCGTCGCCCAAGCGCTTATTCAGGTCCAGAATGGTCCTGGCAACTTGACGATTAATCCCCCTGAGCAATCGCTCGCTATCGCTACCGGCTTCGGGGGTAGGGCTAAGCATTGAATTGGGTGTCCCCGGATCACCAAGCATATCGTTAGGGGGCTCGGGAGTATCCGATGAGCTACAGCCAGAAACAAGCGTACATAACGCAATGACTGCCAAAGATGTCTTATTTAGATTCATTGAAGCACTATGCACTTTTGTTCGATTGAACAACAATAGATCAGATTAGTCAAATATGCGCTGAAACGACATCCACTGTAATCAATTTGCAAGCTTACTGCGTAAATTCGGCTCGTAAGTGTTCTAATTCGGGATCAAATCACACACCGGAGGACCCCGCTACCATGTCGACAGTCATTGATGGCAAAGCTGCTGCAGCTACGCTGCGAGCAAGTCTTGCAAAAACAGTCGCAAACCTGAAGTCAGAACATGATTTAACGCCCGGGTTAGCAGTCGTTTTGGTCGGTGAGGATCCGGCAAGTCAGGTGTATGTGCGTAACAAAGCGAAGCAGACTGTTGAGGTCGGCATGGAGTCTATTGAGCACAAGCTTCCCGTAGATACAAAAGAGGAAGATTTGCTGTCATTGATTGATTCTTTAAATAAAAACGATGCCATACACGGCATTCTTGTCCAGCTACCTCTGCCGTCTCACATCAATGAATTTAAAGTGATCAACTCGGTCAGCCATGACAAAGACGTTGATGGTTTTCATCTGATCAATGTTGGCCGGCTCAACACCGATGGTGGTGGCGTTGTGCCGTGTACGCCGTTGGGTTGTTTAATGATGCTCAAGGAGCATCACGGAGATTTGACAGGCATGAATGCAGTTATTGTGGGGCGATCAAATATCGTGGGTAAGCCAATGGCGGCCCTACTACTGCAAGCCAACTGTACAGTGACCATTGCACATTCCAGAACAAAAGACCTCGAAGGACTGTGCCGAACCGCAGATATTCTGGTGGCAGCCGTAGGGCGTCCACGCATGGTTCATGGCAGTTGGGTCAAACCTGGCGCAACAGTCATCGATGTGGGTATTAACCGCATAGAAGAAGATGGAAAAAATCGCCTTGTAGGTGACGTTGATTACGAATCGGTCTCTGCTGTGGCTGGTGCGGTAACACCGGTTCCCGGTGGAGTTGGACCCATGACCATTGCGTGTTTACTGCACAATACCGTACAACAAGCAAAGCGCATTAAAGGTATCGAATAAGACGATTTATTTACCTACGTGGATGCAGACCGCACCACGTAGGTAATTGCGTTAAATTCTAATACCGCTGTTTTTGTTTTTCCCTAGTGGTACGACGGCGTCTGTCATCCACATGCCTTCATGCATTCCGCCGCGTTGCTTGCCGAGTTGGAATGCGTAGCCATATTCAGCCCCAGATTGCGTTTGCAACCAGACGGCTTGGATGGCTACATCACCAGTAATATCAATCGCATCGTAGCGCACGCCTACGTGGTTAAGCATGTCAGGGTAGCCGCGTTTTATCATCTGTGTGAATCGAGATAATGGGCCAGTAGCTGACTTATTACCCGGAGAGGCGAATCTGAACACTGTCGCTATTCCTTCGTCGTCAGCGGCATTTTTTTGTAGCGAATCCACGACGATGGTAATCACTTGCTGAGGTGTGTAGGTTAGGTTAGGCGCTACCGTGATCTGTTGCGATAGCGCAGTTTTCGGGGCAATTAATATAGAGAGCAACACCACAAGAATGAAAATGCCGTATCGGTGATTATGTTGCTGTGAAGAAGTTTGCTTAACCTTGTAATGACGCATCTGGACGTATCCTCTGCTGATTTGTGACGGGATTGTTATATTCCTGTTACGAAGGGATACTCTGATTTGGACCTGTTGGCAAATAGACAATAGAGGCACTCCACCCGGCCGCTGGAATACCCTAAATATAAGTGGCAACGACTTGCAAGTTGGCAAAGAGCCTTGGGTATGGAGCTATTTTCTCCTCCGAATGTATCTGGATGGAGGGAGGGAGGGGCTTTTGTAAAACCGGGGCGCCTACTTAATCGCTATAGCATAATGGATGAGCTTGTTGATGATGACATGCAATACACGATGGACTACCGAGCCCTGTATCAGAGTGTACTAGCCGGCGGATTGGGAATTGACGGAAAATCAGCGTATCTAAACCCGTTCCAGGACGCAAGGCCGGAGCAGTTGGTACAAGCTGACTGAGTACGGCAGGGCTCTTTGAAAGATCTTTTACAAGTCAACCGTTTACTTGGCACGTGCGCATCAATTACACTCTCCAGATGCCTAACGATACTCTACCAAGCGCAAAATTACACCGCTCCCCGGCCGAGGCATTGGTCGTGGAGAATATTCACAAAAAATTTGGTGACCTGGAAGTTCTCAGAGGGGTTTCGCTAGAAGCACATGAAGGGGATGTTCTGTCGATTATAGGAGCCAGTGGGTCCGGCAAGAGCACCTTCTTAAGATGCATTAACTTGCTTGAACAACCCGGTGAAGGCGAAATACGTATCGGTGGAGAGCAGGTCAAATTTACCACAAAACGGGGGGTGCGAGTTCCCGCCGACTTAAAGCAAGTGGAACGATTACGAAGCAAACTGGGTATGGTTTTTCAAAGTTTCAATCTGTGGGCCCATATGAATGTCCTGCAAAATGTGATGGAAGTACCGGTTCACGTTTTGGGCGTATCCAAGCTAGAAGCAAAGGAACGGGCTGAGCATTATTTGAACCGCGTCGGACTTTGGGAAAAGCGAGACCAATATCCGGCCTTTTTATCGGGTGGGCAGCAGCAACGCGCCGCCATTGCTCGGGCTTTAGCGATTCAGCCGCGTGTTATGCTTTTTGATGAACCTACTTCGGCACTGGACCCGGAACTGGTCGGCGAAGTTCTCAAAGTCATACAGGATCTTGCGAACGAAGGTCGAACCATGATTCTCGTTACCCACGAGATGAAGTTTGCCAGGGATGTTTCAACACAAGTCATATTCCTGCATGAAGGAAAAGTGGAGGAACAAGGCACGCCTCATAAGGTTTTTTACGAGCCAGCCAGTGACCGATGTCGTGCATTTGTATCTTCCATTCACTAAACACCACTTGGGGAAATAAAATAATGAAAAAAATTCTGACAATTTTAGCGATTGCGGCAGTAGGATTTTCTGCTGGTACGGCTATGGCTGAAATTCGCCTGGGCCTGGATTCAGCCCCATATCCGCCTTTCTACGAGGCCGATACCAACGGTAATTTCGTGGGTTGGGAAACTGAGATTGGAGATGCTCTGTGTGCGTCTATGAAAGAAGACTGCGTTTGGGTCGGAGTTGCATGGGACGGAATTATTCCAGCTCTTATGGCAAAGAAAATTGACGCAATCGTTGGTTCGATGTCCATTACTGCTGAGCGCATGAAAACCATCGATTTTTCTGAGAAGTACTACAACACACCTGCAGCCATTGTTGCCGCTAAGTCCTCTAGCATCGACGGTTCACCGGATAGTATTAAGGGTAAAATCATTGGTGTTCAGGTCTCTACTACACATCAAAACTATGTTGAGGCTACGTACGAGTCTATTGCCGATAGTGTAAAAACCTATCAAGACTTTAACGAGCACAACCAAGACCTGATAGCGGGTCGCGTAGATGCAGTCGTTGGTGACTCCCTGGCTTTTGCCGATTTCCTCGCCAGTAACGAAGGTGCAAACTTCGAAATTAAATCCAGCCTGAGCAACGAAGAAATATTTGGCTTAGGCGTTGGAGCCGGTATTCGTAAAGGTGAAGATGACCTTCGCGAGAAATTTAATGCTGCGATCAAGCAGATTCGTGAAGATGGAACGTACGATGCCATTTCCAAGAAATACTTCGACTTCGATATTTACGGCAAATAGACTATTTTGTCCGATCTTTTTGCTAATTTTCACTACCTGTCTTTTTCTGAAGGCGGGTGGGGCTGGAATATGCTCCGGGGGCTGGGTAGTACCCTGCAAATAGCCCTCGGCGCTTATGCATTAGGATTGTTCTTAGGCTTGTTTGGTGCTTTGGGCAAGTTGAACGGGTCCAAACCCACTAAGTGGTTACTGGAACTTTACACAACTCTAATTCGAGCAGTTCCTGAGTTGGTGCTAATCCTGTTGCTCTATTACGCAGGCACTCAAGCCATAAACGAAGTATTGGATATGATGGGTTATCGACCTATCGACATCAGCGGGCTGGTGGCAGGTATTGCTGTTTTAGGTATTGTTCAGGGGGCGTACGCAACTGAAGTTATTCGTGGAGCAATGTTAGCGGTTCCGCGTGGACAGATAGAAGCAGCGGCCGCCTTTGGTATGTCCCGCTGGAAAATTTTACGGCGAATTACGTTGCCAGCAATGCTTCCTTTTGCTCTACCGGGCATGTCAAACCTGTGGCTGATCGTCACTAAGGATACTGCGCTTTTAGCAGTTGTCGGATTTTCAGAACTTGCATTGATTACGCGGCAGGCGGCGGGTTCTACTAGAGCTTATTTTATGTTCTTTTTTGCAGCGGCACTGTTGTACCTTTTCGTCACGCTGATATCCAACCAGATTTTCCGAACCTTGGAAAAGCGATCGCGACGCGGTCAGCCGGAGCTTGTCTAGATGCAGTGGTATTGGGTGGCAGAGTACGTGCCCAAATTCATTGATGGCATTATCATCACGCTCCAGTTGTTGAGTCTGTCGATATTCTTCGGAATGATTTTGGCAGTTCCGATTGGTCTGGTTCAGGTCACTGGGCCCAGATGGTTGTCTATTCCAGCTCGCTCTTTTTGCACCGTTATTCGGGGTACACCGCTGCTTATCCAGTTGTGGTTGCTGTACTACGGATTAGGGTCTTTGTTTCCAATGATTCCCGAGATTCGTG
>JBLHWG010000299.1:0-6657 GCA_047629055.1 Halioglobus sp.
GGATGAATCCTTTAGAGGAAAGGGGAAGCATGGTCTAAAACGATTTGTGTAACGAGGTTGGGGCAGGTCACTAGTCACCAACTTTCAGCTATAACTTCACGAAGGTGCGATAAGTCTATGATAGCGTTGCCATCGGCAAAATTCTGCTGTACAGTGGTTCACTCAATACCCCTGCAGTTAGGCAGGTGCGTGCCCCCTGAAGCTGCCAATGAAGGGTTAACCCATGCTTGCTGAGTTGCATAAATCGACGCCGGAAGAATCCAAAGAACAACGTGCCACTTTGGGCTTGTGGCTAAAATCACTACGCGAAGCCGAAGGGCTATCGCAACGAGATCTCGCGGACTATTTGTCGCTGGATTATTACACGTTCATTTCACAGCTTGAAAACGGCCGTGGCAAGATACCTGCACACCGGTATGTGGAATGGGCGGGTGCGCTTGGACAAGACCCTAAAATCTTTGTGCGGGAGCTTTTGCGCTTTTACGAGCCGCTTACCTATCAGATTCTTTTCGAAGACCTGACCGGCTAATATCTTCTCTGGATCAGCTGATCGATAAACGGTATGGTTTAATTTGACTTAACTTGATCGGGACGAGCCCCCTATGGCGAAGATCTTTGACTTCCAGAATAAAGGTAAAGTTGGCTCTAGTTCGTACGTCCTGAACGATGCGAACCAGACGTTGTCATTCAACACGCCCTTGGATGGATCTGTCAGCCTCGGAGAAGTTTCGCAGGCTACGATGCGATCACTGCTTCCTAATCCCAAGAAAGACTGGAGCAATCAGGAGCTTGCCGATCTGTTCCGGGTCCACGCGCTTTTGAACAAGGCTAATGTGCAGGTAGAAACGGATCGCGGGATCACCGACGAGGGCGACCCGTGGTTTGTGTTTTGCCACATCACAGGCGAAGTCTTTATCCACATGTGCCGCATCGACGGCCTCTATCTGCTGGACAGCCCGAATGTCCTGCGCGCCCTGCGAGGGAAGAACTTCAACGAACTGATCGCTGATTTCACTAACCAGACTCTACCCGCTCCCGGTACTAATGAGGAAGCTGAACGCCGTGTAATACGGTTTGAGCGCGGCAGTAAGATTAGCCTGCATCCGTCGGCCATGCTAGCAGCATTGGTCTGGACTTTGTTCTTGGCGTCCGAAGATTTGGTATTGCTGGCACCCGAAGACAATACAAAAGATACCACCCCTCCCCTGAGCTTCGAAGGCATGTTTCCAGTCGCAGGCACACAGGACGACCTGTTCACGAACGAGAATGGAGATGTTGCCAGCCTGCCGAAAGAGACCGGTCCTGAGATCGCGCACCTCACCCCTGAGACACACGGCCAGACGCGTGAAACGACACAACAGCAAGGTCTGGGACTGCATCAGAACGCCTTTGCTACCGGTCTTAGTACCATCGCCATTGCAATGGGGTTTGTGTCTGAGGCGGTGCTGCTGGACAACCGAGACAAGGTTCTGGAAGGCCTCAAATATCTTGAACTCTCCAAATATTATCAGGATACACAAATCACACACACGCAGGACATTGGTGACAGCCCAGCAAACAGTGCCATGTTTGCGCTGCTGACAGACTTTCTTGGGATCGATTTAAAATTTGGCCCTGATATGGTCAAATCCATAAAATCAGATGCCGCTGTCCTGCAACAGGAACTGACGCATGTCACAGAGAATGTTGTAAAGGTGAACGAAAATATAGTGCCAGTTCTCAACCTCCACGATAAAAACATCGATACAGAGTTTTCAGTCAAACTGGCCGATAAATTGTTCAAGGAATTAGATCATTTTGTGCCAACAAAGAGTTCTGACAGCCCAACGATAGAGACTACAAAAGAGGTAAGCGAACTCAGCTTAGCCGAGGTAATCAAAACTTGGCAATACTTCCAGTCGGAAAAACTCGATGCCAATCATACTTTGATGAGTATCAATCTTGATGCTTTGCTCAACGAGCTGGAGACAGTGGCTGAAATAGAAATTGACACCTCCGATGACGCCATCCAACGCCTTATAGATTTTTTAAACGATAAAGGTGGCGATATTGGGTATATCGATCAGGGTAACAGCTTTATTGCCATCGATAGAGAAGCGATAAAATCAGGTGATTTTAGTTATATGGAATGGCAAACGGACGACGGTAACGTCATAGGTCTGATCGGGCTTGAGTCGGACTTCCTGCAGTTTGATATGATTGCCTAAGTTAGTCACATCGTTTCTGAAAAATGGAATAGCGCCTCCATACTTTCTTATTCCTCAAGCATACTTTTTCGGACTGCATCCAGTAATGGAGATGATAAAAAGTCTAACAATGTCCGTTCACCAGTAGTGATTACAACATCGGCCGGCATACCAGCACTTAGTCTGTCTTTAATCTCATCGGGTATATCTTGTTTCTCAACTGTGATGCGGGCTAAATAATAGGGTGGTTCATTAGCGTTTTCAGGTGTGATTACATCGCCGGAAACAGTGTCAATTGTACCCTGCATGAAAGGGACCAGTTTGGTATTGAACGCGCTAAATCGCACTTCCGTCTCTAGACCAACAGACACATTGTCTACATCTATAGGCGAAATACGCGCATTAATGATCAGTTCTTCGTCCTCTGGCACTAGTTCCATTAACACTTCACCGGGACGCACAACGGAACCCACTGTATGTACCTTAAGGTTCTGAATGGTACCCGAGCTAGGTGCTCGGAGTTCTGTACGGTCTAATACGTCTGCAGCCACTTTGCGGCGCTCAATTAATTCGTTAATCTCTGCGCGAATCTGCTCTAGCTCGGTACTAGCCCGCTCACGATACTCTTGTTTTAGCTGTAAAATCTGAAGCTCTGTTTCGCCAATGCTTGCTAGCGTCTGTGCAATATCGGAAATCACTTGACCCAAGTTAGCTTCAATTTCGATCAGCTCATCCTCGCGTTGGGATAACTGGTTGCCTTGAATAAGGCCGCGTTCTTCACCGTCACGCATTCTCAGCAATAATTCAGTATAATTTGCAAACCGACGCTCAAAGGCTGATTTCTGAAGTTCTTGGCCTTGAGCCTGCATCTCTATCTGCTCAACACGTGCTGATAGAATATCTTCCTGGCTTTTTAGAATTAGCCGACGATCATTAAATATATCAGTTTGATCCGCAAGCACTGAAGAAATAGCTTGCGAATTACGCGAAAGTATAACTTGGGGAAATACTACTATTTCTTCCAAGGAACGTTCTGCTAATAAACGTGCCTCAACCAAGTGAGCTACATCCAGTCGAGTTGAAAACACCTCCAAGTTAGAGAGCGCTTCAATATTTTGCAAACGCACCAAGATGTCGCCTTCGTTCACATTACTCGCTTCAGTCACAAATATTTCTTCGACAATCCCACCTTCAAAGTGTTGTATCACCCGTCGGTTTCCTTCGAGTGAGATTGTGGCTGGAGCCACCACCCCACTATCCAGTTTGGCCACCGCAGCCCAACCACCAAAGACTCCAAAAGTAATGAAAATTAGAATGTAGCCTATTAGGGCGATGGGTTTCGGACTTGGTTTACTGATCATGGTGGCTCAGCTCCTTAACGAGCGTTTGGGGGGGGACTGAACGGTTTAGGCGCGCGGTTTGTCGGACATGTTAACAACGGCAGGCGATGTCGCTGGTGCTGCCGCATTGGTCTTCTGCCGTTGCTGGACCTGCTCGGCAAACATCTCACGGGTGGGCCCAAATTTCTCAACCAACCCGTTCACCAGCATCAGCGTCTTGTCGCTCAGCGCCAACAGGTTCGATTTGTGCGTTACCAGCACCACAGTTTTGCCACGCTTCTTCATTTCCTGAATACAGGCGGCGAGCGCCTGCTCGCCGTGCGCATCCAGATTAGAGTTTGGCTCGTCCAGCACAATCAGGTTCGGATCACGGAACACCGCACGGGCCAGACCGATGCGCTGACGCTGACCACCCGACACGGATTGACCACCATCCCCGACATCGGTGTCATACCCTTCGCCCAGCGTTTGCACCATCTCGTGCGCGCCAGACAACTGTGCGGCGGTTACGATCTCGGCATCTGTCGCATCTTCAACGAACCGCGAGATATTCTCGGCGACGGACCCGCGGAACAGCTTCACATCTTGCGGCATATACCCCATGTGACGTCCAAGTTGCTCCATATCCCAATGATGCAATTCCGTCCCATCCAGACGAACAGACCCGGACTGTGGCTGTGCGGCTCCCACCAGATGACGTACCAGCGTAGATTTACCCGAACCACTTGGCCCGATCACCGCCAATACCTCGCCTTGGTTTATTGAAAACGAAATGCCCTTAAGCAGTGCCGGTCGGGAATTTCCCATACTGGGCTTTGATCCGGGTGCCGTTGCGATCAGCCCTTGCACGGTCAGATTACCCTTGGGGGTTGGCAACTGCATACGCTTTTCTTCATCGTCGAAGTTGCCGAATATCTGCTTCAGACGATGGTGCGACTGACGGGCTGCCACGAACTGCTTCCATTGACCGACAGCCTGCTCCACGGGTGCCAGCGCACGGCCCATTACGATGGAAGCGGCAATCATGATGCCAGGAGAGATTTGTTCTAGGATTGCCAGATAAGCACCTGTACCCAGAATAGCGATCTGTAAGGTCATACGCACAAACTTGGTCGAAGCCATGATGCCGCCTGCCCGTCCGCTTGCACGCGCCTGTTTGTCCAACACATCATCGTGCTGTTTCTGCCACCGCTTGGTCAACTGCTTTTCCATACCAAGTGCACGGATAACCTCGGCATTCTGCATGGTGGTATTAACGAAATGCGCCGCCCCCTGATTGGCCGATCCCGCCTCTTGCAGCAGGCCACGTGTCGCAAATTCATTGGTCAGCGCCAGCGCAAAGATGATCAGCGCACCAACAGTCGCCACCATGCCCAGCCACGGATGAAACGCGAAACACAGCGCCAGAAACAACGGCACCCAGGGCGCGTCGAAAAACGCAAGGATCCCCTGCCCGGTCATGAATTCCCGCACCTTGTCCACATCATTTAATGTCGTGTGTCCACCGCCGTTAGGATTGGCCAGTTGGTTACGGATCACTCGGTTAAACGCTGGATTGGCGAGCATGTCGTCAAATTGCAATCCCGCCCGCACAAGGAGCTTGGAGCGGATGAATTCCAGCAGCCCGTAAGTGACCAAAAGTGCAACCGCGATGACCGAAATCATCACAAGGGTCAGCTCGTTCCGGCTGGCCAGAACACGGTCATAGACCTGCAGCATGTACAGAGGGCCGACAAACATAAGGATGTTACTGAAAAAGCTGAATAATATAGTGGCGCCGAATACTGCACGGAACTTACCGTAGGCCCGCGCCAATGGTGTCTGGGCTTTCATGAGCGAACATCCTTTCGCTTAATGCGTGTAGGTGCAATTTTGTCTGTTCAAACACCGATGTATTTTAGAAAGCTAATACACCAAACAAGGGATTGAGGCAATTTTGTTTTATTCTCGCTGGGCATGGGATTGACCCGATCAGGAGTCTTTGGGCAGTTGGCTCTTGAGAGCCACCGTATAGGCGTTGCGCGCAGTTTGGGCGATCGCAATTTCACGCTTTAGTTCTGCCATTTTCTGCTCGCAGAACTGGATGTTCTGCAAATTTGCCTGTGCATCTTCGCTTAGTGTCTTGCTGTCGTATTCTTTGCCGTCGATGGTGATCTTGGCCATGTCTGTCATCCTTTTATCAATATTTGAGGGGTGCAAATCCAACCGCTGCATCACATGCAGAACATAAGTGGTGGATAGAAAAAGCCCCCGAGGTGTTCGGGGGCTTTTTCAAATTTAGGTCCAAGGCCCCGCAGGGCCTCGGAATTCAAGCTTAAGCAAAGCCGAATGTCAGCAGCGCTGCATGGTCATCCGAGCCAACCAGGTTGACGTCGTCAAGATAGGTAAGCGAGTCACCAAAGTCGAGGCTGCCAATTTCAACGGCGGTGACATCTTCGTCACCATCCGCTTGGCTAGCATCCCATGTGAGTTCAAAGACTTTGTACTCACCCAGGTTGTCAGCATTTTCGACCATGAAGATCGCCTTAGCATCGCCATTAACGACCTGATTAGCTGTCTGACTGTCAAGTACGTCGAAGTCATCCGCATCAAGATCACCGAAAGTGTTGTCCGCCCCATCAAACCCGGTATAGGTACCATCGTTGTTGAACAAATTCTCGACAACCGATGCGTTCAGCGCAGTGAATGTTTCACTAGCTTCGTCGGTGGTAGTGCCCATGCGAACTACTGCGACTTCGTTGGCTTCAACTTCAGGGTTCGAAGAACCATCACCCGTTGCACCAGTGAAGTCGAAAGTTTCACTGTACTGCAGTGTGGTTGCGATCAAGTTTTGGGAATTGCCCGAGCCCGATGCGGAGGTCTGGCTTGTCAGGTAATCAGTGAAGTCTAGGAAATCGGTGCCATCATTATATACTTGAACTGATTTTGAAGGAGCTATCGCTGATTCAGTAGCCGTGGTGAAGTTCTTCACCGTGTCGTCACCAAAGTCCAGACCTGTCAGCACGATCGTCTCGTTGCTGGCACCGTTCAACAGCGCGTTGTTGCTGCTGACCGTAAAGTCAGCTGGGGTTCCAGAACCTGCATTGGTGCTGAGCACCATCGTATCGTTGCCATCGCCACCATTGATGACA
>JBLHWG010000300.1:0-6529 GCA_047629055.1 Halioglobus sp.
CAGGCTGTGTAGCCGTAGATCAGACAAATACCCAGCAAAATCAATGCAATCCAACGATCAAGCGCCATCTTCTGTGTCTCTTATTAAATGTGGCAGAGCGGTAGTTGCGCACCGCTCCACCTAACTGGCTTATAAGAAGCCGAGTTTCTTCATCAGGTCACCAATGGCTGTTTCTTGTGCTTCCAGGAAAGCCTTGAAATCGTCACCAGAATTATGAATATTGACCCAACCGTTTCGAGCACGAACTTCTTCCCACTCTGCTGTGTCATACATCTTGGCCAACGCGTCCTGATACATCGCAACTTTGTCGGCAGGAAGATTAGGCGCTGCGAAAAAACCCCGCCAGTTAACAAACGAGGTATCGATACCTTGTTCTTTCATAGTCATTGCATCGCCAGCAGCGGCTACCCGCTCATCCGATGTGACACCAATGATTTTGACTTCACCAGCATTAGCTAGATCAACTGCTTCTGAAAAACCCGTGGACAATGCAGCAATTTCACCTGACAACAATGCTGCCATCGCCTTACCGCCAGCGTCATAAGGAATATACTTCACACCTAATGCATCCTTGCCAGCCGCTTCCATCACCATCGCAGCTACTAAATGGTCCATTCCACCTGGAACAGAGCCACCACCAATAGCCGTAGCTTTTGGATCTGCATCATAGGCAGCAACCAGGTCACTCATTGAATTAATAGGGCTATCTTTGCCCACAACAATCGCTGCATAGTCACCAATTGTGCCCGCAACCAGTGTCAAATCGCGGAAACTCTGAGGGAACACACCGGTAAGTGAACGAATCACTATGGGTGTGGAGTTAACCATGAGCGTACCCTGGTTACTATCTGCATTTTCTATCAAATATGCTATGGCTTTACCACCACCGCCACCAGACATATTTTCATAAGATGCCTTACCAACTAGGCCCGCTTTTGTTAGCGCTTCGCCGGTTCCCCGGGCCGTTCCATCCCATCCGCCACCAGCACCACCGGGGATCAGAAAATGGATACTATCAATCTCTTCAGCAAAAGTCGGGGCACTAAACGTAAGCACCGCAATTGCTGATGCCAGTATGGCACGACGGCCAATATTCATTATCATAATCATTTCCTCCAAAAATTAATTACTGCTCTTTAGGCGAGACAGCTGTGACACTTGAACATCAAAACCTGACACAAACCTGTCACGCACTAAAAAGGTTCACTATAGAGCTATGAAATTTCTATTGATTGAAGATAATCAGGCATTGGCACTTGCTGTTTCAGAGCGAATGCGGCTCGATGGTCACGTCATAGATCACGCTGAGAACCTTGCTAATGCTGTCGCATTTTCGGCAACTGAGGACTACGATCTGATTCTGCTGGATATTATGCTACCCGATGGTGATGGCAGGGACTTCCTCCAACACCATCGCGCCTTGAAAAAAGACACCCCGATTATTGTGTTGACAGCCCGCTCACAGGTGTCTGATCGAATTAGCATGCTGGACTTGGGCGCCGACGACTATGTCACCAAACCCTTTGACCATGCAGAACTGCAAGCACGTTGCAGAGCCGTTTTACGACGCAAAGCAGGATCTGCCCAAACCGTCACGCAATTGGGGAATCTTGAATTTAACCCGGTAGCAGGACACCTATCAATAGCGGGTACAGTAATAACTCTACGCAATCGCGAATTACGGCTGTTGGAATTATTAATTAACTCCCGCGGGCAAATATTTTCCAAGCAGAAGTTGGTGGACAGATTGTTTTCCTATGACAACGATGTATCGGAAAATGCCATCGAAGTCTATATTGGCCGACTTCGTAAACATTTAGAAAACTCCAATCTGAAAATTACCACTCTTAGAGGCTTGGGGTACCGATTGGATGACGAATAATCCGGTTTACACCTCAGGTTCGCTGCGTAACAAACTTGCCGTCAGACTCATTGGTGGTGTTCTCATATTGACTGTTCTGCTGTTTTTCGTTGTGCGTAACTATGCAGCCCAAATTGCACAGCAGAGTCAAGACAGCATTCTGCGCGCATCGGTTACGTCAATGTTGGATACGGCCAACATTCAAGACGGTGTGGTTGAGATGGATATCCCCTACTCCTCCTTTTCCATACTGAACACACCGACAGACGATCGAATTTTCTACGCCATTTACCAAGATGATCGCATCCTTTCAGGATACGATGACTTAGCCGTACCGCCTTTACCAGCCAATACAACTATCGCATTCCAATCAACGGTATTTGGTGACGTCCCTGTTAGACAAGTAACGGCGACTCGCATTTTGATTGGGGCTGAACTTCGTACTCAAATAACGGCCTCCGTTGCACAGACACAAGACAATCTGTCAGGAACACTGAAACGCATTTCGCAACATGCTGCCGTACTAGGCGCAGGGTTCTTCTCCTTAGCCATGCTGCTATCAATCTGGGCCGCCGCTGCCACAATCGGTCCGTTGCGACGACTGGCTAGTTCGGTCACAAGACGGGGTCCCGAGGATTTAAGCCCAGTCGTAAAACCGGTCCCCTTAGAGATGGCTCCACTGGTTTTATCACTTAACAGCCTTATGGCAAGGCTGGAACGATCACTTAATCAGTCAGAGGACTTCATAGCTGAAGCGGCGCATCGAATGCGGACCCCGATCGCAACGGTGCGCTCGCATGCAGAAGCCACGCTTCAGCGAGTCGATAAGGAAGAGAATAGGCGGGCGTTAAGATCCATGATTTACGCTATTGACGAAAGCTCTCGAGCCGCTGGGCAGCTGTTAGACCATGCCATGATTATTTTTCGATCCAATCAATTGGAGTGCAACGACATTGATCTTGTCGATTTGGTGCAGGAAATTGTATTGCGTATAACGCCATTGGCTGAAATGAGGGACGTCGAACTACGGCTCGAGAGCGACCAAATAGCCATAGTTTCTGGCGATTCTATCTTGCTGCAAAATGCCATTAGAAACTTGATTGATAACGCCATGAAGTACTCGCCAAGCGAAAGTGTTATTTTTCTCGTCGTTCGAGCAAACCCTAAACCTTATCTTGAAGTACGAGATCAGGGGCCAGGATTCTTAACAGATGAGATCGAACTTCTCACAGGACGCTTCACGCGTGGACGCAACGCAAGCGGCACAATTGGTTCTGGTCTTGGACTGACCATAGCCCGCGATGTAGCCGTTGCTCATGGTGGTCAACTCAAACTCAGTAATAATTCATCGGGAGGCGCATGCGTTACTTTTTCCTTTTAATGATATTTGCGTGGCCCTCGATTTCGGGTGCAATGGACTGGGAGGAGCAAACGCTTTTCAACGCCCAGAATGGTTCACTAACACTGCGTGTCATATCAAGCACTGATACCGATTTTTTTGCGCCTATCATTGAAAGCTTCATCGCCGATAACCCAGAGGTTAGCATCGAATACAGTGTGACTGGGTCAGTCGATGTTTACGATGGTTTTAGGCATACGCCAGAGCAATTCGATGTCGTCATCTCAAGTGCGATGGACCTGCAACTCAAATTAGTCAATGACGGCTATGCCTTGCAAATCGACGATCTTGCCCACCCACGTTGGGCACAATGGCGTCAGAGTCTATTCGGATTTACATTAGAACCCGCAGCGATAGTCGTGAACAATCTCGCTTTTTCGGATACGGCTATACCGCAATCGCGACAAGAAATGATCGAGATACTTCGTGCAAACCCTAATAAGTTTCGAGGAAAGATTGGCACTTATGATGTTCGACAATCAGGCCTCGGTTATTTGTTTGCTACTCAAGATGCCCGCACGTCTGAAACCTACTGGCGCTTAATGGAAGTGATGGGCAACCTTGATACCCAACTCTACTGTTGCTCTGGTGAAATGATTGAGGATCTGGCGACAGGAACTATAGCCATTTCCTACAATGTGCTGGGAAGTTATGCGATGGCGCGCAGTGACATTGCCGATAAGATCACCATCATCCTGCCTTCAGATTTTCCAACCACAATGATGCGAACCGCTCTGGTTGGAAAAAACACGTCACACCCCGACACTGCCAAATCATTTCTTCGTCATTTGACGTCTTCACGATGGCGAGATCAAGGCGATGGAGTTTTTCCAACCCCTTCGTTACACGCTAGTTCGAACGGCGTGCAACGATCAACAATAGCATTAGAGCCAGGATTAATGATTTACTTGGACCGGCTGAAGCATCAGACTTTTATTGAAGAATGGGAAAGCGCCATAATTCAATAGCTACACCTTTAGCCGCCACTTTTCACAACATTAACGAGAGCTTGCAATTTTGCGCATTGGTTACATTTCATGAGCTCTTTCTTAAGGGCTCAATGTCCACTCGCGTAGACGTTGACTTCGTTAGCCGCGACAGTATCGCGTTCGCCATTTTATCCAGTGCCACTATTTCATCGGCAAGGCCTGCTCGTGCAACGAAACCTGGCATTCCCCAGACAACGGAACTGGCTTCATCTTGTACAAGTATGAGTGCACCCGCTGCGGATAGTGACTCAGCACCAAGCAAGCCATCTCTGCCCATCCCAGTCATGATTACGGCAAGGCACTCAGATCCAAAAATTGTAGACACTGAACGAAACAGCTTATCGACAGCGGGCCGGCACGAGTTTTCAAGAGGGTCTTGGTTTAGGGCTATCACAATCTGCTCACCACGAGACTTGAGAACCATGTGGTAATCGCCGGGAGCGATGTACACCGTACCAGGGGTTAGAACATCTCCAGCTTGTGCTTCCTTGACGTTTACGGCTGATAAACTATCCAATCGAATGGCAAGCTTCTGCGTGAACCCTGGTGGCATGTGCTGGGCTATCACTACCGGAAGCGGCAAATCCGCGGGCAATTCTGGTATCAGTCGGGTCAGCGCATCTGGGCCTCCAGTGGATATGCCAATTGCCAGAATATTTATTGCACTTGTTTTAGATCGGCTACGCGCACTGGTTGTTGGTTTTTTCTTGGCATGGCTGCTCGACGTCTGTGGCGTTCGGATTGCTGGTCTCTGTAGCTGCCGTGGCAAGTCGCCGACGCCGCATAAGGCCAGAATTTTCGCATGTATATCATTACGGAATATTTTCAAGCTTGCTTCCCAGCCGCCTGACATCGCAGGTTTTTCAATGCAATCACGTGCTCCCAATGCCAGTGCGTCAAGCGCCGCATCAGCCCCCATCCCCGTCAGGGAACTGATCATGACACTAGGAAGATCAGGACAGCGCACACGCATTTCGCGCAGTGTCTCTAGACCGTCCATCACCGGCATCTGAATGTCCAGTGTCACCAGATCCGGATTCAGCTCTTGGATCATTTTCAGGGCAATTAGCCCGTTCTCAGCGGTACCCACTACCTCAAGCATCGGGTGACCGTCGATGACTGTGGAAATGAGCATTCGATGTGCAACAGAGTCTTCAACAATGAGTATACGTTTCTTGTTCATATCAAAGCCGTTTTTGTTTACACCCGCATCAGGCGGCTTGCTGTGCGCCTTGCACCTTTGCTGTAACCGCCACAGCCAGAGGAGTATTTGCACAATTAAAATTCACCCATTCGTGTTCAGTGCTATCAGTAGCATCTTCCATAATGATGTGTGGCAAAGACAAATCACACGGCTCTGGCAACATGCATTTGACTGTCCCACCGAGCATGTTGGTTAACTCGGTCAAGGTATCACTGCGGTCAATATCTGTTAGCTCATCCACCGGGCAACTGAACATCACTGAAGCGGCATGCACTAGAAACGCATCACTTGCCCTAACTGTCACTACGCCTTCCCAGGTCCCACTGATCTGTATCTCCGAGACTAGATAGTCACACAGTGCAAGTTCGGCTTCGTCTCCAAACTCTATAGGGAGATCGAGCACCGACATCCAGACCACTTCAACTATCTCATGCATTTCTTCTTCGCTTATTACACTCATGTCTAATCTTCCGTTTAGGCGACTTTGTAGTAGTGACTTCGATCAGTTGTTACTCGCTTATAATCCGTATTCAGATTTAGAGTTGTCTCTGATAAACCGAGGAATAGATATCCTCCGGGCTTGAGAACTTTGCCAGTATTCTGAAGAATTCTTGACTTTACATCTGGATCAAAATAGATCAGCACGTTTCGCAGAAATATAACGTCCATATCGGGTAGGCCTCGCCAGTCACGAATCAGGTTGAGTTGTTCAAATGTCACCATATTGCGTAGCTTTGGACTAACCTCCCAGGATAAACCTTTTTGTACAAAGTACTTGGTCAGAAGTTGCATCGGCAGCCCCCGATTGACCTCCAGGCGGTTGTATTTTCCAGAGGCCGCCTTTTCGATCACCTCTGCAGAAATATCTGTACCCTTGATAGCAACCCTGGATACAAGCTGTGGGCAGTTCTCATGAATGGCCATGGCTATGGTGTAAGGCTCCTGACCCGTAGAGCAAGCTGCACACCAGATGTTAATAATTCCCGAATGCGATTTTGCAATCGCCGGTAGCACATCTGTACACAGTGTTTCAAACGGATGTGAATCACGGAAGAATGATGTTTCATTAGTTGTCA
>JBLHWG010000301.1:0-6514 GCA_047629055.1 Halioglobus sp.
CCCTTTGATGCCAGAAATAAATGGTAGAAGAATACCGGCCACCAAAGCACCACGATGAATCGGCAGAACGATTGATATAACTCGACGCCACCAACCGGCACCAACGATTTGCGCGGCCTCTTCAGGGTCTTTGCCCATTTGCATCATTGCAGCAATTCCGGCGCGGGAGGCGAACGGCATTTGACTGGCTAATAACGCGATCACAAGGATGTAACTGGTGCCGTAAAGGGATGGGATGAACCAGTGAGGCTTGGCAAACATCGATAGGTAAGCGGCGGCAAACGCGACCCCTGGCACAAGATATGGCAGAAATGTCACCTGTTTTAGAAAGCCTCCAAGCAAGCGGAAAGGCGAGCGAGCGACAATGTAGCCAACCATCAGTCCCAAAACACCTGCGCCGATTGACGCCAGTCCGACCATCCAAACCGTATTCCAAGCAGCCACCCAGAATTCTTTTGTAATCAAAATGCCTTGTGGCAGTGCGGTGGTGATTAGATCGCGACCGACCCAGAACTCAAGTGTGAAATTGTCCCAGCTAAAAATACCTGGCATACGCATCACTGTGGTCAGAAGCAAGGCGGCGAAGGGAATTATCGCGCCAATCAAGACAAAACTACTGGCGAAGCCGAAGGCAGGCCATTTCCATTTCCCCAGCACAGTTGTGCGATGCAAAGACCCTTTTGATCCGATCGTTACAAAACGCTGCGCAGCTTTCAAAAGTTTCATGTCAATCAGTACAGAGACGCTACCCAGAATAACGATCGTGCCAGCAAGAACGGCAGACATACCATCCTGTCCTGTAGAAATCGTCCGCAATAGTGAGGTTGCCAACAAATCTAATTTTACTGGCGCACCTATGATATACGTCACACCAACGTCACCTAGACATTTGGCAAAAACAAGCGTCGCTGCCGAGATGATAGAAGGGCGTAACAGCGGGAAGACGATCCGTCTAGCTACTTGAAAAGGACTTGCTCCTAAAGTGCGAGCAGATTCTTCGAGCTGGCTGTCAAACTGGCGCAATGCGTTACCCACTAACAGCACGACAAAAGGTACATAGTGAAGTGACAGGATTACTGCAATCGGAAAGAACCCGTACGACAGCCAATCGGGTGGTGTAAAGCCTAAACTTTCAAGCCATCCGGGTAATCCGCCCATTGTGCGATTCTTGAAAATCGCCATCCAAGCTAATGCGAAGGTCCAGGAAGGCACCATGTAGGGAACGATAAGTGCTGTGGAAAACCACCGCTTACCCAATAGATCTGTACGGCTGACGAACCAACCAAGAAGGCCACCCACCAGCAATGTGGCAATTATCACCACAATGGACACAAATAGGGTGTTCATCAACGGAAGCCAGAAAATGTACTTTGCGATTGGCGAATTCATCGCGCGATTCAAGTAGTAGCTTGTTAGTTCACCCTCGAGTTTTGACGCCCGTGCTTGATCGGCAAAATCGACGGTAAATGCATCCATCAGCATCATAATAACGGGTGCAAGAATCAGATACGCCGCAAACACCGACAGAATTATGCCGATGGTAACCGTCGGGTTACCAGCCCAATTTTGAGAGCGATACCAGATTACCCTTAAGCGTGGCCATGACACTTGTTTCGGTGACTGAGGTAAGCTGAATTGAGTCATGTAATTCCTATTTGATAAAGGTGAGTTTGTCAGCCAAAAGGGCGCTAATCGAGAAGCGTAATAATGACTTTTTTAGGACGAGTGGTTAGTTAGACGTCACATTTTTTTTGCTCCGATAATATCGCGGACAGCCTGCCAATCTGATTCGTAATTGATAGGAAGAAACTGGTTATCGCCTTGAAATTCCGCAGACATCTCAGCGGGGAATCTGAAGTTGAAAAAACAAGTTTTCAGCAGTGTAGAAAGAGCTTCGTCCAAGTCATGAGCAAGAACGAAAGACGAAGTTGGAAAGAGCGGGCTTTCATAAATGATGCGAAAATCGTGGAGGTTGACGCTTCCACGATCCACCATGCGTTCAAATACGTCAGAGGCTACAGCAGCCATGTCATAGTCACCGTTCAACACACCTAGGATGGACTGAGAGTGTCCTCCAGACATGATCGGTTTGTAATCTATGTCAACTTTCAGTCCCTGTTCAGGGAAGAAATATCGCGCTGCGTGATTACCTGAGTTGGACTTATCGGTTGTGTGTGCAACACGATATCCAGTCAAGTCTTTTAAGTCTTCAAATGAACTTTCTGCCCGAACAATGGAAATTAATCGGTAACTACGGATGCCGTCGGCCGTGCCTTTGGCAGCAAAGGGTTGGGCAGCGGCTATTTCGACGGCGGACACTGTCGCACCAGTAGCAAACCCCGCGAAATGTAATCGACCTTTTGCGAATGCTTTAACTTGAGCTTTTTCAGACTGAACAGGGTAATAGACAATCTGACGGCCGACACAGCTGGCCAAATAGCGTGTGAACGGTTTGAACAGTTCAGCATAGATAACTGGATCTTCAATTGGGGTATAAGCCCAAACCAAAGTTTCGGGGTTTCTTAGGCTGCTAAGATCTGAAGGCTTATCGGCAAGCAGATCACAATTGGCGTCTTCATATTGCTCGGATAAACGCGAAGGTTTGTCGCAGATATTTTCCGTAAGAGCGTCTCGCTTTGAGGCAACAACTGAACGTGATGCAGCAAAAGCCGCTGAACTGGAAACAACGAACGCTGCGGCAAAAATAATGCTTGATGCTTTGTAGTATATTGATTTGACCTGCATCATTTCCAATCTCCACTAAAAGGTGTTAGCCTTTTTTGAATTACCATTTATTGATCTCATACTATTGCACGAGAAACCTGTCAGTGTCCTGTCAGCAACGGCTGGTCTACATTGAAAATCCTAGTCATTGAAGATAATGAGGATGTGGCGTTTGCAATATGCGAGCGCATGCGGTCTCGTGGATACCACATCGAACACTCCAATAACGGTTCCGAAGGAACAGAACTAGGACTGCATAGCGATTACGATTGTATTGTTCTGGATATCAATTTGCCAGGTGTTGATGGTTTTGAAGTATTGTCCTCCCTCCGTACAGCCAAAGTAACCACTCCAGTTCTTGTTTTGACTGCACGAGATCAGTTGGGTGACAAAGTCGATATGCTGGATCTAGGAGCGGATGACTACATGGTAAAACCCTTTGCACTAGATGAGCTTGAGGCGCGACTTAGGGCAATTTCCAGGCGACAATCCGGAGGAGTAAGTGCAGTTCTGCAGGTTGGCGCATTATTCCTAGACCAGGCGGGTCGCGCTGTTTCATTTAACGACGAGCCAATAGATATGGGTCCACGCGAAGTGCAACTGTTAGAATATTTGATGCAACATTCCGGCACTACTGTTCTCAAAGAAACACTTGTGTCAAAACTTTTTGGTTATGGAGACGTAGGCTCGCCGAATGCTGTCGAATTGCTGATATCTCGGGTGCGTAAAAAGCTTTCCAATACTCAGGTCCAAATTCATACCCAACGTGGCGTCGGCTACCAATTGCGTTTGACTCGTAACGACCCAGCGTGACATATTCGATTAAACAACGGTTATTATCCAGCGCACTGACTGTTCTTTCGGTGGTTGGATTAATTTCCGGCCTTGTGGTTTGGCAACTTTCGGAGCGTGCTTCGGATGAAGCCTATGACAGGGTTCTTGGAGCAGCCGCACTTTCAATTTCGGAAACCATTGGTATTAGCGACGATGACGTGACCGTCGATATACCTTATGCAGCATTCGCTATTCTCGGTACCTCTGGTATGAATCGGATTTTCTATCGCATAGTAGATCCAAAAGGCAATTTGGTAACGGGTACGCCGGTTCTTGGGATCGATAGTTTATTGTTACAGAAAAGTGGTAGTGTGTTTTTTGATAGCGAATACCGTGGCAATAAAATTCGTGTGGCACAAATCGCTCGCTTTCATCAGGGCAATAGCGGCGGCGGATGGTTCAATGTATTTGTAGGTGAGACCCGCGAAGCCCGTAATCAATTAGCCACCCGTCTGACAACGTTTGCCTTGATTCCGGCAATCCTTGCTATTTTTCTTGGGATTATTCTCATCGTAATTGCGATTCGTTCGTCATTTTCATCGCTTCATGAAATCGAGGAATCGATTCGTAGCCGCAACCCGTCCGACATGTCGCCAATTGATGACAACGTACCAACGGAAGTGCAGGCGTTGATTTATTCGATCAACCATTTCATGGCGCGTCTGGACTCGACTCTGACTGGGCTCAGACGTGTGACAGCCGATGCAGCACATCAGTTGCGTACCCCACTGACCGCCATGCGCGCGCTTTCCGAATTGGCTGTTGATACTAACCCAGCCGAACCTTTGGGGGATTATGTTCGGCGTATCCATAGCAATGCCATTTCAGCCACTGAACTGGCTAATAAACTGATGATCGAAGCGACACTTTTACATTCGATTGAAGTAGGTGACCGCTCTGAGATCGACTTTTTTGACCTGGTAAAAAAAGTTGTGCGACTTGTAATAAACCAACTGAAATTCCAGATCGACCTGCCTGAGATTGAAATCTTAAATGAAACGAAAGGGAGCGCAATCGTTCATGGAAACGAAATCGCACTGACTGAGTTGATCAAAAACTTGCTCGAAAACGCAATCAAACATGGCGAAGGTCCAATTCAGATTGGCCTTGCAAACACTGCAACCAACGTTGTTTTGCGCATCAAGGATCGTGGACCAGGTTTTCCTGATGCGATACGGGATCGTCTATTTGAACGTTTTATCAAAGACCCGGACAAACCGACCGGTTCAGGTCTTGGCTTGTCTATTGTGGCGCAGGTCCTGCGAGCCAGTGACGGTACTATTAGTATGTTGGAGCCCAGTGATGGTGGGGTTTGTGTTGAGGTCAGTTTTCCTCGCTCTACAATGACAGATAAAAATACGATCACTTCTACAAATAGTAATAAGTTCAAATCGGTAAGTAAAAACAGGAACACATCAAATTGAAATTACGTATTCAGGTACTGTCTATTGCGCTTTTGTTGCAATGTGCCACGAGCCTCTGGGCAGACGAAGAACAAAGTCCAGTACATATTGTTGGTGTGATGGAACCACGTCAGATCGAATACTTATTGGAACAGATCGAAGCCAGGTTCCCACTAGTAAACGCGACTTACAAACAAATGCGCGAAGGCCAAATTATTTCCAATATCATGTCGTCAGCGGGCTCTGTCCCGAGCATTGATATTGCCATTATATCGGATCCAGGCGTTGGTGTTCGTTTGGCCAATGAAGGTTTTTTAACACCGTTTCCGGTATTAACCAACTCCATGGATGGAAGCCACTGGCGAGGTGAAGTACTTGCTCTTTTTTATGATTCGCCTGTGATGGTGGTTCGCAAAGGGGTTTTCAGCCCAGAGGAGCTGCCCAGAGGTCGACTAAAATTGGCTCATTTCCTTGAGAAAAATAAGCTAAGATTGAGTAAACGTTTGGGATTGATCAATATAGGTGTCGACAGTCAAAGTTACGCTTATTCGACTCAAGACCTGTTGCGAACCCCTTTGTTTTGGAGGATCTCCAGAGCCTTTGGTAGGCTGGATTCAAGAATCTACGAAAACAGCGGTGAAGTTCTCGAAGCGCTGCAATTGGGCGAAATCGACATCGCTTATAATATTCCACTTTCGCAACTAGCTTTGGGGTCGCAGGAGGGTTTGACTGTCTTCGTTCCTGAGGATTACGCAGTCTCCGTTCCTTGGGTTTTGGTTGCACCTGAACATTCACGTCAAGTTATTTTGCAAGATATTGTCGGCCTGTTGCAAGAGCTCGTAGAGCAGCAAAAATTCCCTAATAGTGCTTTCTGGAATTTGTGGTCGGAGCTCAGCCTTGCGGACTCACAACGTGTTAACATTGGACCGGAGTTGCTTGTGTTTCTAGATCCCATCAAAAAAACAAATATCTTAGATAGTTGGTTTCAAATGGTGACTAATCAGTAACCATTCAAGTTGGAAGTTTAGGAAATAAGAAGGCTTTATGGACAGCCATGAATGTACAGTATTGCTTGACCACTACAAAGACACTAACCCAAGGAATCAAATATGACTTTCCGCTATGCCACTAAAGAAAATACTATAATTAGCGTCTTAACAAGTAGAGACCTTTGCACAAAGATGCAAAGACAGACTTCGATCTTATGAGCAGACACAGTAGACTAAATTAAAGTCTTTTGGTACGAAGGATCCCTGATTATATTAGATTGCATTGAAAAACTGGCCCCTGGATAAACCGCCTGAACTAACAGCTAGCTACAGTTTAGAATATTCCAGTAGCCTATCTGTATTGTGATGGCGATGATCTAACTGAAATTCTCTTACAGATTTCTTCTGCCTCTGATGAGCGTATTTAGGAAATAAAGTTGGCTCTAAATGAACCTAGCTAACGAAGAACTACAGGGACAGGCACTCTTAAAAATTATCTAATCTATAACCGGAAAAAACCGTCGGTTTCAGAAAATGCTTAGCAATTTTCGATTAAAAGTGGAA
>JBLHWG010000302.1:0-6504 GCA_047629055.1 Halioglobus sp.
TGATGGATTATCAATCATGATGCAAGTCCACTACAGCGCTGATAATCATATTCATGGCAAGGAAAGTAACAACATCGTGTGTGACTGAAACTGTCGCAACGCATCCATAACGGTGGTTATGAGCGAGTCTTGAAGGCCAGGTAAGGGTAGAAACAAAACCATGACGACAACCAGCGTCACAATGGAGTACTCGACCATGACGGCTCCTCTTTGCAAACGACCCACTTGGCTAGTTTGCATAACGCACCTCGTTCATGACCGCTATTATTGTGCCTGGGCTGACTTCACTGATTACCATTTCAACCCGCTGCGATTGTCGATTCATCAATACAACCTGACTACCCGTGTACTGTTTCTGAAAAGACAATTGCCAACCTGCATCCATTCTCAACTGGAGTAAGGAGTGGATAAAAGTACTCATGGATTCGTTAGACTGGAGAACGGTTAGCGTTGACGACGAAGAGTCATCTTCAGAATTCGTTCTAGACAACTCGCGGGTAGCACCTTGATTCTGTATTGCTGGTGTCTGCTGAGTAGGCGAATTAACCACCATTACTGATAAAAAACCGCTGCTACGAGATGTCTCGCTAACGTTCAGCTGAATGACTGTATTGACGTCATCCCGAAACCTGCTGATAAGCAACCAATTCCCCACCACCGACTCCAGCCTCCCGGGGAGCGTGGAATCTGAATCATTGGGCCACACGCTACCGTAGAACGCTAAGGTGTCATCTAAGGACCATGTTGACTCAAAGCTGGCGATCGACACCACGGCACCGTTGTGAACAGACTCCGCGCTGACCAAACCCAATTGAGTGCCCGGAGGTACGGGAACTTTATTTAATGTATCAAAAGAGCCAGCTAGTACAGGGGTGTTTGTGATAAACCACAACAAGCAAACTACCCAAGAGAATCCAGAGAAACGCAAGGCCATGGCTATCATCAGTCCATATACTCCGGCAGCACACGCATATCCACATGCCCAAAAGCTCCACGCAAGTCTTTGAGCTCTTGAAACAGTGGCAGGTTTCCAACCACTGACACGGCATTGCCGATAGGTTCTAAAACTGAAGCAGGCATCAGACTTCTTACTCTCTGAGCCGCTTGCACATCTCCTGATGCACTCCAACTATCGCCAAGAATTACGGCACGACTGTTTAGACAGACGTAAGAGTCATTTCCCGAGCATCCCGACACGGAGTCAGGCAACCAGTTTGACGATTCAATTTTTGCTTCAACCGACACAGATGAAGGACCCATGGACGACAACCCCCAGGTGTTTCCGCTTATACCATCAAGGATTTCACCTGAACGTGCTGCGGCCACGCCTATTCTCATTGCAAGCGTTGGCGGCGATATATTTTCGTTAAGTTGCACCTCAACAGAGGATTGATCGAGCACCACCGTCGATGCGGACTGAAAGTCCCCCATGGAGTGATCAGATTCACCCCACAAAGTATTGGGCGCTGAACTTTGTGTCTCACTGCTTATAGGCATATCGGCTGCGCTAAAAAAACGCTCGCGAACTCGCGGAGCCGACATGGACCCATTGGGATCTGCAGCAACCGTAGTTTCCCAAGATGTGTAGCGCGAAGCCTGCTCCAGGGTTTGTTTGATATCGATAAGTTTGCCCACCATCGCAAGCGCAAATATCAATGGAAGCATCACTACCATGAGTATCGTTGTTTCTACCAGAGCGTTACCCTTAGCTGTACGCTGAACCGTAGGCCAAGTCATATGCATATCAGTCATCATCTATAACCTCGGTCCAAGGCAGGCTGACTTCATTAGTGTCACTTCGTATCCATTCCTCTACGGTGTACAAGGCTTCGTGAAAAGGCATGACGTACAGATTTGTTGCTTCCTTGACAATCTCGATGAGCCTTGTTGCAAGTGAGTCGTTGAAGCCTGATTCCAACTCAGCTGCCTCGCTATGTAAATCGTCAATGAGAAATTCTTGTTCAATGACGAAGTCATGGTTAAGCGCATGATCTTCGATGTGTTGACGAATCTCCGCTACCTGACTGATAACTTCTGCAATTTCTCCATCAAGATCAGAGCGAGTGTCGGCATACGCTATTTCAAATTCTGATGAAACCTGTTGGCGAATTCGTAGAAATTCATTTTCAAGCGCCAATGCCAATTGTTCGGCTTCTTGTACAGCAGCCTGAAAAGGTTGCTCAGCATCGGCACCACTGAGCTCGGATACCGCATTTTCAGCATAGTGTTGGTACTCAGCCTGAGAGGGTGCATCGTCACCAAAAAGCCCATTATTGCCACTGGTAACAGCACCGCCTAATAATTGCCTTATAGAATTTGCCAGTGCAGCATTCAACTCATCTTGAATAACATTTTGATAGCGATTAATCGGCGAAGTATCCTGACTCGCAACAACGGTTTCGAAATTTGCCGAAACATTAGCGACATCTTGGTACCGCAACAATCCGCTTGCGTTACCCGCTAGCCCATCGGAGCCCGAGACAGAACCAGAAGACTCTCTGAAGCTTGTCGCAAGCAGCCGGTCTGACACTGAGATGGGACTTAATCTGGCTCCCCAATATGGGCTGTAAGCATTAGCTTTTTCTAACGTCGTAGCGTCACCTGTATCAGGTCTTTGATAAAACACTTCAGCCGTACTGATTGATGAAAAAACACCGCCCAAGGCTGCAAGCGGCGATTGAAATGTGTCACCCAAACCAGACGAATCTGCAGATAATATTTCGTCCTCTGGCAACGAAACTTCAATTTTCAACCGAATACGCGGGAATTCCGTGGCTATCGACTGCTCACTCAAACTCCGAAACGCGCGCAAACCAGTAAAGCCACTCATCGCCACGCGTGTCTCTTGCTGCACAAACGGAGACCGAACACCGGTATCTGCCAAATACTCAGCACGACGATTCATACCAAGAAATCGGGCACAGTGATTAGATCGATGGAACTCCCACGCTGTGGAACAGGCACCGGGTTCTATCGTAGAATTTGTGGACTCGGAATTTGCAAACGCTTCGGCCCATCCAATAGGTATCTCATAGCGTTTAGTACCGCGCCAACGCCACAAGCGATTGTGTAACGATAACGTGTCTTTAGCCTTCCACTCCCACTGTGCCTCACCTTGCTTGTCAACGAGAATAAGTTCGGTCTTACCTTCTCGGTAAAGACGATGACGCAACAAGGGTGTCGAATAGAACCAGAAATTCTTGAAGAACTTCCAGTTACGTTGCCGAGTGAATGCATCTCGAGACTCATTGATCATGCCAGCACGCGATTGCATGGCCTCAATGTCTTCGTTAGTGAAGCGTGTTGTAAAACTTTTCCATGCGTCTAAGTTGTTGGAAATGCCAATGCCGCTATACGCCGTATTAACACTAAATCGTGAGTCTGACTCAGACACAACAGCTCTCACAACATCAGGAGTGGCCACAAATGTGCTGACAAACATCGCTTCCTGTGCCACAGATAATCCACGATTGACTAGATCAACAACTTTTAGAAGTGCACCGGCAATGGGTGACAATACTCTTTCAACACTAGCCAGCCCTGTTGCAACTCCTTGAGCCACGACATTCAGTATAGGAACTGGCCTAAGCACAGTAGAGATATTTTGACCGGCAACCGCTCCATAGCTAGACCAGGACTGTAGTGTCACGGCTTGTGCCATAGAGACTTGATTCGCAACCATCGCCCGGTTTGTATACGCTTGAAAATTCAAGGATCGAGCTTGCCACAGAGAACCACTATAGGCCGCGGCGTCAGCGGCGTTGGCAAGTTTTAGTTTGTCAGTGGCAACCTGTCCGGTGTTATAGAGTACAAAAACACCCATTAGCGTAAACGCCAGTAAGGCGAGTCCGATTGGTAAAACCTGTCCCTGCTCTCGCCGCTTCATCATTGCCTCCCTGCAATGCACTGAATTGAAAGGGTCGACATCAGCTGAAGCCGACCCAATCTACACAATCACTAATGATTAATTGTTGTAGCTTTTTAGCGTAGTAACTTCTTTGGCCGCTGTTTCTGCCTTTGTGAAACTTGCCGCAGTTGTAGCGACTTTATCCACTGGCGCACCTCCAATTAGATCTGAACCCAACGCAAGGAAGCTTGCCTTGACACTAGACCCAAAAAAGCTAACGGCGACAATTGACGCAATTGCAATTAGGGCTACAATTATTACGTATTCCGTCATCCCTTGCCCCCTAATTTTTCGACGTGGGACTGCCAGTGTACGTATTTTGGTTATTGGGTAATTATCCATAATTTTTTCCTTTTGCATATATGCAATTTATTAGTCATGTAAAGTCGCCTGATATTTTTTCACAAAAGGCAGCACCGGTTTTAATGCAAACCCGGCACTGGAAGACATAGCTGACCAGACAACAACTAAGCTACTACACGGACTACTTATCCGCAAACCCAATGTTATTTGCGTTTGTCGATTCCGTCATAAAACCACCTGACGCTACAGATCCAATCAACAACGATTTTTCCTCTTCATAATTATTTAGGGGCTGACTTGTTGAAATAATTTCAGCTAATGAGACGAGCCTGTATTTACTGGGTGGCTTGAGATAGTCAACACGGTTTGAAACCTCCTGAATATCAGTAATTTTCGCCACCAACCCATCGAACGATTCAGACTTAACAACCAAACCGTGTTCAATATCAAACCATTGTTTTTCTACAATTTTATTGTCTATTTTGCACTGCCACACTTGCATATCATCTGAATCATTCTCATAAATTGGCAGGCGTTCTGACTGCATTCCATTACAGGGTTTTAATTGAATAAATGCTGCAAAATATTCTGCTTCAGATGTGCCTTCGTCGTCACTAGTTTGATTTTCTGTTGAGGAAATTAAAGAGCTGTCTTCAGTTTTTACCTGCAAAGGAACTTCATGAAATATTTTTAAATCCCGATCCAGCAACCACATTTTGTCCAAGCGATTGTTGAGAATAATGGAACCCTTAGCACCCTCACCCTGCTGATCAATTCGCAGACCGTCCTCTCCAATCATGATTTTGAAACGTGCCATAATTTCTTGGGAGGGTTCGTGACTGAGATGATAGTTAGCCATCAAAGATGGCAAAGTGTGATCAGAATCCACCACCACCTTTTCAGTACTAGCGCCTACAACACTGATGCTGAGACTAGCCACAAAGATTGCCATTCTGGATATAACACTTGGCAGTGGGCACAGCGCTCTTAAAGCTTTATAACTATTCACAATGACAATTCCCTGTCTGTATCGCGTGATTGAAGTTACACCAAGAAAAATTCAGCGTCTACTCGAAAGTCATCGCCTGTTATGAAATGACTGTATGCATAACCGGTCAATATACATTGGGCGTTTGCGTCATCTGTTAGCTGAACCTATTGTTGTCGACAAGTTAACAAAACGACAGAAAGGCATGTGTATGGAAACAAGTAGAACCCCCATTAAATGTCAAAACGCATCACTATTCTTACTCGCATTTCTTGGATATTCAGTCAACATTACTCACGCGAATGAATGCCTGACTTTCTGCGCAAACTCATCAGACTATCAAGACCCCGCTTCATTTCTACATTTTTCTCGCAGCCATTATCCAAGCGAAACCTTATCAACAAACGCAAAAGAATCACCGACTAATGGAAATTGGCGGCATAGATACGACATTGTTATAACGCAAGATGGACCCCAAACCACAATCTTTGACCATCTGGGTTCTCGACATACCTTCAATACTAATGAAGACGGCCAGTACATTTCTCTATCGGCAGTAGACGGCGCGCTGTCATTGAAAAACGGTGAATTCCAATGGATGAGTAACGATGGGGTTCAGCATCAATTCAAGGGTTCATTTTTGACTGAAATTACATCCCCCAACAATGAAACACTAAGACTGCAATACACACAGCAAAGACTCGTCTCGATCTCTAATGCCCAAGGAGATTCAATTGACCTGAACTACCAAAATAATTCGATAACCAGCTTAACGACACCCCAAGGCACAACCGTTGAGCTTGCCAATCACACCTGCGTTCCTCAGAGCGCGCCCCATCCTGAGACTTGCGATACAGATCAACACCCTCTGGCCAGTTTCAATTCAGAACCTGCTCAATCGGGTGTAAGCACTTTAGATGCACGTCCAGCCTCATGTGAAAGTTACTTTATCGAGTACTTTGGCACTACACGCGGCAGTGAAATTGAGCAAGCATTGGCAACACTACCTCCGTATCAACACATGCAAACAACGGTTCGCTCATTCCCCATCGTCGATTTCGTAAACAATACTGAATGGATTGTGCTTCGAAGTCGCGATCTAGCCAATCCATCCTTTAACGATGAGGAGACCCCAAACGCCCTGTTCTATCGCCTGATGCGTGATGGACGGGAAATACAAGATCGATTTCTAGCGCCCATGGAGGAAAATGTTTTCGTAACAGCAGAAGAGCAAGGCCTCACCACCACACTCGAAACTGGCATTGAACCTCAACAGTTAGTACTTCAGCTCGTTATTCGGCACCAA
>JBLHWG010000303.1:0-6457 GCA_047629055.1 Halioglobus sp.
TCCATTTTGCATAAGTGCCGGATAGAAACTGCCAAGCCAGTCTTTCTCTTCTTGAGTGGTAACAATGTCATCAAAAGGCACAATGGCATCCAGATCCATGAGTTCGTGAACGTCTATTGAAAACATGACAGACAATTGGGCGGGCTCACCGCTTTGCAATGCTGCAAGAGCTTTAACGCGTGCATCGTTGTAATTACCTGCATAGATCGCGTTGACATCAATATCCGGGTTGGCGGCTTCAAAATCATTGACCATGCCATCGACAATCTTGGTCAATGCACCACCCACAGCTACTGGGTAAAACATGGTTAACTCGGTTGCTGCAACGGCAGGGGCTGCAATCGCACATAAAACGGCTGCTGCGACGGTGTGTTTAACTGACTTTATCCACATAAGAATCTCCTCCAGGGTCTACAACTATAAAATATTAGTGAAAGGGTAATACCGAGTGATCAACGATCACACGATGTCCGGTGTTACTACTAAAGTGATGCTCAGCTTCGCGATCCCAACAGAGTTTGACTTTTGTGCCGTGGGCGATGCTTCGCTTTCCTTGAAAACTGGCCCTTATGATTGAGCCTTGATAACGAGTGCTTAGTATCGTTTCTGATCCTTGATAGTCACATTCGTGAACAACAACTTCGAGACCGCTGCCATCCACGATGGACACATGCTCGGGTCTAACCCCGACTTGAACGTCATCGCAGGTAATCAGATTCATTGGAGGGTGCCCGATGAATGAGGCTACAAATGATGTTTCTGGTTTGTCGTAGAAGGCTTCAGGTTCTGCCGCTTGTTCGATCGCGCCTTCGTTTAGCAATATGATTTTATCAGCCATGCTCATGGCTTCGATCTGATCGTGAGTCACGTAGATCACGGTTAATTTTAACTGTTTTTGCAATGAGCGAATTTCTGAACGCATGTCAGCCCGCAGTTTTGTATCCAGGTTGGATAAGGGTTCGTCCATAAGGCATAGGGGCGCGTTCGAGACTATGCTTCGAGCTAAGGCAACACGCTGTGATTGGCCACCTGACAATTGCCCAGGCTTTTTATCGATGTGGGGGCCAAGATCGACCATCTCGATGGCTGAGTTGAACCTCTTTATTCGTTCTGCTTTGGGAACTTTGCGGGCTTTGAGTCCGAATATAATGTTCTCTTTTACACTCAGGTGGGGGAATAGCGCGTAAGACTGAAAAACCATGGAAAGATTGCGTTTTCCGGGTGGTTTATTAATAACATTTTGTCCACCAATTTCTATGCTCCCGCCATCGGGTTGCTCAAGCCCTGCAATCATTTTTAAGGTAGTGGACTTGCCGCAGCCGCTAGGACCGAGCAACGCCACAAACTCTCCTTCTTCCACGTCGAAACTGATGTTCTTTACCGCATCGATATTATCGTATGAGCGGCGTAAATCTGATACTCGCAAGAAGATCGACATTAGTTTGGTTCTGTCAATTCAGTGGTGACTAGCAGCTCTGCGTCTTCGCATAACGTGCTCAATTCACGCGAGATAGAGTCTGTGAGAAACAGGTCAAAGTCGCTTAGTTGACCGCTTTTAACAGGCGCGCTGCGCATAAATTTATGGTGATCTGCAACCAATACCTTTTTTTCACAATTCTCCAAAATGGCTTTGAACAGATAGGATTCTTCGGTTGTGAAATTTAAAAGACTGCCAGACTCTGATATCCCAGCAACACCACAAATGCCAAAGTTCACCTGAAAATTTCTGAACTGCGAGGTTGCCTCTTCTCCAACAATGTCTTCATCTGTGTGTCTTACACGACCACCGACCATATAGGTTTCGATATTCGTGTTATGGCACAGAGCTAGAGCTGCATTGAGGTTGTTTGTGATGACTTTTAAACCGGTGTGATAAAGCAAATGCTCAGCAATTTGGCTGGGTGTTGTGCCTATTCCAAGGAACAGGCTTGAATTATTGGGAATGAGTGCGGCACACAATCTGGCTATATGTTTCTTCTCTTCAAAATTAATCACTTGCCGATTAGTAAACGACAGATTCCTGCTTTGCGTCGGCAGGGTGATTCCGCCATGCACACGCCGAACTAACCCTAAATCGCTTAAGTCATTCAAATCTTTGCGAATGGTTTGTACTGACACATCGAAGCGAGCTGTTAATTCACTGCTGGAAAGTGTTCCACCGCAGCTGGATAAGAATTCGATGATGTGTGTTTGGCGGTCTGAGAGTTTCATTTTCCTGCAAACTGGAGAGATGAGGTTTCGTATGAACTAAAAATACACTCGTTAGAGGATATATATTATTTCGAAAGAAATAAAGAGCTTTCGTTAGAAGGTGGATATTTCAAGTCTCTAAGATGGAATATCAACAAGTTAAGTAGTATGCTGACCTATAATTACTACACGTTTATTACTCGGCGGATCTAAGACCCATCAGTACGGGCAACCCACACCGAACGGAGAGAGATTGGATTTTTTACTGTTATTAATTAACATTGGTGCCGCAGCAACCCTTTTGCTGTGGGCTGTTCGCATGGTTCGCACAGGATTTGAACGTGCCAATGGCAACGCATTTCGGCGAGCTATTCAACGATCCAACTCCAATAGATTCAAGGCAGCTGGCGTCGGCATGTTCGTAGCGATGCTTCTTCAGAGCTCAACCGCAGTCGCCGTGCTAGCCTCCGGCTTCGCCGCATCAGGCGCCCTTAGCTTCATACCGGGAATGGCATTACTCCTCGGCGCCGATGTCGGATCGGCCCTAGTCGTGCAAATTCTAACATTCGACTTGTCATGGCTAATGCCCGTTCTGTTACTAATGGGTGGATTACTATTCCTGAAAGGTCGCACAGGACTCGTCAGGCAGGTAGGTCGGATCATCTTGGGAGTCGGTATGATTCTGCTCTCTCTTAAGCTGATTGGAGAGGCAACGGTGCCGCTTCGGGAAAGCGAATTACTCGTTGTCGTCATGGGGTACTTGGCTAACGATCTAGTTGCCTCATTTCTCGTTGGTATTTGCGTCACCTGGTTACTGCATTCAAGCGTCGCTTCTGTTTTATTGGTAGCAGCGCTCGTAGGGCAGCAGGTTGTGCCGCTGGCTGTAGGTGCGGCACTCATTTTGGGAGCCAACATGGGAAGTGGGTTGATTGCCTTCGGACTCACCCGTGGCCAAACAGCCATTGGCAGACGGATACCTGCTGGAAATTTAATTTTCCGTTCAATTGGAGGTGTGCTTGTACTGATTACCTTGAGAATAGTTGAGTTACCTGTGCCTACCAGTCCGGCTGAAGCCATGAGCTGGATGGTATTGGGGCACCTAGCCTTTAATGGTGCATTGCTGGTGATCTGCCTGCCGCTCGTAGGAATAATGAAGTGGGTGACCAGCAGGCTAATTCCTACTCTTGCAGATGTTGGCAAGCACCTTGACCCACTCATGAATCGGCACACCGCCTTGGATCGCTCGGTGCTAGAAATGCCGCAATTGGCACTGGCCAGTGCAACTCGTGAATGTTTGCGTATGAGTGACATTATAGAGTTGATGCTCCAGCCTATTATGTCGTTTTACGATCGCGCTGAGAAATCAGCCATGCAAGAAACCAAAGATCTTGATCTGCATATCAATCGTCTGCATTCAGCCATAAAACTGTACCTGTCAGATCTGGATGACACCACTATGACGGAGCAAGATGCAAATCGTAAACTGGCGCTTTCCAATTTCGCTATCAATATGGAAGCTGTTGGTGATCTGGTGGCGAAAAACATGCTCAAGCTGGCCGACCAGAAAAACAGGGAATCGCTGACGTTTTCCCCGCCGGGTTGGGATGAGCTGACGGAGCTGCACAAACAGGTGGTCGCCAACATGCATCTGGCACTTAACGTATTAGTCTCTGGCGATATTAGTTCGGCTCGGCAGCTAGTAGAAGAGAAGGATCGGATAAGGGCCCAAGAGCGCAACAGTAACGACCAGCATTTGCGTCGCCTCCAAACCGGCTCTGTTGTTAGTATTGAAACCAGTGATATACACCTTGAAACGTTAAGGGCGCTTCGGCAAATCAATTCCTTGTTTGCCGCTGGAGCTTATCCAATTCTCAGCCAGCATGGGGAGTTATTGGAGAGTCGGTTGGCAAAGGTTCGTATCAAATAGGGCGTGTAGCTTTTCCTTTTTGGATAGAGCGGAATAAGCGTCTTCTACATACACTACGTCATCGAAATAGCCCGATCCAATTGTAGAATTTGGCGATTGGACGACTTAATAATTGTTAACAGGATAATTAAGTATCTACACCGATTCTTTTAGGTATAGTGCCGCGGGGCTATCGACCTGTCGCCAATTGGCGACGTCAGATTCTATCGCTCAGACGATAGGCTGACCAACACAATAGGCATAAAACCTGAGGTATTTGATAATGAATCGGTTGCTCAAATTTGGAGTGATTTCAGTTGTATAGCTGCCGTTAGCCGTTACAGCAGGTGGAACACTGGAAGACATTGAAGGCGTCTTGACGACAGAAGCACGCGATATTCCAACCACTGTTGAACTGACCACGCAGCCCGAACTTGCTGCTAGTGAGCCAGCAGCAGAGGTCAAGCAGGTACCTGTGTCAAGCAAAAGAAAATCAGTAGTTCAAGTTGTGGCAACTCCACAGGTGTATCAGTTCTACTCCAGTGACAAGGCTGCAGAGCTACTCTATGAACGAAATAGTTCTATACTAGGATTAAATAGTGATCGCGCTGCGGTGAGTTTTCTGCTAAACGCGGAGCGCGACAATGCGCTAACAGCTGCCATCATGTTTGATGCGGCTTCAGTGCCGGTCAAAGGATTAAAACTTTCATTTGACCCTGAAATTGTTGCAGGATTACTATCGATTGAGAACGCAGATGTTTTTGGTTTTGCAGCCAACCTTGAAGCACTATATTTAGCGCCTCTCAAGAAATTTCCGCTTCGTATATCGACAGCTTTTAGCTATGCACCAGACGTATTGACATTCGGTCAATCGGACAGAATCATCGACTGGAATGTACGCGTAGGCTTGCCACTAACTAATAATATCGACGGATCTGTTGGCGCGCGATATTTACAGTTTGATACACGCCCCGGCGAGCGTAAGCTGGACCAACAAGTTCATCTTGGCATTCGATGGTCTGGGAAAAAGTAGTTACTAAAATATTTGGGCTTCCATAAAAATAGTGGCTGGATTGGACGCTCCCTTGTCGTAGGTAATCAGGGGAGTTCAATCACGGGATTCGAATTTTCCAGTAAGCCAGTATTTACAACAGGGTGAAAATTTAGGTGTTTGCTTTTATAGTAACCTCGTCCAGACCTCCTATTCGCGTAGTGGCTGTGGCGTCTAAGTTAATTAGGCAGCAGCTGTCCGCAATGCCAGAGGTGGCCGTATACTATGCAGGTTTGCGCTCCCTGATCATTGCCGACCTCTCATGAAACGAATCGAAACTTGTTCGACACTCACCTATTTTGTAAACACAACCTCTGCATTTCTGTTTCAGATTTCAGTCGCTGAAAACGAGCATCAGACAGTACTGGAAGAGTCTGTAGAAACAGACCCACCACTGGAGGTTGAGTTTTGTGAACTCAGTTCGTCCGGTAATCGGTTAGTGAGGTTAGTGTCAGCACCTGGGCCACTTGTAGTTCGTTACCGCGCAGTGGTTGAGCTAACTCAAGATCTTGTGGATCCTCGTTTGCTTGAGGAGTGTAGCTTTAGCGAATTGCCTGCAGAGGTTCTGAGTTATTTAAATCCTAGTCGTTACTGCGAGAGCGATCGTCTAACAGATTTTGCGTGGAATGAATTCGGAGCGCTTGCTCCCGGGCATACGCGCGTCAGTTCAATCGTCGATTGGGTGCATAACTATCTGAACTACGTACCTGGCAGTACCGGTCCGACGACTACCGCATGCGACGTATTGGTGCAACGTACCGGTGTATGTCGCGACTACGCACACCTAACGATCGCCCTTTGTCGCGCGTTGGGAATTCCTGCGCGCTACCTGGCAGGATACGCTGTAGATCTGCAGACACCAGATTTTCACGGTTTCTGTGAGGTTTGGTTGGGCGAAAGCTGGTACTTATTCGACGCAACTAAACTTGCACCAATCGCAGGTCTCGTACGTGTCGGGGCAGGTCGCGATGCTGCGGAAGTCAGTTTCGCTACTATCATCGGCTCTGTAGATGTTTCGATTGCGCCGCAAGTAATGGCAGTTCCGATATTGATCTCCGAAAGAGGCTATGTGACTGAGGGAACTGGCGCGGCAACAGCTGATGGAGATGCCGTTAGTATCGGCTAAAGGCTCTGCAGGGAATTATCGCATCGAACGCGCCGATTGTCCTCAATTGAGTCATTAGCGGGAAGCATCGAGACTTCCTTGGCACCAATATTTATGGCCACTTTGATATATCCTATCGGGCCGAAATATTACCAACCTAAGACACTGTGCAACAATTTACCTTCCTAACGTATATGGTTCCTGT
>JBLHWG010000304.1:0-6438 GCA_047629055.1 Halioglobus sp.
ACCCACAGCACCGCTGTCGCTGAAGTCTGAGTCTATGTGGCTGTTATCGCAGTAAGGTTTGTTTTTGCTTAAACCACAGCGACACAGCGCGGCTCTGAATTTTAGTCCAGGAGCATTTTCAGGTGCGTCTTCTATGCCCAGTTCACCTTGCATCACTAATGGACCGCCGTAGACAACAGTTATCGTATTCTCAACAGCACTTTGTTCGTTCTTCGCATCATCTTTGAAGATGACTGAGAGCGAGCCACTGGGGCAACGCTTTACGACATCCAGTACGTCGTCATCGTTGCTGGTATTCGGATCACACCAAGGCTTGCGTGCCATGTCGAAAAGATCACCTTTGGCTTTACCGCATTCGGCTACGTGTATGCAGAGTTCACTATTCCACGTGACAGTAGCTGTGTCGCCGTCGAAATCCTTCACTATCTTCTTTGCCATTATTAATGTGTTCCTGTTATTTAGTCTGTCGTTATAGTTATCGTCAAGCACCCATTCGTGGTGCTTCTGCCCAAGCGGTATTTGCGAAGGGGGTGCTGGCAATCGTGTGGACAACACGATCGAGGCCGTTAACCTCGATGATGCAATGAGCACAATTGGGAAGTTGCGGTAAGGTATGCAAACTAGTCAGCGCAACGTTCAGGTAGTAAGCCAAGATGGTTTTCATGATGGCTCCGTGACTAACAATAAGGATATTGTCGTGCACCGCTGCGTCGCTATGCGCGGCTATGATTGCTTCGATGGCTGATGATCCGCGTCGCTGGACCTCATCAGAGTTTTCTGCACCTTCTATCTTGAACGAGGGTAGACCTTTTGCATGGGCATCAACAATCTCGGGGAACTGCTCTTCGATATCTGCCCAGTACTGTCCTTCCCATATACCTAGCGTCACTTCACGTAGTTCGTCTCTATAGGTCACGTTATCTGTGCGCGATCCGAGGACTAATTGCGTTGTTTGGCGAGTTCGCACGCTGCTGCTGGAGTACACCGCCAGAAGGTTCATGTCGGTAAAATCGGAACCACGATCAGCAGCTTGTTGTTTGCCGGTGTCATCTAATTCAGAGTCCAATTGTCCCTGGATGCGTCTAGCCGCGTTCCAGTCAGTTTGGCCGTGTCTAACGATGTGCAGTCGCATGATGTCGTGATAGTGTGGTTTATGGGCTGTACGCAAGAGTAACGTATACACAGCGGATGTGCGCTCGTGTTTGAGTGAAGGAGGAATTTCAATCGATGACTGACTCTCTATGGCAAGCGGCGGCAGAGCGGCATCTGAAAGTGCGGTTTGGGCACCTTCGACAGCTAGGTGGGGGAGATTTTGCGCAAAGCTTAAGCGCTGAAATAGTGTCGGCCGAGCACGGTGCGACGGTTGAGATTGGCGCGCTAATATTTGTAAAGACGCATGAAAATCCTCCTGGCAATCATTTTTCAACAGAAGCTAGTGGGCTGCGTTGGTTAAAAGAAGCTGGATCGGTTGCTATACCGTCGGTGTTGGGCGTCAGCGATGATCCACCCTATTTGGCCTTGGAGTGGATAGATGAAGGTGGTAGATCTGCTGGAAGTGAATCAACATTCGGGGCGTCCTTGGCGGCGCTTCATCAGTCTCCTTGCGCCTGTTTCGGTCGTGAAGACAGGCGCACGACAGGCAGCCTGGGTTTACCGAATGAGCCGTGTGATTCCTGGGCCGAGTTTTATTCAACGCAGCGATTATTGCCACTTGCGCGCATTGCATCAGATCGCCGCGCCTTGAGTGAATCTATGACTCAACGAATTGAGTCGTTAGCTGGGCGCTTGGATGAATTCACTGAATGTGATGTGCCACCTTCACGCTTGCACGGTGACCTGTGGGCTGGCAACAGGTTAGTGGATCGGCAAGGCGTTAATTGGTTGATCGATCCTGCTTGTCACGGTGGGCATCGTGAGTTCGATTTAGCGATGATGCAATTGTTTGGAGGTTATGGGCAGCGTTGTTTTGATGTTTACAAAGAGCGGTTTCCTTTGTCTGCTGGCTGGCAGGAACGAATTCAACTTCATCAGTTGGCGCCATTGATAACTCATGCCATAAAGTTTGGCCGAAGCTATGTGGCGCCTACTGATGAGGCTTTGTCTAAATACGAATAGATGTGCTGTGGCTATTTTTCATTGTCAGCCAGTGCTGCCAAAATTCTTACCCAGCTTCGGATGCCTTTGTGAAAGCTCTTTAGGGAGTATTTCTCGTTCGGTGAATGAATCGCGTCATCATCGAGCATAAAGCCGACTAGCATGCTGTCCATGTCCAGAATGCTTTTGATATGGCCTACAACAGGGATGGAGCCGCCGCAGCCTGCGTAAACTGCATCTTTCTCCCATTCATCGCTTAAAGCCTGTTGCGCTTGTTTGAAGGCCGGGGCGTCGACGGGCATCACGGTAGCTTTTGAACCGTCTTTAGTCTTGAAGCTTACGGTGCAATCAGCAGGCAGTCTGTCGTTGATATGTTGGTAAAAGGCTTTTTGAATGGCATCTGGGTCTTGGTCGCCAACCAGGCGGAAACTCACTTTTGCCACGGCTTTTGATGGGAGAACCGTTTTGAAGCCTTCTCCTGCATAGCCACCAGCAATGCCGTTGACGTCGCAAGTAGGTCGTGCCCATATTTGTTCGAGCACCGAGTAGCCTTTTTCGCCCGCAGGTTCTGATAAACCAACGGAGTTTAAGAATTCTGTGCCATCATGATTGAGAGACGCCCATTGTTGCTTAACATTTTCAGGCAGCTCTTCTACGCCGTCGTAAAAGCCCGGGAGAGTGATACGACCATCATCATCATGTAGGTCGGACAGGATGCGCGTTAGTACCCTGATGGGGTTCATCGCGGGGCCGCCGTACATGCCTGAGTGCAGATCAAGACTTGGACCGGTTATCGTGATTTCCTCACCAACCATACCGCGCAGCATGGTGGAAATAGTGGGGGTCTCACTGTCCCACATTCCAGTGTCACAGACTAAAGCGAGGTCTGCTTTTAAAAGTTCGATGTTCTCATGCATGAACGGGATGAGAGACGGAGAACCGCTTTCTTCCTCGCCTTCGAAAAACAGGCTGATCTTAGTAGGAAGGGTGCCTGTGACCTGTTTCCAGAAACGGCAAGCCTCTACGAAGGTCATCAGCTGGCCTTTGTCGTCTGCGGCACCTCGTGCTCTTATAACTTTTCCTGCTGGCGTGTCTTCGATGACGGGCTCGAACGGTGGGGTGTTCCAAAGCTCCAATGGGTCAACGGGTTGGACATCGTAGTGGCCGTAGAAGAGCAGGTGAGGACCATCGGTGTTTGCCCCGTCCTGATGGGCAACGACCACTGGATGTCCGGGTGTGTCGTGTCTGGTGGCCTCAAAGCCTATGCTTGTTAGCTCATCCACCAGCCAGTTGGCAGCCTTTAAACATGACGCTTTGTAAGCTGGATCTGTGGAGATACTGTCAATAGATAGTAGCTCGAATAATCGGTCTAAGGTATGAGGTAGGCCTTCGTCTACCGCCTCGAGTACTTTTTCTAAGTCGTTCATTTGCGTCATTTTCGGGTCGGACCACGCTAGGTTGTTGTTTGTTAATAAGAAATAGATATATACGAGCGATTTTGCGCGTCTAATTGGCCATTTTCAAATCAAATTATTGCATTTAAGGTGATGTAAGCTGCGTTTTTATGGGGGTCGTCGTCTAACCAATCACACCATCGACTCCAATCCTTAAATGCTGAATTTTTGATTAGAAATGCACCTGCAAGGCACAAATAGTCCAATTATCCGAATGATTATGTCGAGATATCAATTGCTTATGATGGTCCGACCCGTAGGAGTGATGGTCCGACCCGTAGGAGTCGTAAGAGTGGCCTTAGGTGTCGTAGGAGAGATGGATGGACGTTAGGAGAGGGCTGGCAGCACAGGCATATGCGGCGGATGAATCGCTGGCGATGGCGATAGAGCTGGCACATTCACTGGGTAAGCCGTTGCTGATAGAGGGCGAGGCGGGTGTTGGCAAAACGGAAGCCGCGAAAGCCTTGGCGTCATTTCTGAATTGCGAACTCATTCGTCTGCAATGCTATGAAGGTCTGGATGCGCAGCACGCATTGTATGACTGGGACTATCAGCGTCAGCTGCTGGCTATTCAAATGGCGGGTTCGGCAGATCCTGAGGCGCTGAAAAAAACGCTGTACAGCGATGATTTTCTGATCAAGCGGCCATTGCTCAATGCGATAGCGAGCGCAAAACCGGTGGTCCTGCTCATCGACGAAGTGGACAGAGCTGACGAAGAATTTGAAGCGCTATTATTGGAAGTATTGTCAGACTTCCAGATCAGTATTCCCGAGCTTGGCACCTTCACTGCCGTATCTCAGCCTCGAGTTATTCTCACATCTAACGGGGTGCGTGAACTTAGTGATGCACTGCGCAGACGTTGCCTATATCACTACCTAGATTATCCTGATGCTGAACGGGAATTGGAAATTATCAAGGCACGCATTCCAGACATTAACCAGAACCTGGCTAATCAACTGGTCAAAGTTGTGCAACGATTGAGAACGGCAGCGTTACGCAAATCTCCTGGTATTGCGGAGACGCTTGATTGGGCTGCAGCCCTTATGCATATGGATGTTGATGATCTTTACGCTAACAGAGACGCCGTCAAAAACAGTCTGTCTGCCTTGATCAAGACTCGGGAAGACTTGCAGTACATTAAAAACTCCGATGAAGAACTCATCTTTCCAGTAACGGCTACCAACGTTTGAATTCCGCTGAACAGACCGATTTGGCAGTGCAGCGTATTAATGATTTTGCTCAGTTTTTACGCGCTAATGAACTAATCGTAGACACAGGTTCCTTACTGGATCTGCATCACTTAGCCAGCGGTAATTATATTCACACAAGGCAGGATTACAGGCGAGCGACGCGTGCTTGCATTTGTCGCTGTCCAAAGGACTGGCATCGCTTCGATGCTCTGTTCGATACTTTCTGGCAAGCTGACGGTGAGCCTTTGATCTTGGAGCCGACGAACGAAGAAGCGCGCTCAGCTGTGAACCTAAGCAGCACCAGTAAACAGCGCATGGTGGGGCTTGCAGGCACATCAGAAAAACAACAACAGGTTGAAGAATATTTTGGAGCAGGAGACTTTAAAGCACTGTCACTAGCAGATTTTCGTTTCGTGTTTAATCCTTATCAAATGCGCGCCATCGAATTGTTGGTTGAACGCGCAGCGCAACGTGCCAAAAAGCGTGTTTCTCGACGTGAGGTACTGTCTCATCGTGGAAATAAAATCGATTTGCGAAAGTCCTTCAGAAGTTCGTTACGGTACGCAGGGCGGCCGGTAGATTTATCTTTTCGCCGGAAAAAACCCCGTCTAAGTCGTTTTGTATTGATACTGGATATAAGCCAGTCGATGGATGTGTACGCTCGCTTATTTATGCGCTTCACGCGTATATTAATGGCGACCTTTCATCGATCTGATTCCTTCGTCTTTAACACTGACCTAAGCAAGCTAGGTACCGGTCATACCCGATTAAGTGAGGCCGATTTTGAACATGTGCTAAATCGTCTGGGCAAAGGGTGGCTCGGTGGTACACGCATTGCACAATCCCTGGACACATTTATTGACAAGTACATGATGAGCTGTGTTGATAACAAGACAACCGTGTTAATTTTCAGTGATGGATGTGACACGTCGAAGCCTATAGAGCTAGCAGAGCGTGTAAAAATCATTCAACGGCGTGCCGGAAAACTAGTCTGGGTAAATCCACTGTTGGGAAGGTTTGAACCAGGTGAGGTTGATAAATTCATGGATCCCATAGTGCCGTATATTGATTGCTATCGAAGTGCCCACAATCTCGACAGTCTGATGACTTTGGAGCAAGAATTATTGTCATGAATATGAATATCCCCGCAGATGCTGACGAACGTCGACAAGCTCCACCTATTGTTTGCTACAACGTGGAGTCTGTTCCAAACCATGATCAGGAATTCGTTGAACAGTGGCGGTCAAAACTAGCGGTAGTTGATACCGTCATCGTTCCACCCAGGGATGCTGCAACTTTCCGGGTACCAGCCGGTCATGGCTTTCGCATTGTGAGTGTTGAGGGCTCGCAAGTCGGGGATTTGAACCTGTGGAACGCTAATGATCTGTCTGAGCGATTCTTTAGTGGAAAGACCCGGCAGTTACATGCAAGCCATATCACACGCGGTGACCGATTGTGGACCAATCTTCCGGGTATGCGGCCTATGGCGACAATCACTCACGATACGCTGGAATGGTACGGATGGGATGCTGACGGTGGAGGGGTGCACGATGTTATTGGCACCCGTTGCGATCCTTATACAAATCGAATGTTGAACCATGTGGATTACCATTACTGCTGCCATTCAAATTTGACACGCGCTATGGCTAAAGAATTGAGCCTGCCAGCGGCTGAAGTTGAGTCGCTGATACATGATGTCC
>JBLHWG010000305.1:0-6413 GCA_047629055.1 Halioglobus sp.
CGAGGATCTTTGAGAATACGATCAAACATGACGCGCCAGTGTGCCTTTGGTATACGTTGCAGGGCTAGCGATAGTAATTCCTGGGAGATACCAGGCCAACGAACCATCGGATTTGACTTACCCTGTTGGATATCAAAGTTCTCCATAACTCGTGTGCAGAATCGTACAGGATCATCTAGCTCAGTGAATCGTTGGTTCAACATATCCGCACGTCGCTCCCGAAATTCAGGGTCATAAAAATCCGACGGTGCGTGCTGAAAAGGATTATAGAAAACCCCTGCAATAGGCGTAAATATAATGTCCCAGATAAACAAACCCAACACGCCATTCACCAGCTGATTCTCTGTATAAAAACAGGCCCCCATTTGCGAATAGAATGCTCGCGTTTCTAATTCAACCCGTGACTCAGACTGATTCAGTGTTAGCGTTGATGTTTCCGGGCGAAAACGTTTTTCGGCCTTCGACGCACTACCACTAGCTTTCGCCCATTGTTTTCGCAACCGACCAGCTACTTGCAACTCGGATTCGCCCCTGGGGTTAATCGTCATATCGTTGATAATAGAGTTTGCTTGGTCCAGCTCTCCCTCGTTCAGGTGAATTCTCACACGGCGTTCTCGTGCCGGAGGATGTTGTGATTTTTTAAAGAGCATAAGTGCAGCAGTTGTGTCACCCAATCTTTCCAACTGTCGAGCAATTCTATTGCGCAAACGGTCTAATCTGCGAGTCAGTTGCTTATCCTCGGCAATGTCCAACGGCAGCTCACACAACACGTTCATGTGTTGCTCCACTGATGACCTACTAATCGTATCAAGCAATGTTGCACACTCGAAATATTTCATGTGGGCATCAATTTGAATTCGCGATGTAAACGCTCTACAATTTGGCGCGATATGATAGGACTCGTAAGTGACAGACCCAAGATCTCTAAGCACAAATTCGCTGCTGTCTTGATACAGATTTCCAAAGAAACACAGATTGTACAAATTCCAGTACGCGTGCCCTCTAATCGAAATCCATTGATCGGCGGATTGAAGTATTTCTCGACATTGATGCAGAGTTGCCTCGTCCGACATCATGATATTTTCAACCAGATCAACTCGCGATTTCGATCTAAGCTTGTTAATGTCTAGTAATTTCAGTAGTTCAGGCTTAGTAAATGCCGCCACTAACTCTTGCATCGAACTGGGAGGTGCTACAACACCGAGATTTACTTCAGCCAATTGGCTAGCCGCCGATTGCAAGGATAAAATTACAGGGTATCGCAGGCGACTAATTCGAAAAACAGAGGACTTTCGAGTTAATAGGCGTACATAAAGTCGCTGTGCTGGTTCATCGCAGTTACTGAACGTTTTGTACCAGTCAAGTTCCGATACTTGAAGAAGGTCGTGGTAGGTTTCATAAACAAACCCAGCCAGCGCATGGAAATTCGAAAGGTAATAGTCGTCAGGTAACTCTACTGGTTGACTTGATTCCATGACGGAATTTTACCTACCCAAAGAGCAAAATAAGGGAATAGTGTACCGCCAATAATTCAGTCAATCTACAGCACAGTTACAATATTATCGAGTACAACCGCTCAAGGGTTAAATTGAGTGCGTGGCTATGCCAAATTGAACAAAATTAAATGTTCTACAATGGATAAACTGATTACCTTCATCGCGGATATTCATGGCAAGTAATGACCAAACTATTCCTACATCAGCGCTCGTTCTTGGAATAGCAGGATTGATTCCATTTATTGCATGCGCCGCCCTCGCCTGCCTACCTGAACTAGGCTCGACAATGCTAGGAAGCTCTCTATTTCCACGCAGTGCGGGCGCTATGTCCATTGATGCGATACAACAAAAAGCCATATTCGCGCTTGGGGCCTACGGAGCAATCATCCTCAGTTTTTTAGGCGGTGTTCGTTGGGGCAACTTACTGGATAGCAAAATACAACTTCGTCAATGGGGCCCTCTTCTCTTAAGTGTCTTACCCAGTCTTATTGCCTGGCCAGCCTTGCTGCTACCTACAGCTTGGATGCTGTCAGTACTTGCTGCAGGGTTTGTTCTGCAATATGCCTATGATGTGGAAGGTGTGAGGCAAAAAATTCTGCCTGAATGGTTTGGCAAACTGAGGACAATTCTGACAACGGGTGCAACCCTTTCACTACTTGCCGGACTACTTGCTATTGCCCTATCGAGTAGCCATCAGGCTAGCTCTGCTGCCAACATCAAACGACTTGCAGTGAATCAATGCACCCGATAGCCACCTTGCAAATTGATCGAGCCGATCACAGAGGCTTGCGAATAGCCTGCACCTTGCAGGGCCGCAACACTCAACTGCTGTTGCTCAGAAGGTACTATGGCGAGAAGCCCACCACTCGTTTGTGGGTCGCACAACAATGACAAATGATCCTTGTCGGCACGCTCTGACACTGCCACACGATCAAGAATTCGGCTATTCGATTGCCAAAGGGTACTCCTTACACCCTGCTTAGACAGAGCCTTTGCGCCTGTGAGCATAGGTACCGACTCAAGGGTGAGGTGAGCACCGATGTCGCTTGAGAAGCCCTGTAACAAGCTATCTAGATGCCCTAGCAAACCAAAACCTGTTATGTCCGTGATTCCTAGAGCTCCGTGCTGTCGAAGTAGCTCAGCAGCGCCTCTATTACTTGTCTGCATTGACTTAAGCGCCTTGTGAATATTTCGCCCTTTACCTTTTTGCTGCATCAACCCTGCAAAGAGAATCCCCGTGCCTAATCCTTGAGTAAGAATGAGCACGTCATCGTCCGCAGGCCCTGGGATGTGATCTGCCAATATTTTTTCATTGGAACCTGTCGTTTGAGTTGCATTGATGACAACACCGATGGAAAGCTCACTTCCTTCTGTAGTATGCCCACCGAGCAATACACAATTTTCTTCATTCAGGGCATCCACTAACCCCGCCATTAATTGAGTTAGGTCGCGTTTAGATATGGATTCTGTGGCCGTAGGCAGACTAACCAGAACCTGTGCAGAATGAGGAATTGCATTAACTGTTACAACATCACTTAGTGCGTGAAGCGCTGCAATTCTGCCTAAGATATAGGCATCATCAACGATGGCATTGATCAGATCTACCGATTGAACTAGCGTGTAACTCGGTAGAGTCACTACCGCTGTGTCTGCAGCCTGTGAAACTCCTGACAGGACATCTGTTCGTTGAACGATATTTAACGACTGAATGACGTCGCTCAGAACGCTTGCAGACACTTTAGCGCCACAGCCTTTGCACTTCATAGGGTTGTTGGTCAAGGTGCCCAGCTTTGGATCCCTTAGCGCTTCAGGCAGTATAGGATTATTCTCATTCTTCATTGCAGGCAAATCAACAAAGCGACGCATGAATGAGCGGTCGATGTGATCTTTCCATCGCCAGACCCAATCTGCCTCGATTGCAAACGGACCTCGGCTCGCAATAGCCCGCTTGCCACCCGTGGCCATGAGGCTCAAAAAATCTTTTTGAGGTGTGTAAACCTCTAAGGGTTGCTGCAATAAGTAACGACGAATATTCTCGTAGAGAACGGGGGCCTGCCGCACCGCGAAAACACCGGCTTTAGCACTGGGCGTATCTTTTTGTGTACCGATATCTCCTGTAGCAAATACAAACGGGTGAGACACACTCTGCAGGTATTGATTGGTGTGGACGAACCCACGCTTATCCAATTCCATATCCGTACGACTAGCCCACTTAGGCCCAACAGCTGAGGTGCACCAAAGTATTTCATCAAGTTTAAAAATCCGACCATCCGTGGCTCGTAGCTCTCCTTTTGCCACTTCAACAACATCTACATCGGTTATCACTTCAACGCCTTGCCGTTCAGCAGAGCTCTTGGCAATTTCACCCACTTTGCTTGGACGTCCACGAAGCGGTAACTTACCCCTCAAAAACCAGTGGCATTTAACCAAGGTGTTCGGCAACGCATGACGCATGGCCATTATTAATTCGAAACCCCCAGCACCAGAGCCAACAACGCCAATCGACATTGGGTTTTTACCACTGTCGTTAACACGTGCCAGAATTCGCTGCCAACGTTTGTGAAAATTAAAAACAGGCTTTACAGGAGTTGACGCCTCCGATGCACCTTTGACCGATAAATCTGGTGTAGAGCCTGTGTCGAGCGAACAGGCATCAAAATCCATTGGAGGGCGATTTTTAAATTGAATTTGCCGTGATACCAAATCCAGATCAACCATGGTGTCCTCAACAAAACGAACTCCCGCCCAACTGCAAAGCAGACGTAGATCTACATGAATTTCATCGGCAGTGTAGTGCCCAGCAATCAAGCCAGGCAACATTCCGGAATAAGGGGAATGAGAGTCGCTAGAGACAAGCGTTAGGCGGACACCAGGCAATCCACGCATAGCCCATTTTCGAATCAATAACACATGACTATGCCCTCCTCCTATGAGGAAGACATCTCTAACAATCGGGGTTGTATTCACTAGCCGGCAGCCCACTCAAGTATTTCATTGCCAGTTCCCTTAAAAATCACGCGCTCAAGTTTATTACTGAGTTGGTAGTCGTACATGGGGTCATAGTAATCACGCAACAACATTTCAATAAACGCTTCATAGCCGCTAACATCGTCCAGATTCTCATGTTGGTCCATAGCGGACTCGAGTAGTTCCAGGGCACGGTGGTAATTTTCCAACCCGAATCGTTTTTGAATTCTGGACAGACTGTTTCGATGATGATTTCTAAAGGCCCTAAAACCTTCGAGTTGTCCCTGTTGATCGATGTATCGATTGAGCAAATCAAACACATAGTCATCCATGCAGTTTCGTATTCGAGCTGGCATATCGCATTCTAGGATAACAATCGTTGCATTCTGCATAGCCTTTACAAGAATCTCCGGCATGCAAACCCTTCCAATTAGGCGCGCCTCATCCTCCAAAAAGAACTGATTTATTCCTTGCTCGCTCAGCTTCATTAGTTCGACACTGACAGCATTTTCGAAATCTATATTGCTGGGCTGCTCTATCCCGAGATTTCCAAAACTGGAACCTCGATGATTTGCCAGACCTTCAAGGTCCAGGGTGTTGCCCATTTGATTGATGAGCAGAGTCTTCCCGTTACCCGTTCTACCTCCAATCAAAGTAACGTTCATTGATTCACAATGATCTTCTAGAGATTGAATAAGGAAGGTGCGCATAGCCTTATACCCACCTTTCACGAGCGGTAGTTGAATACCTGCATCGGCTAACCATTGTTGAGTTATTCGTGAACGTAGTCCACCCCTAAAACAATACAGAGCGCCGTTGGGATGTTGCTCGGCATACCTCTTCCACTGCTCTACGCGTGCAGCACGTAATGATGGAGTAACGAGTTCCGCTCCCAACTCAATGGCACTTTGCTGTCCGGCCTCCTTGTACCGAATTCCGACTAAATGTCGTTCTTCGTCGCTCATTAATGGGTAGTTAATGGACGCCGGGAAAGCACCCTTAGTAAATTCTACTGGTGCTCTCACATCTAACAGAGGAATATCGTTTAGAAAAAGATTGCGGAAGTCATCTCTAGAAGCACTTGATTTTTCGGCCACCACTAGCGCTTCTGAATCACTATTCTGCTCAATGCTCACACCGGATATCCGATGCTCACAATGACCTTAATCTTTATCACTAATAAGTTGCTTCATTGCATCACCTGCAGGTAGAACACCCTTGCGTGCATAACCCTGTAACTTGGTTCGAGAGTCATTGATATCCAGATTACGAAGTGACAATTGTCCTATTCTGTCCAAGGGGCTAAACGCTTCATCTTCCACCACTTCCATAGAAAGATTTTCTGGCGAGTAAGTTAAGGAATCACTAACAGTATTCAACACTGAATAGTCATCGCCTCGTCGAAGCTCCAGAGTCACTGTTCCATCAACACTCTGACCAATCCACTTCTGAAGTGTATCTCGCAGCATAAGAGCCTGCGGATCAAACCAGCGGCCCTGGTAAAGCAATTTACCGAGCCTGCGACCCAGCATATGGTAGTTGTCTAGTGTGTCTTCGTTGTGGATGCCGTTTAACAAACGCTCATATGCAATATGCAACAAGGCCATGCCTGGAGCTTCGTAGATACCACGACTCTTGGCTTCAATAATTCGATTTTCGATCTGATCGCACATGCCCAAACCATGGCGCCCACCAATGGCATTCGCTTCCTTAAACAACGCGACAGCTGACTCAAAGCTTTTGCCGTTGATTGCGACTGGCATCCCTTCTTCAAACGTGACGCTGATCTCTTCGGATTTGATTTCGACAGAAGGGTCCCAGAATTTTACGCCCATGATCGGTTCAACGATATGCATTCCGCGATCAAGAAACTCTAGATCCTTGGCTTCGTGAGTTGCTCCCAGAATATTCGAATCTGTGGAGTAGGCTTTTTCCTTACTTGCCCGGTAT
>JBLHWG010000306.1:0-6377 GCA_047629055.1 Halioglobus sp.
GCATAAGCCACAAGGCTTTTGATTCCAGAGAGTCATCATCCAAGTCATAAATATTTAGTTCTCTCTCTGGAAAACCACTAATGGCGCGACGTGTGTTTCTGAACATCAAGCGCCCTGTGCCATGCCTGTCTACCAGCTTATCGATAATCTGTTGACCTAGCTCGCTCATTGCCAACACCTCTGATGTGGCTAAGGTGGTTATTTGTTGTTCTGTGAAAGTCTCTCCAAGCAAAGTTTGTAACTGACTTATCTGATCGGCGTCCAGTGCCTTATCGTCTGATAGTTTGTCTGCAACGGTGGCGATCCAGCCAAATTCTGCTTCTTCGGCCACGTACTGCTCGAGAGAGCCAAATCGTTCTGGATCAAGCAGACGCAGTCGTGCGAAATGTCCAGACTGCCCTAGTTGTTCAGGGGTTGCGGTAAGCAGAAGTACGGATGGCGTTTCCAAGGCCAATTCTTCAATCAGTGAATATGCGTCGGAGGGTTCGCCAGGTGCCCACTCCAAGTGGTGCGCCTCATCAGTGATTAGCATGTCCCAGCCCGCAGCCATAGCGGCATCGCCGACTACTTCGTCTTCTAAGAGTGTGTCCATGGAACACAGAACTAACTGTTCCGCCAGAAACGGATTACCATCAGGGGCAGTATCTTTGAGTTCATCAAACCGTTCCGCATCCATGATGCGAAACTTCAGGTTAAACTTGCGCAGCATTTCTACCAGCCACTGGTGCAAGAGGGCAGGGGGAACAACAATGAGCACTCTGGAAACCTGATTGTTGATGAGTGCTGCATGGAGGATCATGCCTGCTTCTATGGTTTTGCCCAGGCCCACTTCATCGGCAAGGAGAATTCTGGGGTGTTGGCGCTTCATAGCTTCAATTGCGATGTATATCTGATGAGGTAATACAGCTACACGAGCCCCCATTAATCCCTTCACTGGAGACTGCGCGAGCATATTCCGGTGTTCGAAGACCTTGCGTCTTAGCGAAAACCAGCGCTGCCCATCAATTAGTCCTGCAAAGAGTCTGTCGCGCGGGGTGCGAAACTGAAGAAAGTTATCAAGGCCAGCCTCATTGAGAACGCCCGGTTCCCCAGAATCCTCGCGCTGTCCGAAGTAGGTCAACAAGCCATCATCATCTTCTACACGGGTGATTCGAAGCTGCCAACCCTCATGGCTGGCGATGATATCTCCCGCCATAAATGCAACCCGGGTTAGTGGGGCGGTCTCTTTCGCATAAATACGAGTCTCACCAGTGGAAAGAAACACGACAGTAATCTGACGATGCTCAACTTCGAGGATGGTACCCAAGCCAAGGTCGGATTCAGTGTCGCTGATCCAGCGTTGGCCAGCGGAAAAAACATTGCTCATTAATTTTTTTTGGAATTGTTTGATTGATCACTGTTTATGTTAAACAGGCTCAAAAGCGCATTAGAGCGCGGTTGTGGGAATGTTAGAACGCAATTGTATCTCGAATGTACGACATTATTGCTATAACGAGTTTCCTGATGCTTGTAAAAGTTGCGCAATATACCTATATTGCCTACGTAGACAGGTTTTAGGTGCAAATCGACGGCCTTCTACTTTAGCGACTAGAAGCGGGAATGCTATTGTATCCTCCGTGAATGGTTATTGTAAGAGACGAGTTGCTCAGAGTATTTAACAAGGTATTTGATTGCTTTCACTCCGGCTCTCGTCCGTTTGTAGTTCTTTTATACAGGGTATTATCTTGAGTACTGGTACAGTAAAGTGGTTCGACGCGGCGAAAGGTTTCGGTTTTATCGCTCCTGAAGATGGCGGCAAGGACGTATTCGTCCACCACACCGCAATCACTGGCGATGGTTACAAAACGCTTGACGAAGGTCAGAAAGTGAGCTTTGACATCGAGCAGGGCCAAAAAGGTCCAGCGGCAGTTAATGTGTCCGCCATGTAAAAACCGGTCTTTTTTAGACTAGGTTTTACTTACAAGCCCCGCTCTCGCGGGGCTTGCTCGTTTTTGGGATGACGATTCTTCCAGGCGAACATTCATCTTGCTTGTGACAGTTATTTTTTGAGCATGGAATCTAAAAAGCACACCGTCGGCATTGTCTGGTTTCGACAGGATCTGCGACTTTCTGATAATCCTGCATTAACGGCTGCCTGCCGGGAATGCGATCAGATTATCCCCCTTTTTATTGATGACCCTCGTGAGCAGACGCTCACCCAAGTCGGCGCAGCGAGTCGGGTCTGGCTGCATCATAGTTTGCAAGCTTTGCAACAATCACTACAAGCCAAGGGATCCGAACTTTTTGCGGCTCAAGGGCCCAGTTTGGATGTGCTAAACGCCCTGATCATTGAATCTGGCGCCAGCCGAATATTCTGGAATCGCTGCTACGATCCAATAACCATAGAGCGCGATTCACACATTAAACAAGCGTTGTCATCGCTAAAACCTAAAACATTTAATGGTTTGTTACTGCACGAGCCTTGGGGGAATTTAAAAGCGGACGGCACCCCTTATAAGGTGTTTACAGCCTATTGGCGCAAGGCCTCAGCGCAAATCGATAACGACCTTGATTCAATCAAACCTCTGAGTGCACCAAAAATAATTCAGACTTTTGACAAATTGAGCGAAAAAACTACAAATCGATTATCAATTGACCAGCTCTGCCTGTTGCCGACAAGGAACTGGCACGAAGGCGTCATGGAATCTTGGGTGGTGGGCGAAAAAGCGGCGCAAGCTAAAACGCGCAACTTCTTGAAAACCGCAGTTGCTGACTACAATGACGCTAGAAACATACCCGCTGTAGAGGGCACTTCCGCATTGTCACCTCATCTTCACTTTGGTGAAATAACTCCCAAGCAGATTCTCTATCGATTGTTAGGTGGCAACGCCACGTCATTGCTGCCGACGGGCGAATTGACGTATGCCAAAGAAATTGTCTGGCGTGAATTTGCTCATAACCTGATTTATCATTTCCCCCATATCATTGAAAAGCCGTTGGATACTCGTTTTGAGCATTTTAAGTGGGCGGATAACACGGCCGCGCATCTGCAAGCTTGGCAGAGAGGGCAAACGGGAGTTCCAATCGTGGACGCAGGCATGCGCCAGCTATACGCAACTGGCTGGATGCACAATCGCGTTCGAATGATCGTAGGTTCTTATTTGGTTAAGAACCTACTGATACCGTGGCAAGCAGGTGAGCAATGGTTTAGAGATACACTGGTTGATGCAGATTTAGCCAGTAATGCCATGGGGTGGCAATGGGTTGCTGGGAGTGGTGCGGATGCATCGCCTTACTTTCGAGTCTTTAATCCTGTTTTGCAGGGGGAGAAATTCGATAAGCAAGGGGAATACGTCCACCGCTGGGTTCCTGAATTGAGATTTGTCCCCGAAAAATTTGTCCATAAACCCTGGGAGCTTGATGCACCATCGCGAGCAGCACTAAACTACCCTGATCCTTTGGTTGATTTGAAAGTAACGCGCCTACGCGCACTGGATGCGTTCTCATCTATTAAAGGCTCCTGAGGGAACCAAATAGAGCCAATTGCCAACCAACGGACAGTGTTAGTCACGTCGTGAGACTTATTCCAATGAATGTCCTGATAGTTCGATCAGCCTTTGTGGCAAGTTTATTCTCCCTATGTCTTGCGGGCCTCCTTTGGAGTAATCCTGGCTACGGTTCAGAAAAATCCCAGAAGTCCTCTGGTGGATCCGTAAAAGTCATAGAGCTGTTTACATCGCATGGATGCTCATCCTGCCCGGCGGCAGATCATCTTCTGGGTGAGCTCTTGGATAAAGATGAGGATCTAATAGCCTTGGAATTTCATGTCGACTACTGGAATTCACTGGTGCATGGAAGCAGCGGTAATTTTGTTGATCCGTTTTCGAAATCTGAATATTCCATGCGGCAGAGGGAATACAGCGTGTCTAGACTTGCCGGCCGACCAGGCGTGTACACACCGCAGGCAGTGATTAACGGTATTTCGGCAGCTGTTGGCTCCAATCGGCGACATATCATCAAAGCCTTAAAGCATAGGCAGGCAGCGGCCCTGCAAATCACGCTGCAACCCAGCGAAACTGATCAAACTGTGCTGCAAATTGGTGTGACGGGCGACCAGCAGCGACTACAAGATTTGCAAGGCACCGACATTACGCTTTATAAATACATTGATTCAGCTCAGACACGTATCACGGGCGGTGAGAACCGCGATCTGGTATTGACCAATCATCACATTGTTTATGAGGTTTTGCGTTTGGGGCAAGTAAGTTCAACGTCAGATATGTCCTATAATATTACTGTTCCTGTACAAGGCGAAGGCTGTGTTGTGCTTGTTCAAGAAGGAGCTTTGACGCCTGTTTTCGCTGCTGTGGAATGCCCCTGAGTACCTTTCAGGTTGCAGCCTGTAGGCTTTACGGCGAACGGGTTTCGTTACCTGAATTGCATGTCATGACGAAGTTGGCTAACGAATGTTATCTTCTTGGTTCATGACGACTAATCCACTAAACGGGAGTGATATGTGCGCTGGCTTATAGCATGTGTACTGGCAGTTTTTTCGTCGTTTGCCAATGCTGATGGACCTCTATACGCGGATCTGCAATTTGCAGTGGCTGGTGTCAGTCACTCAAGTCTGGATTTTTACCCGCAATTTGCAAGTGTCAGCGCAGGCGTGTTTTTGCGTCGGGGTATTGGGCTGGAAATTTTCGCTGATAGTGGCCTGGGATCAGATCGAAAGCGCGGATTTGATGTTGAAGTTGAAAACGCTTACGGCATTGCGGTCCGGCTGCAATCTCCACCGACTCGGCGTGTTCAAGGCTTTATTGTCATTGGTGCAGTCAACTATTCTATGAAGCAAACAGCCGCCGCAACGAATACTCTTGGCGGCTCATCCATAGAAGGAGACTTCACGGGGATGAGAATTAGCGTCGGAATACTCGAACGATTTGAACACTGGGACAATGTTTTACTCTCGCTCGAGTATCGACACTACAACGCAGACGATCCAATGAGGGTGGATGCATTACTCTTCGGTTTACGAGTCAACACACCATGATATTTAGACTAGCTGCAGCCTTATTAGGCGCCACTTTGGTTCTGAGTGCCTGCGATGGAGACTCGCGACCCTTCTATGAGGCTGTAGAGGTTCGCACATTGAACTTGGAAAGCATTGGGGTGAGTACACCAATCAATACCTTGCCCGAGATATTTCTCAACATAAATCAAAGCATGCAATTAGGAGTGCTGGGAAACCCTGGCACCGAATCTGAGGTCTTACTCGCCGCAAATAATCGCGCATGGGCAGTCAGTGATCCATCAATCGTTAGCATTACGGAGAACGGCTTCCTGCGCGCACTGGCTAATGGTGCTGTGGACGTGTCAGTGTCCATTGGAGGTATCGATTCGGTTGGGTTCGGGCTAACGGTCTCGGACGCAACGCTCAGTGGAATCAATGCTATCTCGGGTGCCACGACATTAGAGCGTTGCCTTCCACAAGCCTATTTTGCTACCGGGACATTTAGTGACGATACCAACCGTAATCTGGATAACGTCTCATGGGTGGTGAGCGATCCGACAAATGCGCATCTTTTTGAAAGCAGTGGCACGTCAACCAAACTCAATGCAATGACTGCTATGGATCAATTAACCTTAACCGCCACAACGCCCGACGGACTGAGTTTGGATCAGCCGCTCATCGTAGCTGACAATTTGCAGACTATCCAAATACGCCCTCTACGGGTCTCCCTCGACATCGATGCTGTAAGTAGCTTGACCGCTGTCGGTAACTATTCTGCTAGCACCATTGAAACTGTCGTACCAAATCGGGACGTGCTTGTAACTGACAACGTCGACTGGTCAGTCGTCACGGGTACTAACAATCTGAGCATAAGCAATGTCCGTGGTTCAAAAGGGCTGCTTACGGGCCTTGCTGTGGGTGACGATAATATTATAGAAGCGGCGTGTGGTGCTGAGACGTTTCGTGCTCTAGTTGACGTCGTTGCATCCGGTACTTCCACAACGCTTGCCTTCAAAATTGGCACTCTGGTGATTACCGGAGACCAAATATCGTTAAGCCGTGTAGCTAATCTGGCCTCGATACCTATTCTTGCATCCACTGGCTCTACGTACGATGCAGACAACGATGTTACTAGTACTGTTGATTTTCAGATACAGAACTCTACATCTAGCGTAACTACGCCTTTTGTCATTGATGGTAACGGCACCGCTACACCGAGTTTACGATTTACGGCAACAGGCACAGTTACCCTCGTCGCAACAGAAACCACCGATAATATCGCGGTGGGATCAATAACAATAACGGTAACAAATTAGTGAGCGTACTAGTTCAGGTAAATCAGTTAAGAGAACAGTTGGAAGCAACGGTTGTCGGTCAACCGATGTTG
>JBLHWG010000307.1:0-6370 GCA_047629055.1 Halioglobus sp.
AATGACCTACCCCCCGGAACCCTGATAGAGCATCGTGAGAACCTTGAAACGGTTCAACGCAAACTTCGTGAGCTCAGTGGTTGCAATGCCATTGTTTACGCGCAAACGTGCGCAGCGGAAAAACGCAGGCGACGAAAACGCGGACTTATTCCTGACCCTGCGAAGCGGGTCATCATTAACAGTGCGGTCTGCGAGGGCTGTGGTGATTGCTCTATTCAATCCAACTGCGTATCGATTGAGCCGCTAGACACAGCGTTTGGCCGCAAAAGGCAAATCAATCAATCCACGTGTAATAAAGATTTTTCTTGCATCCAAGGCTTCTGTCCCTCATTCGTAACGATAGAAGGAGGAGCGTTACGAAAACCTGAAAAACCAACAATAGAAGTCACAAGCGAACAATTGCCAATGCCCACCATTCCTGTGTTGGGTGACACCTCATGGAACATTGCCATAACCGGTGTCGGTGGCACGGGTGTTCTCACTATCGGTGCCTTGATCGGAATGGCCGCACACATCGATGGAAATGCCTCTATGATTCTGGATGTTGCTGGTCTTGCACAAAAGGGTGGGGCAGTTCTGAGTCACGTGCGTTTGGCCAAAACACCCTCAATGATCAGTAGCCCGCATATCGTTGTGGGAAGTGCAGATTTATTGATTGCTGCTGATGCCGTGGTAGCAGCGTCTGCGGATGGTTCAGTATTGTGTGATTCGAACCGCACAGAGTCGATAGTCAATACAACAACGGCGCCGGTTGCAAGCTTTGTACATCATCGCGATATTGATTTCAAATACAGCGCTGTTGAAGCGCGGATAGCTAAGGTATCGAAGAATGCGTCGCATTTTCAGCCCTTTGGTAAGGTTGCTAAAGACATTGTTGGTGACACCATCGCAACGAACATCATGATGTTGGGCTATGCGTGGCAGAGCGGCTTGGTTCCGTTAAGTCTTGATGCATTGTTATCGGCAGTTGAGCTTAATGGGGTGGCAGTCGAGGCTAATCGACAAGCATTTCATTGGGGTAGAAAACTTCGGTTACAACCTGAAAACTTTGCATCAAACCCTACAAAGGCGGTAGACGCATCTCAGTCTTCAATAGCTGAATCTGTTGTAACTGAACCTTTGAATCTTGACTCACTGGATGGGCTTGTCACCCATCGAAGTTTGCACCTGACAAAATATCAAAATGCGAAGTTGGCAACTCGATATCAACGTCTCGTAAGCTCAGTGTCCGCACGATGCAAGGATCTCGGACTAGACGATTCCCTGGCTCGCGTTGTTGCTACCGAGTATTCTCGGCTGTTGGCGTACAAAGATGAATACGAGGTCGCTAGGCTCTATTCAACTCCGGAATTTCATCAGCAACTTCGCGATACCTTTGAGGGTGACTTTGCCATTAAATTACATTTGGCACCGCCAATTCTGAGCCGGGTTGGTGCAGATGGCAGGCCGAAAAAACGCACCTTCGGCGCTGGCATTCTATCGCTTTTCAAAATTCTGCAGCACGGCAGGAAGCTGCGAGGAACTGCGCTCGACGTATTCGGTTATTCAGCTGAACGAAAACGTGAACGTGAGTGGATCGTGCGTTACGAAAACGATGTCAGAGTCGTATTGGATAAGCTCTCAGCTGCAACGCACAGTGGTGCTAAAGAATTATTGGAAGTACCGTCGCAGATACGTGGCTACGGCGTGGTCAAGCACGAAGCAATGAAGCTAGCTGATGTTACACGCGTTGCTGCGCTAGAATCACTGAACAAAGTAGCGGCTGCCGTTGGACAAAAGGCAGCCTGAATTCAACCCACTATAGGTTCTGGCAGTATGTTCAATTCGGGTATGCGATTTTCATTAGGTGAAGACATTGAAGCCTTGCGCGACACAGTCGCACGATATGCACGGGATGAAATAGCGCCTCGTGCTGCTGAAATCGATCGCAACAATGAATTTCCCATGGATTTATGGGAATCAATGGGTGATCTTGGACTGCATGGTATTACCGTGCCTGAGGATGAAGGAGGCTTGGGGTTGGGCTATTTGGCACACTGCGTCGCCATAGAGGAGATCAGTCGAGCCAGTGCGTCAGTAGCATTGTCTTATGGTGCCCATTCTAATTTGTGCATTAATCAAATTCGTCGAAACGGCAATGCTGCGCAAAAAGCAAAATACTTACCCGATTTGATTGCCGGTAGACATGTAGGTTCGTTGGCGATGTCCGAGCATGGTTCGGGTTCTGATGTCGTGTCCATGAAACTTCAAGCTGTAAAAGATGGTGAGGATTACATCTTGAGCGGCACTAAGATGTGGATAACCAACGGCCCGGATGCCACCACTTTAGTGGTCTACGCCAAAACAGATCCTACCGCTAGCTCTCGTGGTATTACCGCTTTTATCATTGAGCGAGACATGGAAGGGTATAGTACCTCTCCAAAACTCGACAAGCTGGGCATGCGCGGCTCGAATACCTGCGAGCTGGTATTCAACGAGTGCAGAGTACCTGCTGCTAATGTTCTGGGTGGCGAAGGTAGAGGTGTAAACGTCCTGATGTCTGGACTCGATTACGAGCGTGTCGTGTTAGCAGCAGGCCCTGTTGGGATAATGGCAGCTTGCCTGGATGTGGTCATGCCGTATGTGCATGAGCGGAAACAGTTTGGACAAGCCATTGGTGAATTCCAGTTAATGCAGGGCAAATTGGCTGACATGTATTCCACAACGACGGCGTGCCGCGCTTATGTGTATGCAGTGGCGGCTGCCTGTGACCGAGGAGAGACTACTCGCAAAGACTCTGCAGGTTGTATTCTGTACGCAGCAGAGAAAGCCACTTGGTGTGCATTAGAGGCAATACAGGCTTTGGGTGGCAATGGCTATATAAACGACTACCCGACAGGCCGGTTGCTGCGCGATGCCAAGCTCTACGAGATAGGCGCCGGTACCAGTGAAATTCGGCGCATGCTGATTGGCCGCGAACTGTTTTCAGAAACCTCGTGAAACTAAGCTCAGTGTTAAGTCGCAATAGCGACGATTACGCAGCCAATCGACAGGCCCTTCTTGCCAGCGTTGAGAAAGTTGAGACGACTGCTGGTGAAATTTCTCTGGGCGGGAATGAACGTACGAGAGAGCGTCATAAATCGCGCGGTAAACTATTGCCCAGAGAACGTATTGCGCGCTTGATTGACCCAGGAACCGCATTTCTTGAAATAGGATTGTTCGCAGCCTGGCAGCACTACGACAATGAAGTGCCCAGTGCGGGTGTGGTCACTGGGGTGGCTCAGGTTTGTGGTATCGATTGCATGATTATTTGCAATGACGCGACGGTCAAAGGCGGTACCTACTACCCTCTTACGGTTAAAAAGCATTTACGGGCACAAGCCATCGCAGAGCAAAACAACCTGCCTTGTATTTACTTAGTGGACAGTGGTGGAGCAAACCTTCCTAATCAGGATGAAGTCTTTCCTGATCGTGAACACTTTGGCCGCATCTTTTTTAATCAAGCCTCAATGTCTGCAAAAGGTATTGCACAAATTGCAGTGGTTATGGGCTCGTGTACTGCTGGTGGTGCTTATGTACCCGCGATGTCAGATCAAACTATAATTGTGCGCGAACAAGGCACGATATTTTTAGCAGGCCCACCTTTGGTCAAGGCGGCCACTGGCGAAGAGGTTACTGCAGAAGTATTGGGCGGGGGCGATACTCATACACGCTTATCAGGCGTTGCTGATCATCTAGCTGAAGATGATGCGCATGCGATTTCCTTGGCCAGAGATTGTATTGCCACACTGAATAAGCAAAAACCTGACACTGTATTATTGCGCTCAACGACAGCGCCATTGTTTGACGCTGAAGAATTGCTAGGTATTATCCCGGTCGATGCGCGTAAGTCTTTCGATGTGCATGAAGTAATTGCTCGTGTGGTTGATGGTTCTGAATTTGATGAATTCAAGCCACTGTATGGCGCGACGCTAGTCACCGGCTTTGCTCATATTCACGGCATGCCAGTGGGAATCATTGCAAACAATGGCGTGCTATTTTCTGAGAGCGCCGTTAAGGGCGCGCATTTTGTTGAGCTTTGTTGTCAGCGAAAAATTCCGCTGATTTTCCTTCAAAACATAACAGGCTTTATGGTTGGGCAAGCCGCCGAGGCAGGTGGTATAGCGAAGCACGGTGCCAAGCTTGTAATGGCAGTAAGTAACGCCGCAGTGCCCAAAATTACCGTGATTCTTGGTGGCTCCTATGGCGCCGGTAATTACGGTATGTGCGGTAGAGCTTTTGACCCTAGGTTTTTGTGGATGTGGCCAAATGCTAGAATTTCCGTAAGGGGGGGTGAGCAAGCTGATGACGTATTAGCTTCCGTAAGAGCCGCTGGTATTAAACGACAAGGTTTGCCGTTTGGTGAAGCCGAACGAGAAGCATTCAGACAACCGTTCGTTGAGCAATTCGATGCGCAGTCCAGACCGTTGTATGCCTCTTCCCGATTATGGGATGACGGTGTTATTGATCCAAGGAAAACCCGTGACGTGCTGGCATTGAGCTTGTCCGTCAGCCTCAACGCTCCGATACCGGAAACACGCTTTGGCGTGTTCAGGATGTAAGGCTGATGAAATCTTTGCTTATAGCCAATAGGGGTGAGATCGCCTGCAGAATTATCCGTACAGCGAAACAGCATGGTTTGAGAACCATAGCGGTGTATTCAAGCGCCGATGAGCAGGCGCAACACGTTCAATTGGCTGATACCGCCGTGTGCATCGGACCTGCACTTGCTTCTGATAGTTACCTCTCTATCGATGCTTTGATTGATGCGGCAAAGCGAACATCCGCAGATGCTATCCATCCGGGTTATGGATTCCTGTCCGAGAATCCGGACTTTGTTGATGCATGTAATGCCAACGGCATTCAGTTCGTCGGGCCGTCTGCGGAAGCTATGCGTGCAATGGGACGTAAGGATGCAGCAAAGCGCTTGATGGAAGCCGCTGGTGTGCCTGTTGTTCCTGGCTACCATGGTGAGCAACAGGGCGCAGAATTTTTGAAATCTCAAGCTAGCGAAATTGGCTACCCAGTGTTGATCAAGGCGCGTTCTGGTGGTGGAGGCAAGGGTATGCGCTTAGTCAGTGCCGCCGAAGATTTTGATGCGTCCTTAAAATCGGCTCAGCGAGAAGCTTCCGCCAGTTTCGGCGACTCACACGTGCTAATTGAAAAATTCGTTACTGAGCCAAGACACATAGAGGTGCAAGTATTCGGCGATACACACGGAAATGTCGTTCATCTTTTCGAACGAGATTGCTCGTTACAACGACGCCACCAGAAAGTCATTGAAGAGGCGCCGGCACCGGGGATGACTGATGCTGTCAGGGCCGCCATGACACAAGCTGCTGTGACCGCAGCAAAAGCTATTAACTACGTGGGTGCAGGCACCATCGAGTTCATTGTTGATGGAAGTCAGGGTCTTAACGTTGATGGATTCTGGTTCATGGAAATGAACACAAGGTTGCAGGTGGAGCATCCAGTGACAGAGGCTATAACCGGCGTCGATTTGGTGGATTGGCAATTGCGCATAGCGTCGGGTGAGTCTTTGCCTCTAGCGCAGAATCAACTTTCCATTAATGGGCACGCCGTTGAGGCAAGATTATATGCTGAGGACCCAGAAGCAGGATTTCTTCCAGCCACTGGCCAGTTACAACGCTTTTACTTGTCAAGCGTTGGGCGTGTTGATACCGGCGTAGTAGAAGGCGATGAGATTTTGCCGTTTTACGATCCACTGCTGGCCAAACTAATAACGCATGCGGGTGATCGGGTCTCAGCGTTTAATCAATTGGCATTGCAGTTGGCCTGCTCAACAGTGTTGGGAGCACAGACGAATCGGCAATTCCTATGGCGACTTGTCAGTCATGATCAGATTCTACGAGGTAAGTTCGACACCTCTTTTATTGATACTCACTTTGAATTACTAGTTGCATCGGAATACAAGTGCGAGCTATTGGCGTTAGCGTGTATTGAATTGGCTAGTCCAGGCAGCTCCGTCACTAATGAGTCTTGCAGGCAGGCAGTGGCTGAATCTATCGGCAGCTGGCAGCTCTGGGGGGGCGTTGAGCGCAATGTACCGATACGTATTGACGATGAAGTGCACACGCTAAAAGTTTTGCAAGCGAGCGATGCCTCGCGGCAAACTCATTGGCAAGTCACTGCAGAGACTGTGGCTGATTTTCCGACGGGCGGCATATCAGTGACAAAACTTAACGATTTTCGTTACCGCGTCGCTGGAGTAGATGAGAAAGCCACAATTTTAATTAACGCTGGCAAGGTCCATGTGCAGTTTGGAGCCTGGAATGCGCGATTTGAATGCGTGCAGGTGGGGACGAATTTAGCCGAGGCGACTGCTGAAGAC
>JBLHWG010000308.1:0-6330 GCA_047629055.1 Halioglobus sp.
GGGCGAAAAGCAAGTCGTGTCCCCCGTGTCATTGGTGGTAACGGCCTTCGCTGCAGTTTGCGATGTGCGTAAAACATTAACACCAGAATTACGACGTGATTGTGGTGATACTGATCTATTGTTTATTGATTTGGGTGCGGGTCAAAATCGCTTGGGCGGTTCAGCATTAGCACAAGTGCACGATCGTATAGGTAGTACGGTTCCTGATGTTGATGACCCTGCGCTGCTTAAAGACATGTTCAACGCTGTGCAATCTTTGATTGATACAAACAATATACTGGCTTGGCATGATCGCTCGGACGGTGGTCTGTTCACTACTCTCGCTGAAATGGCGTTTGCCGGTAACGTGGGTGTCAAAATAAACCTTAGTAGTTTGCCGGGCAATGCGATTGCCACATTGTTCAATGAGGAGCTAGGCGGTGTGATGCAAATTCGTTCCAATCAATACGCTGAAGTGTTGGCGGTATTGGAGTCATTTGGCTTAGGTGATGTTGTGCATTTAATAGGATCTCTTAACGACACTCCTGATGTTGAAATCTGGCAAGCGTCAGAATTAATTCTGAGTAAACGGGTAGCGGAACTTCGTAAAACCTGGTGGCAAACCAGTTATCAGATGCAACGGTTACGCGATAATCCTGATTGCGCTGATCAAGAGATGGACCAAATTAGTCGAAGCGACGATCCGGGTATTTCACCGCGGCTTACGTTTGATCCACGAAGCTCTCTTATTGAATTTGCGCCACAGATTCTAACGTCTCGGCCACTGGTGGCCATTCTTCGAGAGCAGGGCGTAAATGGCCACTTCGAAATGGCAGCTGCTTTTGACAAGGCTGCCTTTACGGCAGTTGACGTTCATATGAGTGACCTGTTTGAAGGCCGTCATGATCTGGCAGATTTTAAAGGCTTGGTTGCTTGTGGTGGTTTTTCATTCGGTGATGTGTTGGGAGCGGGTGGTGGTTGGGCTAATTCTATTGCATATAGCGATAAAATCTCCGACATGTTTCGTGCATTTTTTACGCGAGACGACACATTTACTCTGGGCGTTTGTAACGGTTGTCAGATGCTCTCGCAAATAAAAACACTGATTCCAGGTGCTCAAAGTTGGCCGGCATTCCACCGCAATCAGTCTGAGCAATTCGAAGCTCGTGTTGCCACTGTAGAAATTTACGAATCCCTTTCGCTGTTTTTTACCGACATGGTGGGTTCACGATTGCCAGTGGCGGTTGCTCATGGCGAGGGCCGTGCAGTATTCGATTCCGTGGAGCAGGCTAAAGCGTCTCCGGTTGCCATGGGCTACGTGGATAACGAAGGCGACATGACTGAAGACTATCCCTTGAACCCCAATGGGTCAGCCTTTGGTATCACCGGCCTATGCAACACAGACGGTCGTGTAACTATCATGATGCCGCACCCTGAACGGGTGTTCAGAACAGTCACCAACTCTTGGGCGCCGCCTGAATGGGGTGACAAGGGACCGTGGTTACGTATGTTTGAAAATGCAAGAGTGTGGGTTAACTAAATGAATACTCTTAAGCCACCCAATGCCGTTCAAGCACTGGCCCGATACCGGGAAATCAGAGAGCGTTTACCTGCCGCCAGTTTTCCGAAAGAATCCATACTCCGAGCTAACTTAGCTGACCTGTGTAACGAGATAGATTGTTTTGTTCTCGATGGTTTTGGTGTGCTAAACGTGGGCATCGATCCTGTACCTGGTGCGGTTGATCGAATTAATTGGCTTCGTGAGCAAGGTAAATTGCTTCGGGTTTTAACCAATGGGGCATCCTATCCTGCGACTCGTACTCGTGAGAAATATCGAAAATGGGGCATGGAGTTTTACGCGTCAGAAGTAATTTCTAGTCGTGATGCACTGGCGGTTGCGCTAAAAAACCATCCGGATATGCGATGGGGATTTGCAGCGTTGGAAGGCTCTGAGCTCAACACGCTAGCGGGTACTGCCGTTTTGCTTCAGGATGATCCGGATGATTACGCCAGCTGTGATGGTTTCGTGTTATTGGGTGTTGGAGAATGGTCAGAGCATAGACAAGCTTTGCTTACCGAGGCATTGCAACACAAAGCGCGACCATTATTGGTTGGTAATCCTGATCTTGTTGCACCGCAGGTAGGCGCGTTTTCCATGGAGCCAGGTTGGTTTACCCATATGCTGGTAGATGAGCATGGATTGGACGCTGAATTATTTGGTAAGCCGTTTGATAATGCCTTTGAGCTGGTTCGACAAACACTGCCAGATGATCTTCCAGCGCATCGTATTGCTATGGTGGGTGACACCTTACACACCGATATCCTCGGTGGTGCGCAGGCAGGTTGGAAGACAATCCTGATAACCGATCATGGTTTGTTAAAAGGCGCTAATGTGGAACAGGAAATTATCAACAGCGGTATACGACCAGATTTCATTATCCCTACGACATAATTTTGCGAGGCTGCGGCCTCTACAATGATGACTCTGGTTATAGTCCGTATATCCGCATTAGACTATTAGCAACACAGCAGCTACGGTATGCTGTCGTGTTGTGTCTTACTTTTTGCTAGGAGATCATTGTGTCCACTAAATCTTGTTGCGGACCCGGGTATGCATCCCCAGCTGACGCGATGAAGGCGCCGCGAGAGAAGCTGCTGTATACCATTGCCATTTACGTTGGCACCGGCATACAAAAGCCAGACTATCTGGCAACCATTGATGCAGATCCCGATAGCCCTACGTACTCCCAAGTGATCAGTCGTTGCGAAATGCCTGGTATCGGTGATGAGCTGCATCACATGGGGTGGAACGCGTGCTCGTCCTGTTTTCAAGACGGGGAAATGGAACGCAAATACCTGATTGTGCCGGGTGTTAGAAGCTCCAACTTGCACATCGTTGATTGCGCGACTGACCCTCGTAATCCCACGGTGCATAAAGTGATCTCTGGTGAGGAAATCAAACAAAAAACAGACTTGTCTGCACCACATACTGTGCACTGCCTAGGCTCCGATATCATCATCTCCATGCTGGGGGATGCAAAGGGCAATGCACCGGGTGGTTTTTTGCATTTGAACAAAGACTTCGAGATAGTCGGTCGTTGGGAAAATGATTTGGGCGGCATGAAGTTTAACTATGACTTCTGGTATCAACCACGACATAACGTCATGGTGTCCACCGAGTGGGCTGCACCGAATACCTTTATGCCAGGCTTTGACTTAGAAGAAGTCGGCATGCTGAAATACGGGCGTGAAATTCATTTCTGGGATTTTGAAAAAAAGAGCGTAGTAGATACGGTGTATCTGGGTGAGGACGGACTGGTCCCACTAGAGGTTCGCTTCCACCACGATCCGGATTCAAGCCATGGCTTCGTCGGTGCTGCCATGTCTTCAAATATCATTCACTGGTACAAAAAAGATCAGAAATGGATCGTTAACAAGATCATTGATGTAGAAAACGAAAAACACCCTGATTGGCCAATACCATTACCCGGACTTATCACCGTCATTCTTATTTCCATGGATGATAAGTATTTGTATTTTTGTAATTGGCTACACGGTGATATTCGTCAATACGACATTACTGATCCGCATAATCCTGTTATGACCGGGCAGGTGTGGATGGGCGGCTTATTGAAGAAAGCGCCGGTTGTTAATGGCGTGGAAGTCGCAGGTGGGCCACAAATGATTCAGCTGAGCCTTGATGGCAAGCGTTTGTTTGTTACGACATCGCTTTTTTCTACTTGGGACAATCAGTTCTACCCTGAGATACGCCACAAGGGTGGGGTCATGCTTATGGTCGATTGTGATCCTGACAACGGCGGGATGGAAATCAACAAGGACTTTGTTGTCAACTTTGGGAATGAACCCAATGGGCCTTCACGGTGTCATGAAACTCGTTACCCCGGTGGCGATTGCACGTCCGATATCTGGTTATAAACCCAATGAATCATAAAGAAGAATATCAAGCTGAATACCTAGCTAGCATCCTGTCGGATGTCAAAACCATCGCCATGGTGGGGGCCAGCCCTGATGCCACCAAATTCAGCTATGGCGTATTGCGTGTTTTACACGAGCAGGGCTATAATATGATTCCGGTAAACCCACGCCATGCGGGTAAGGACATTCGGGGCTTGAAAGTCGTTGCATCGTTGGCCGATATTGATCAGCCCATTGATATGGTGGAAGTCTTCCGAGCCTCAGATGCATTGCCCGGTATTGCGCAGGAAGCCATTGATGTGGGTGCCTCTGTTTTGTGGAGTCAGATAGGTGTTTACAGTGACGAGGCAGCTGCACTTGCAGAAAGTGCCGGTCTACGCGTGGTTATGGATCGTTGCCCCAAAATAGAACTGTTCCGTCCATTCTGGAAGCCTAATCTGAATCTGGGAATTTAGGGAATGTCGGATGTTTTCAAAGTACAGCTGCGTAATAGCGGTGTGACGCTGAATGTTGCTGCAGATGAGCCTATCTATAAGGCAGCTTTGAAAGCTGGCGTACAATTACCAATAGGCTGCGATTATGGGGGTTGTATTACCTGTGCTGCAAAGTTGGTAGAAGGCAAAGTCCGTCAGCCCGGTGCCAGCGCGCTCAACAAACGACAGTCTCAGGCAGGATACATTTTGTTATGTGTTGCTCAACCCAAATCGGATTGTATTATTGAGGAAGGTGTTGAGTCGCACGACACGCTTTATATGAATCCTTTCACGGGACAATTGTCTTCTTAGTCAGGTAATTTGCAGATGCTCAACAATGGCATCAATCTCCTGACTGTTTTCGCCGACTTTATTTCCAGCAGCCAGTAACCAGGCCAGCGTATCGGCAATCTGTTCGTGGCTAATTTCAGCGGATTCGAGTTGTTGTTCAATGCGCGTGCGTGCATCGTCTACTTGGGCTTCTATCACCACATCTTCACGCGATTTCCCTGAAAAGCTGGATAACACCATGGCTGGAGTTTTTTCTGCGTAAACGTCTGTCAGGGCATAGCTATCTCCCCAGTCATTGAGTTTTCCAGCGACAGAGTTAGCATGTGCCAACAAGGCTCGTACTGGCTTTTTTTGCCAATGCGTGCCCACTGATCCTAGTAGGCGTCGGCACGCATCTGCAGCAGATCGTAATTGTTCCAGTTCGACACCGTAAGTGCTTCGAAAAGACTGCCAATTGCCCACTATTTTGGCGGCGATTGCCTCTGACTCAATCACTTCAGCCAATTCGCGTGAATACTCGCTGGCTTTTATTAATACACTCCAATTGGTACGCAAGCCTTTGTAGCCAGGTCCCAAGGCTGTGCGATATTCGGTATTGTTGACAAATAATTCGCGAAATCGAAGAACCTTGACGAGCTGTGACAGCATCCGACGATGATCGGCCGTTAAATGGCTGGTTTTTTCAATGCTAAACTCCATGAATTGCCGACGAGCGTTGAAATAGTCCTCGTCGATATAATCAATGTCCGTGCGTAGCGTGCCGCCTAATTCTGCGACGAGACTAAGCAGTTGAGATTTTGCAGGTACCTTGTCCAAAACGAAATGTTCTTGCAGGGCGCCTAATTCATCTTCAATCAATTTTGCCTGATGTTGTGCACGTCTTAGCAGCAGGGAAGTATTGACATAACACAGATCAGAATGACCAATCTGATCTAATGAAGTTGGAGCCTTGTCTATTAACTCGATAATACTGGCCAGTCTGATCAGTTCTCGAGTGCTTAATTCTGGTGCTTGTAAAACTTCATTGATTGCCTTGGATTTCAAACCGGTTTCGACAGAACTCACCCAGCTTACAATTTTCCCGGGCATGGCTGGAAGATGTCGAAACTCGACATGATCCAATCCTTCGGCAGCCAAGCGTGCAGAAAATTTACGCAGTCCCACGATACTTTCCTTATTGGAATGTGGGTGGCCGGTAGTTCCAGTGAACGGTGTTGAATCCGAGTAGCCAGGGATCAGCTGTAGGACAGAATTGAGTTGATACAGGCTTTTGTTGCTGACGATACTCATCGCTAACGGCACGCTGAAGTGCACGGGAAAATGTGGCATCTTCAGTGAGTGATTACCTGATAGTTCTCCACGTATCAGAGAGGCCGTGCCTACGGCAATGTTGAACTCGAGCTCTAGTGTGCTTGATTCTTTAATGGATTCAGCAACATGCGCTAGAAAATCGCTGAGTGGTTCGTCTTCTTCAAAGCCTGGTATGTCGACTCCGAATAAGTGCTTGGCATGATCACTTAAGACCTGGTTGAACTCTGGTATATCACCGTTAAGCCGAATTTCATACTGTAATTTTTCGGGCACTCTCACTAGCAACACTGGATAGAGCAGAAGCGGTGCACGTTTTATACCGTGTGAATCGCTGCTGGCC
>JBLHWG010000309.1:0-6330 GCA_047629055.1 Halioglobus sp.
CCATAGCAAGCCCTCGTTTGGCAGGCGGAATGGCAGTGGCATCTTTACCGTTAATTTCAATATTGCCGCTGGTTACATCTTCCAAACCCGCGATCAAGCGTAGCAGAGTGGATTTACCACAACCCGATGGCCCGACAAACACTACGAATTCACCGTCGTCGATCTGAAGATTAATTGGCTGAATAACTTCGACATCACCGAAGCTTTTAGTCACTTTCTTGAGAGTAATGCTACCCATTTTGTATCACCTTTATCCCTACAATCATTTAACTGCTCCAAAAGTGAGTCCGCGCACAAGTTGCTTCTGGCTAAACCAACCAAGAATGAGGACAGGCGCAATCGCCATCGTCGAAGCGGCGGACAACTTCGCGTAGAACAACCCTTCCGGACTGGAATAGCTGGCGATGAATGCTGTCAAAGGTGCAGCCTTAGCAGCCGTCAGATTTAATGTCCAGAATGCTTCGTTCCATGCAAGGATAAAGTTGAGAAGCATGGTGGAGGCAATACCCGGCAGGGCCATCGGAGTTAGAACATATATAATTTCAGATTTAAGCGAGGCGCCATCCATCCGTGCGGCTTCAAGGATGTCCACCGGAATCTCTTTAAAATACGTGTAGAGCATCCAGATAATGATCGGTAGGTTGATCAACATCAACACAATCATCAGGCCCACTCTACTATCGAGCAATCCCAATTTGATGAACAGAAGGTAGATTGGGTAGAGCACCCCTACGGCCGGTAGCATCTTGGTGGAGAGCATCCATAAGAGAATGTCTTTTGTCTTCTTGGATGGCACGAAGGCCATCGACCAGGCAGCGGGAACGCCTACAAGAATACCGAGCAGTGTAGAGCCGCCAGCAATAAAGATCGAATTTACTAAGAAGCGAGCGTAATTTGAACGCTCCATAACTACCGAGTAGTTTTGCATTGTCCAATCAAAGAACAGGAAAACCGGAGGGTTGCTAATCGCCTGCGCCTCTGTCTTAAAACTGGTAATCACGGTCCACAGGATTGGGAAAAATATGAGTAGACCACAGCACCATGCGGCTACTGTGTTGATGATCTTACGGTTGTTTGTAACTGACCTAGCCATTTTCAGATTCCCCCTAAGAGTCCAGATTCTTGCCGACGATACGCATCAGGAAGATCGCGAGAATATTGGCAAGGATGACGGCGTATATTCCGCCTGCAGATCCCAAGCCGATATTCTGGCTCTCCAATACGCGTTGAAAGACAAGATAAGACAGCGTTTTAGTGCCAAACGCCCCACCCGTTGTCACGAATATCTCTGCGAAGATCGCTAGAAGGAAAATAGTTTGGATCAAAATTACGATAGTAAGCGCGCGAGCCAAGTGCGGCATGATGATGTAACCGAACCGCTGCAGTACGCCTGCGCCATCAATTTCAGACGCCTCGAGTTGCTCGCTGTCCAGAGATTGAACCGCGGTAAGTAGAATGAGTGTGGCAAATGGCAACCATTGCCAGCTGACGATAAGGATTATAGATTCAATGGAGGCTTGAGACATCCAGACAACCGGAGTTGCCCCAAAGAATTTCCAAAGGTGGGCAAATAGACCATTCGTCGGGTCCATGAAAATATTCTTCCAAACCAACGCCGATACTGTTGGCATAACGAAAAACGGCGCGATGACAAGAATACGGACAATGCCTTGGCCCCACATCGGTTGGTCAAGCAGAAGAGCCAGCAGAGTGCCAAGGACCAGGGTGATAACAAGCACACCACCCACAATGATTAATGTGGTTAGTACACTTGGCCAGAAAGAGCTTGAGCTGACGAACCTGACGTAGTTGTCGAAGCCTACCCAACCCAAGTCACCACCGCGAAGTGGAAGGTATTTTCTAAACGAAAACCACAGGGTCATTGTTAGAGGGACGAGCATCCAACCAAGTAGAAGGATTACAGCGGGTGCTAGCATAAAGCGCGCAGCACTTCTGGAATGTTGAGTTGCCACAACTAGCTCCTGGGTTTGAAACCATGCAGTCTATAAGGAGAACAAAAGCGGCCCGTGTCTGGAAGATATCTATATTAAAGATATCTTATGCAAATTCCGACTGCAGAACCAACTCAAAGCATATTGGGTACTAAGGGACGAGTCGTCTGCTGGACGACTCGCACTTGAGGCTAGTTAAGCTAAATTACAGCCTATCGGTAGCCAGCCGCTTCCATAGCTTCGTTAGTAATATCTTGAGCTTTAGCAAGAGCTTCAGCAATAGTTTGCTGACCTGCGTAAGCTGCCGAGAACTCTTGGCTCACTTCAGTTGCAATTCCAGCGAATTCAGGAATTGCCGCGAACTGAATACCAACGTACGGGCTTGGATCAACTGTGGAGTTGCTAGGATCAGCTGAAAGAATCGAATCCAAAGTCATTTGTGCAAAAGGGATGTCCTTGTAGTTTGCATTCTCGTACAGTGACTTACGCGCGCCAGGAGGTACATTCGCCCAGCCTTCTTTCGCAGCAACAAGCTCAATGTAGCTAGTACCTGTAGCCCATTCGATGAATTGCTTAGCGGCAGCTTCTTTCTGAGTTCCAGCAGGAATTGCTAGTGCCCAAGCCCATAACCAGTTGGAGCGTACGCCCATGCCATTGTCTGGAGCTAGCGCAAAGCCAACCTTGTCAGCAACAGTTGAGTCAGCTGGGTTTGTTACGAATGAAGCTGCAACTGTTGCGTCTATCCACATGCCACATTTACCTTGTTGGAACAACGACAGGTTTTCGTTAAAACCGTTAGTTGCGAATCCTGGAGGTCCTGCATCGTTCATCATGTTGACGTAGAAGTTCAAAGTATCAGACCATTCACGAGTATCGAATTGTGCGTCCCAGTTTTCATCAAACCAACGTGCACCGAATGAGTTAGACATAGCAGTGATGAAAGCGCCGCCCTCACCCCAACCCGCTTTGCCACGAAGGCAAATACCGTTGATTTCGTTGTCCCGATCAGTCATTGCACGTGCAGCCTTAGCAATGAAAGACCAAGATGGAGCGGTAGGCATTTCAAGGCCAGCATCTGCCATGAGGTCAGCACGATACATGATCATTGATGACTCACCGTAGAATGGTGCAGCGTACATAGTGCCATCGTAAGACAGACCACCGCTCATAGCAGGCAGAATATCGTCTACATCATATTCAGCAGATAAATCATCCATAGGGACGAGCCAACCGTTCTTGCCCCAAATGGGTGTTTCATACATACCAATTGTCATGATGTCGAAAGCGCCACCTTTAGTGGTGATATCTGTCGTTACACGTGAACGAAGAACATTTTCTTCTAGAGTGACCCACTCTACTGTGTGGCCAGTTTTATCTGTAAAGTCTTGTGTAAGACCTTGCATACGAATCATGTCACCGTTGTTAACGGTAGCAATTGTTAGTGTTTCGGCACTAGCGGCCAGCGATACACCACCGCAGAGAGCGGCCATGGTGAGCGCGATCGCATTTTTTTGCATACGCATATAAAGTATTCCTCCGAGAGAATCTGGATAGCTGCTGAAATTGCAACAACACTAATGTACGACGAGAACAAATGTACTGCCAGTACTAAACAAAGCCATTCCTATGCTTTTTTTGCAGGTATTTGACAATACGATACAAAATAGATCACATTTAGTTAGTAATTGAACAATAAATCATGGATTTAGTGCGTTGAGGATAAAGTCCCATTCACGCTTCCCGCATCAACGATACGGGGCAAAGAGTCATCGGAGCCGTTTGAAGAAAACGCGCAACAAGTCAGATGCCTCCTTGGCATACACGCCTTCGGTCACTGCGATATGTGGTTCCACTCCCGGCAAACTCAAGGATTCATGAATACTACAAACGCCGCCGGTACGCGGCTCGCGAGCACCGAATACTAATCTGGCAATGCGCGCTTGTAACAACGCACCGCAACACATCAGGCAAGGTTCGAGAGTGACATAGAGTGTTGCACCATCCAGCCGAAAGTTCTGAATTGCCTTGGCTGCCGACTTAAGTGCAAGTACTTCAGCGTGTGCCGATGGATCGTGATCCATGACACAACGATTCATACCGCTGCCGATTGACTCCGTGTTTATAACAACGACAGCACCCACCGGCACTTCACCCGCCTGCCCGGCAGCCTCAGCCAGCCGAAGCGCCTGCATCATGAACTGCTGATCCAGTCGTGTTTGACTCGGTGACACCATGACTTTCACCTTCCTATTTTCTACCCAATAAAAAAGGGAGCCGAAGCTCCCTCTCTGAATACTACAGCGATTACTAAAAGATTAGCCAGAAACGGCTTCACCTTCTTCGACAGCTTTCATGCTGAGTCGAATACGACCCTGCTTGTCAACTTCAAGCACTTTCACTTTAACCACTTGCCCTTCAGACAACTCGTCGGCAACATTCTGCACTCGCTGCTCGGATATCTGTGAGATGTGCACCAGACCATCTTTTCCAGGCAGGATATTAACGAAAGCACCAAAGTCCATGATCTTCTGGACCTTACCTTCGTAAATTGTGCCCACTTCAATATCTGCAGTGATCAGTTCGATACGACGACGAGCTTCTTCACCAGCCGTTCTGTCACTGGATGCAATTTTAATTAAACCGTCATCACCGATATCAATGGTAGCTCCAGTCTCTTCAGTCAATGCGCGGATAACAGCACCACCTTTACCGATAACAGCAGCGATTTTTTCCGGGTTAATCTTAATGGTGATGAAGCGTGGAGCATGCTCGGATAAATCGTCGCGAGGTGCGGCCAGTACTTTAGCCATCTCATCGAGAATCCAAATGCGTCCGCCTTTAGCTTGCTCAAGGGCTTTTTCCATGATTTCACGAGTAATGCCCTGAATTTTAATATCCATTTGCAAAGCTGTAATACCACCAGCAGAACCAGCCACCTTGAAATCCATGTCGCCCAAATGATCTTCATCACCCAGGATGTCAGACAAAACCGCGTATCCGTCGTCTTCCTTGATAAGACCCATAGCAATACCTGCCACTGGCGCTTTCAAAGGAACACCTGCATCCATCAGTGCCAAACTGGTTCCACAAACTGAAGCCATGGAGCTTGAACCGTTTGATTCGGTTATTTCACATACAACACGAATGGTGTACGGGAAGTCTTCGTCAGAAGGCATCACTGCCTGCACGCCACGCTTAGCTAATTTTCCATGACCAATCTCACGACGCTTAGGTGAGCCGACAAAACCAGTTTCGCCCACAGAATATGGAGGAAAGTTGTAATGCAGCATGAACGCCATGCGTGTTTCACCACTCAGGGCATCGATGATTTGCGCATCACGGGTTGTACCCAATGTTGCAGCAACGATTGCCTGAGTTTCGCCACGAGTAAATACGGCAGAACCGTGAGTACGTGGAAGGATGCCTGTATGCACAGTGATTGGACGAACCGTATCGGTAGCACGACCATCGATGCGAGGCTCGCCGTCAATGATACGGCGACGAACAATGGATTTTTCAAGCTTAGCAAAAGCCGCTTTTACATCAGATGAAGAGAAACCTTCTTCGCCGTCAGCCGCTGCCAATGCTTCAACAACCTTGGCTTTAGCCGCAGAAGCTGCATCCTGACGCTCCATTTTGTCAGCAACCTGGTAGGCAGCTGTCAAATCAGCACGTGCAGCACTATCAACTTGCTCGGCAAGTGAAGCATCCGGCTCTGGAGCTGACCAATCCCAAGGCGTTGCGTTGACATCAGCAGCCAGCGCTTTGATAGCGACGACAGCTGCTTGTAATTGCTCGTGACCGAACATTACAGCGTCTAGCATAATTTCTTCAGACAGTTGATCTGCTTCTGACTCAACCATTAGAACAGCTGAATCAGTTCCAGCTACCACCAAATCAAGCTGAGATTCTTCCATCTGAGACACAGAAGGATTAAGGACATACTCACCATCGATGTAACCCACTTTGGCTGCACCAATCGGGCCTGCGAAAGGCATACCTGAGCAAGCCAATGCAGCAGACGCACCAATCAGAGCGGGAATATCAGCACTAATTTCAGGATCCAACGACATAACTGTCGCAATTACCTGAACTTCGTTCATGAAGCCTTTAGGAAACAAAGGTCGTAAAGGTCTGTCGATTAGCCGCGAGATCAGAGTCTCTGATTCTGCCGGCCGGCCTTCACGCTTGAAGAAACCACCGGGGATTTTACCGGCAGCATAAGTCTTTTCTTGATAATTGATAGTCAACGGAAAAAAGTGCTGACCTGGCTTAGCCTTCTTTTGGCCAACTGCAGTAACGAGGACGACGGTGTCGCCCATGCTGGCAACGATAGCGCAACTAGCTTGACGGGCGATCTCGCCCGTTTGAAGCGTGA
>JBLHWG010000310.1:0-6318 GCA_047629055.1 Halioglobus sp.
AGAGATTGATCGCTATGCGAAGCTTGAAACTGAAATAATTGATGCGCAATTAGAAGAAGAACGTCGACGCGCCGCAGAATTCAAAGTAGCACAAAAACTTCAAAAAATAGAATCTGACCGAGCCGCCGGCGCACTTAAACGACAACAGGAGCAAGATGCCTTTTTCTTTGCCTCTGAAAATAGCACGGCATTGAGTGATGAAGTTGCTACACGGGATCGAACATTGTCCTCCGCACCTGTAGTAACCCAGATATCCATCGGCCAATCATCTGATGACAGTTCCGTCTGGAACCTAAGGGATTACCCCAGCCCATTAGACGGAACACCGTTGTGTGCTGTCGTCTCGACACCCATCATGGTTCGCAACGGCACGTTGGATACGCTCGTCACAATGGTCGTCAGCCAAACAGCTGTGTTTCTGCGAACCGACGCCACTTTCGATCCTGATGCTCTGGAAACTGGCTATCTCATCGATGCTGGATTCCCTATCGGATTCGATAGTTTTATCAATGTGCTGACAGCGGTAGTGGATGATAGCTACGATCGCTTGATATCAGCCATGCGCTCAGGTACCACTCTATCCGTGGCGTTTGGTTATGCACCACAGCTTTCCTCAGCGGACACCCATGTGATGGAACTGAGTCTAGACGCATTTGAACAGACGTTGTCTGAACTAGCTCAGTGCGACAAAAAAGTTTCGTAAGTTTATCCTACCAGCGCTGAAGAGCCGGCAAGTAGTTAACGTTTTGGAGCACTCTAAGGTATTCAGAAAGCCGGATAAATCTACCCTTAATCCAAGTATATTCCATCGGCCTACATGTGATGGAAAACCGTGCGTCCATAAGCTAGCGATACTGTTATGGCGAACCAGATTTCAACGACCCCTGCGCAGTGCCAATCGGATTGTTGCACCTATTTGATCCTGTTGCCAACCTAGTGATTGATAATACCGGTGAAAGATCTGTCCACGCGCCTGTGTGTATTTTCAATCAGACCAACCAGACTGTGACTGCTACAACTATCAACGACACTCCGGGCAGAGTTAGCGATAACCGTGATCCAATGAACAAAGTGGCTATACCTTGATATGATCGAAGTTTGCGATGTTACCGGGCGGGTACAAAACTCAGCTTTGGCTGTGGCTCACTAAGGAGGGTACTGAAGGAAAGACACTTTATTAGCGACAGTCCATTTTAGTGTTGTGTGGCGCGATGCCAGATCTGACGGTTAATCATTCACTGGCATCGCACCATTTTACTTAACTCATAGCGTAATCAAATTCGCTACCACTCACAGTAACTTCTATCCGCTTTAGCGGTACATCTTCAGCAAATTGTCTCTCCAGTATATATCGACTGATTTCAGGCAACATGGAGTTGGTCAATATTGAATCGATCATGCGCCCGCCACTATCAAGCTCGTTGCAACGCTTCGCAATGAGCTCCACGACATCATCGTTGTAGGTGAATTCAATGCCGTGATTCTCCTTAATGCGCTTTACAATTCTCCCAAGCTGTAAACGCGTGATAGCACCAATCATCTTATCATTAAGCGGGTAATACGGAATTGCAACCAAGCGACCCAATAGAGCGGGAGGAAAGATTTCGAGCAATGGCTCACGCAAAGCCTTGGCCATACCTTCTGGAGATGGCATTAGCTCCGGATCTTTGCACATATTCATAATCAGATCCGTGCCTGCGTTGGTAGTCAGGAGTATCAACGTGTTCTTGAAGTCGATAGCCCGACCCTCACCATCTTCCATCCAGCCTTTATCAAAAACCTGAAAAAACATCTCGTGAACATCTGGATGCGCTTTTTCAACTTCATCGAGTAGAACTACGCTATACGGCCGACGTCGAACAGCCTCTGTCAATACACCACCCTCGCCATAACCTACATACCCAGGAGGAGCACCTTTGAGCGTGGAGACTGTGTGAGCCTCCTGAAATTCGCTCATGTTAATGGTAATGATATTGTGCTCACCACCGTACAACACCTCAGCAAGAGCCAGTGCAGTTTCGGTTTTACCCACACCTGATGAACCTGCAAGCATGAATACGCCAATCGGTTTACTCGGATTATCCAAGCTAGCACGTGATGTTTGAATACGCTTGGCAATCATCTCCAACGCATGATCCTGACCAATGATGCGCTTGGATATATGCGTAGCCAGATTCAAAACCGTCTCGATCTCGTCCTTAACCATCCGACCCACTGGAACACCCGTCCAGTCTTGAACTACCGCAGCTACAGCCTGCTCATCAACAGTGGGCAGTATTAGCGGGTCTTCGCCTTGCAGCTCATTCAGTTTATTCTGAAGTGTTGTCAATTCAACTAACATCGCCTCTCTGTCAATTGGGGCTTGTGCAGATGCCTCACCGGAGGATTCCGCCGTGGGAGCACTAGCTTCCTCTGCACTCTGCACTGACGACTCTAATTCACTGCCGGTACCTTCCACAGGGCTATCGCCTGATCGCAACTGTGCACGCAGTGCCAGTATTTGTTCCACTACACTCTTCTCATCTTGCCAGCGGGCAACCAGACCTTGCTCACGAGCTTGTTCTTTTTCCAATTGTTCCAGCACTCGAGACTCGCGTTCCGCAGTTTCAACGCCTACGCTTTTCTCACTGGCTATTATTTTCTGCTCGGTCTCCAAGGCTTGCAGTCTTTTGCGAGAATCATCAAGACTGGCTGGAACCGCATGCTGGCTAATGGCAACTCTTGCTGCAGCTGTATCAAGCAAACTCACAGACTTGTCTGGCAATTGCCGAGAAGGTATATAGCGATGAGAAAGTTTGACTGATGCTTCCAATGCCTCATCAAGAATTTGCACCTTGTGATGCTTTTCCATTGAAGATGCGATGCCACGCATCATGAGTACCGCTTTTTCTTCACTAGGCTCATCGATTTTTACAACCTGGAAGCGCCGGGTCAGCGCTGGATCTTTTTCGATATGTTTCTTGTACTCAGCCCAAGTGGTCGCAGCAACCGTCCTTAACTCACCTCGCGCTAGCGCAGGTTTAAGCAGATTCGCAGCATCACCGGTACCCGCTGCGCCACCAGCGCCAATAAGTGTATGTGCTTCATCGATAAATAGAATTATCGGCTTCTCAGATGACTGAACTTCCTCAATAACCTGGCGCAGGCGATTTTCGAATTCGCCTTTCATGCTGGCACCCGCCTGCAACAGTCCAATATCTAGCGACAGTAACTGAACATCTGCTAAAGCAGGTGGCACATCACCTCGGGCGATACGCTGAGCGAATCCTTCCACAACCGCAGTTTTACCCACTCCAGCTTCTCCAGTGAGAATGGGATTATTCTGTCGACGTCGCATCAGAATATCAACCATCTGCCGGATTTCCTCATCACGCCCTACGATAGGGTCTTGAGAGGTATCAGCAGCTGCAGCCGTCATGTTGGTCGTATATTTGTTTAACGCCTCCTGCTTGCCCATTGAGGCGGGAGCCATTGCACCACTGGCTTCTCCGGGTACAGCACCACCACCAGCACGATATCCGTCTTTGGCTTTCATTGAGTCTTCAGGCGAACCACCAACAATACTGTCGAAATCGTCGACCAGTTGCTCCAGCTTGATCTGACCAAAGAGTTTAGAGATACCCAATAAACGACTGCGCAATGACGGTGTCTTCAGAAGACCAATCATTAGATGACCCGTTCGTACTACACCGTCACCAAACAATAACGTTGAATAAACCCAACCGCGTTCAACACCCTGTGAGATATCCTCACTGAAGTCTGAAATAGCGCTGGCACCACTGCGCAGCATTTCAAGGTTATTAGTTATATCCCGCGACATGGCGGACGCATCGATATCGAAGTGTCGAAGGATATGATGAAAATCAGAATCTTGCTGGTTACTGATTTGATCAATCCAGTGCACCAGCTCGACGTAGGGATTACCACGAAGTTTGCATACCTTCGTCGCACTCTCGATTGACTTGTAACCTACTTCGTTGAGCTTCCCGAATAGGTTCGCTCTGCTTATCTCAGTCATAATTTTTTCTTCGTGTCTGATGGCAAACGCAAATGGAAGCTGAACAAGCCTATTACTGCGTTGTGTCAGTGATTTATCCCGCAAGGGTCCTGTTATTTATAAAAATTCTCAATGAGCCAATCGGCTGATCAGCTTACGGTTAAGAAGCACTGACTCGGATGAATAGTGATTGCCCTTTGCACTCTTCATCCAGCTGTCAAAACCTAATGCACGTGATCGATCGAGCCTCATATGGCGAATGTCTTCCTTCTTTTGTATCAGTTGTAGATCCCAGTCCCACTCATCACCCAAGTAGTTTCTGACGAGATCATGCAACGACAGTGCCCGTGCACCGCCTGGTTTAAAGGACGCAAAAGTTTCTGAGTCCAGTGGACCAAGAACAACATTAAATTTATGTCTAATACTCCAGATCCGACTACCAATGTAGACTGAACGTCCTAGCTGCATAGATGCAGGCCCGCTACCAAGGCGGCTTCGAGAAATTTCTGGCAATGGCAGCCAACCTCCCACCCATTCCTTTATCGATACTGGCAATCCAAAGTAATCTTCAACAATTGCAGCAATACCATCTGGAGATTTAGCGGTACTGCTAAACCAGCCCGGGTACTGACGCTTGGCGTTATCAGAGATGGAATCTCTATTTTTACTTACGCCCGGCAGTAGCCCACTCAAAGCACCTAGAAATTCAGCATACGAATTGTTTTCGGGTCGGTCGAAATTTACTGCTGGGTCAAACTGTACATACGCCCGGTAAAACAGCGACAACATACGATGATTGAACAGATCCAGAAATTCTTTAAAGGTAGGATCCGAATGATGCCGCGCACGCTGATCAGCATATTCGGTATAATGCAGCGGCATGGGACCGTGCGATCCCAGTAAGCCGAAAAAATTGACATACAAACGATACTCATGACTACCCGGCGCAGGCTGCAGTGACTGCAAGGCCTGCCCCTTAAACCCGAGCGTTAAATTCTGGGAGAAACGAAGAATGTCATCGCGCACGCGTACCGCATCCCCTATCCGTGGTTTATCCGGAAAGGTACATTCGATTTCTCGCACAGCCGCAACAAAGTCTGCCGAGCGAATTTTCTCACACAGCTCTGCCAGGGGATGCTCTAAAGTGTCGATCGTTGTCCGATGCTCACCGGCCATCGTTTTATCTCGTTGCGTTGAACACTCTCCAATACGGTTTCCGTAAACGAATTAACCGTGGCATGCCGAGCAAAAAATTGCTCGAGTACTGAACCCAGCACAAAGGCTCCACTACCTTCAAAAGCAGCCTCATCGATAAGTACTGTCACTTGTATACCGCGAGCAACTTCAATATGGCTCTTGTGTTTCACCTGACGGACGACAGGCTCTGTTCTTACTGCCAATATGCCTTCCAGTTGTCGACTATGAGCACCTCGGTTCGAATCACAGTACATCTCGAGCATTTGTATGAGCATTGCGGCAGCCGCTTCACCGTCATCCAAATTATTGCTATCCAATGACAAGTAATTCAGATTTAAATTACTGACTAACCGCCACGCATCTTTAAAATGCGCACGCGAGGGCTTAGGTACCGTAGGACCGTGCAGACATCGGATGCTTTCCACCGGCGCCCCCACGTCCAGATTGAAATCTGTATCACGCTTGCCAACAGGCATCTGTAGCGGCAGGTCGCGATTAGTGCAGTAGGTATCTATAGCCAATTGTTTCAGATCTGAGCGATAGGGCGCTTCTTGCTGGTCCACCAAAGAGATAAATACCTCACTGCCTACATAGCTGGCACGTGCCCCACGTTGCTTCTGCTTCGACGAAAGGAGTCGCGGATCACGTTCCAATCCGAAGAACCGGCTTGCTGTTAGTTGCTTTTCACCGCTACTAAAAAATGGGTGGAATTCTTCCTTTCGAACTTGACTGCCCCCAAAACCAGTTACATCACCCACCGAATAGACTTCAAAGTCCATGGGTCGGGTTCGATCAGGAATAACGTGGTAACGGTGTGAATTTTTATCCAGGTGAATACGATCTGCTGACTTAGGAAACAGATTGATTGCAGGCACACAATTGAGTCTGAAATTTTCAACACTTGCCGAGTCAAATACCCGATCATCTTTATTGTCAAAACAGAAAATTAAATCTATAGTGTCGGAGTTGCATCGCGACAGACGAGACAACAGCCCTGATAGCTTGGCAAACAGGAATCGCTCTGGGAATGCAAAGTACTCCTGAACAAGGCGATACCCTTGAAATCCACGCCGGGTGACAGGCAACAGTGCTTCGTTATCTGCAAACCCTTGTCTTTGCAAAAC
>JBLHWG010000311.1:0-6316 GCA_047629055.1 Halioglobus sp.
AATAAAGGTCTCAAACAAGCCATCAACTCTTCACGATCAGCGCACTCACTCACCAGACGGATACACATACGACTTAGCAGTGACTGTAATTTATTGAGCACCATCGACGGCATTTACTATGCCCCATGGATCAGTAAAATAGGACTGGTCAGAATTCTGTAAAGCTGCGACTGCCTTTTTGAACAATGACTACAGCACGCCCTCATTCCTGGACAGGCAATGCAAGATCACGAACAAATCGTTGTCTACCGCCAATCGCATAATTGCCGCCAAAATCAAGACATTCCTTGGTAAATAGTATGACGCGATTAGCGATATCTTTTCTATGGGGCATTTTTATGTTCTGCTGCTATTGCAGTAGATTCACTTCACTCATGCTGTTTTGCTTGGTTTTAAAATAAGGTAGGCGAACACTGTAGTCCAGACGCTGTGCAGGCAATACGCAATTGCTAATGCGAGCATTACCCCCTTTGCGCTGTTACCGAATACCTGCTAGCATCACTTTCCCGGCATTGGTAGGGATGAACATAATCACCGTAAACCATTGCATCACAATGCCTAAATAGGCAAGCTCGGTAAAGCCGTTAGGTCGGCTGGCCAACATGGTCTGGGCAATCCAGAGGACAGGACCAACCATGCCTGCTGCTAACAGCGCGGGCAATGCAAAAGAACCAATGAGACTTCTCTCTGTCCACCCGTGCTTTGCATTGTTAGAAATGTCGGCATTTGCCAGGCTTTGCCTTACGGCAAAAAAACTGATTAGGGCTTGAATTCCCGCCACAACGGACAACGAAGTGGCTGCGCCGTTTAGACCATACAGGTGTGTGATAAGAATTGATAAAGTTAGGCCGAAAGAGATTCCAAGAATCGTGCAATGCGTGACTCGCTTCATCTGTTCGAGGCCGATCAAAATGGACTTGTAAAATACGTCGAGCACCAGAAAGCAAATAGTGGGTGAGGCGAGTAGCAGTGGAATGGCTAATGAGTCGGAATTTAGCACAGTTGCGGTGAACCATCTTGAGCCGAATATAAGCATGCCTACAGCCACGATGGCGCCCAGCAAGGAGCCTTCGGTTTGCAAGCGATAAGATGCGTGACAAGCGTTGTGGGTCTCTGCTGCGCAACTCTGCGGTATATCGTGTTGCCAGCGCACTTATTCCTTGTCCAGCTATTAGACTCCCTGTGAGCACTGTGTTTTGCAGTACCACATATTTGCCTTAAGACTCTGGACTTAATAGTCTAGCTATTATCATTATTGCGGCAAGTGTCAGGCCGCTGCAGATTAGCGCCCCGAAAACGCTCCACAACGCTGGACTGAAAAAGCGTTTTACTAACGGATTATTGCTAAGCTTTTTCAACATTGAATGACAAAAATGGGATTAATAGGTTTATTAATTACGATGATATCTGCCATGGGGCGAGACAAAGTGAGGCGTCGCATTGCTATTTTTCTTTACGCAACAATGTGAACATTTGATAGTTTCCCTGTCGCAGATCGTTGCCTTGAAGTTTGGCGCGCAGCTGTTTGAGTTTACTGTAGCCCGGGAATAATCTTGCCACGCCTCTAAGTGCGCTACTGAGTTGAATGGATGCTGGTTGCTCCGATGAAGTAATGCCAGACAGAGAAGAGTGGCCAAGGATTTCAAAATGAATTATTTTCAAGGGTAGACAGGTTGAGATAGATTTTATCGCCTCGGTTGTGAAATATTGCATGTGCTCCAGATCAACCCTGAATGTAATGCGCTCTTGATCGGAATAGACCCGATCACCGTTGGGTGTCCAGATTAGTATCATTCCATTGTCTTTCAACAATGATAAGCAGGTGGTCAGTAACTCCATAGGCTTTAGCGGATGTTCGACCAAATCATTGAGTACAATCAAATCGAATTTCGCAGAGAGCTTCCCATCCTCCAAATAGCCACACAATGTGTTGTCGATTCCTATATTTTTGGCGATAGTGATTGCTGCTTTGTCGGGATCAATACCGGTAACAGAACACCCCAGTTGTTTCATTAAGAATAGAAAATCACCCCGGCCGCAACCGACATCCAGCACGGATGATTTGCTTATATCCAGGTGTCCAGACAGGGTTTGAATTCGAACGTCCGTTAGTGGGTCTACGGCTAGCAGTTCTTTTCTTATTACAACCTCGTCGGCTGCAGCTCGATTAGCAGGAAGGTTGTCATACGTGGAGTAAAACGTATTTAATGCGCTTTCGACTGGCGCGGGAGACACGAATAATAGCCCACATTCGCCGCACAGCTGTACTTTAAGACTGTCCGGTCGTATAGCCCAATCCCTGCTTGACGAACTGCTGCAGACGGGACAATTGCGATCTTGCAGATTCTCGTTATCCCATTGGACATCACGTATATCAAGGGGTTTGAGTACTTCTGGTTCGTTCATATAACAAAATTAACCTGCAGTGCGAACGATCGGCTGTCGTTTCAGCTTTAGCAGCGCGTGGAGTATAAACGAGGCTGTGGCTAATAGTGGCAGGGGGGGGCTGCGGATAATATTTATCCAGCAGCGTCATGTGCTGATTATCGACGGCGTCATTATTTTCCTGCACGTTAATGTGACCGAATTCTCGCACACGGGCTGGCACTGTTTGCGCAAGCAATGACATGAAGCTGTCAACTCTGGAGAGCTATGTCTAAGCACTGTGAGGATCACTTAAGTTGGTCGCCTCGTTTCCCGACAAAGACGACATCTCGTTGCACTCCGTCACTCAGTCTCGAGTTTCTGACCCAATTCAGTATTGAGTTCTCAATTTAGTTAAAGTATAGTCTATACATAAACATATCTTTATATGCTTAAATTATGAATAAGACGACAATCTCGCTAGAATTCTTCCCACCCCGCAGTGAAACGCAGCTGCGGCGCTTTTGGTACACATTAGGGTGTCTCCAGACATTAAAGCCCTCTCATATTTCAATGACATGGGGTGCTTTAGGCGCAGCGTCACAGGCAAGCCTCGATATCCTCGAGCCTCTCATGAAGGAGAGTATCGTACCGGTCACTGCCCACCTAAGCTGTTCTGGTGAAACTCGAACCAGCATGCTCGAAAAGATAGAAACGCTTGAAAACTTGGGGGTAAAACATTTTCTTGCGTTACGCGGAGACCAAGGCAACAGCGAATTTAATGCGGTTACCCAGGATGGTAGTACAGCCTGCTTGCAGCATGCATCCGACCTGGTGGCGTTGCTTGCTGAGCGAGGGCATGAACACATCAGCGTGGCGGCATACCCCGATGTGCATCCTGAGTCGACCAATAAGTCTTCAGATATACAATGGCTTAGGCACAAGCTTGATGCTGGCGCGAATCAGGCTATTACGCAATTCTTCTTTGAATCCGAGTCGTTTCTGCGCTTTCGGGATAGGAGCGAGGCGGCAGGTATCAGCCAAAAGCTGATTCCAGGAATACTCCCCATTCATGACATCGACAAAGTGTCTCAATTTAGTGAAAAATGTGGGGCGGTGGTGCCAACCGAGCTTCTATCTCAGTTTCAGCACGCTAAAAGTCAAGAGGACAAACATAAAGCGGCGGTTGAGCAATGTCTATCCCTTTGCCGTGAACTGGAGGCAGAAGGGGTTGACGAGTTTCATCTGTATACACTGAACCAGTCCGCTCTAGCCTACGAGATAGGATCAGAATTACTGGGTTCAGGACCGGCTCGAACCGGAAAAGCGTCAGAGAGCGCTGCAGCATAGGTTCCTAGCCCGTATAATGCGCAGCTTAACAATACTTGCGAACATTATGAGCTCACCGCCCAAAGTTGGTTTTGTCAGCCTCGGTTGCCCTAAAGCACTAGTGGATTCAGAGAGAATTCTGACTCAACTGCGCACCGATGGCTACGATGTGGTTCCAGACTACGACTCCGCCGATATTGTCGTGGTAAATACCTGTGGTTTTATCGACTCAGCCGTTGTTGAGTCCATGGACGCGATTGGTGAGGCGCTAAGCGAGAATGGAAAGGTCATTGTCACCGGCTGTCTTGGCGTCAAAGCAGAAGAGATTAAGGCGCAGTATCCGAAGGTTCTGGCTGTAACCGGGCCGCAAGCCTACGAGGAAGTGGTTGGGGCGGTGCATAGGTATGTTCCAAACCTAGTAGAGCATGATCCTTTTGTCGATCTCGTGCCTCCACAGGGAATCAAGCTGACACCACGGCACTATGCGTATTTGAAAATCTCTGAAGGCTGTAACCACCGTTGTAGCTTTTGCATCATCCCCTCCATGCGCGGTAACTTGGTGAGTCGCGATATTGGCGATGTCATGGAAGAAGCCCAGCGATTAAAAGACGCGGGCGTTCGTGAGTTACTCATAATCTCCCAGGACACCAGCGCTTATGGCGTCGATATTAAATACAGAACATCGTTCTGGAATGGCCGACCCATCAAGACTCGAATGAAGGAGCTTTGCGAGGCCTTAGGCGAGCTTGGAATTTGGGTGCGCCTGCATTACGTTTATCCTTACCCTCATGTCGACAACATCATTCCGCTGATGGCCGAGGGAAAGATTCTTCCTTATCTGGATATTCCGTTTCAACATGCCAGTCCTAAGATTCTAAAAAGCATGAAGCGTCCAGCGGCTTCAGAGAACAACCTAACGCGTATCAGGGCTTGGCGTGAGATTTGTCCAGAGCTGACAATCAGAAGCACCTTCATTGCAGGGTTTCCAGGGGAGACTGAAGATGACTTTGAGCAGCTGATTGAATTCTTACACGAAGCACAGCTGGATCGCGTGGGTTGTTTCGCGTATTCCCCAGTGGAAGGTGCGAAGGCTAATGATTTGGAGAATGCGGTCCCTGAGGAGGTTAAGCAGGAGCGATTGCAGCGTTTTATGGAAACCCAGGCTGAAATTAGTGCTCAACGCCTACAGGCCAAAGTCGGCACACGTCAGGTGGTGCTTATCGATGAGGTGGATGGCGACAAGGCAATTGCTAGAAGTGCTGCAGATGCGCCTGAGATTGACGGGCTGGTGCATTTTGACGTTGATGATTACGAAATTGAATCCGGTGACTTTATAGAGGTGGACGTTGTGCGTGCGGATCAACACGACTTGTTTGGGAAGATTGTGGGCGAGTAGTTTTCCGTTAGCTAGCAATACCGGCGTTGGTTAATTTAAGTGCGGTTAGGTATCCATACGTAACCGTTTTTTAATCAAGCCCTACTAGTTACCCATAGTGAAATCACGCTTAGCCGTTGATATGGTGACTGTAAAGCCCATGACCACATCCATTAAGGATGCCAGCATCATGATCATAAATGTCGGATTCCCGAGTCTGGGAATAACCAGGAATTCGATTAGAAATATGACAAAGGCCAGTAGTGAGAACGCGTGATCAATGATTGAGATCACGGAGGTGCGCGTAGCTTTGAAGGTTTCTATGTATAAAAAGAATAGGCTGGTCATGATAAACGCATCGCTAACCGTCAATATGACGGCACGCTGAGACGGTAGGCTGAACTCGTAGATAATCACGTTCAACATTGACTGGTCTATCGGGCCTGACAGCATGACCAGATTCGCTCCAATCAGCAGATAGAAAAAAAGTGGAATCGACAGAATTAAGCGCATCAGGCGCTCCAGGCAAATTTGATACTAGGAGTATAGGTGTTTGTTTGCGGGGCTAGGGTTTATGTATGAGTATGGCAAACCGACCGATGGGGTGGTGGTTTTCGATTTGGCTGCTGTACGTGTTGCGTGAGTGGGTCAGCACACCAACATATTTCTTAACCGTCAATTCTGTTTATTCTCCGGGTTAATGGTTCCTTGTCATGAGTGGTTGGGAAATGCCGCTGATTGCGATTAATAGTGTCGTCTTTTAACCTCGACCTATTAATTGTCACCAACTTAAGCTTTTGAGATGGCCTGGTCCGGACCCGGTGCTATTCAATATTCAGTAGAGAAATAAATACGGATTAGTGGCGATGCTAAAAACCTTGGAATCGTATTGCTACATGAGCAGGTAATAAGACTGAAATAGCACTAGTTATTCAGAAGCCGAGCTATTAATCCTGCGTTGACCAGAATAATTATTTGAAAGAAGGTGGAATTATTTTGTCAAGGTAGGTTTACATACTGTGTTTTTAAATATATATTACTGGTGTGAGTTTACGTTAGTTGTTTGGTGATTTAATTTAAAGAGTGATCATGGTTATTAATTATTCAAGTTGGTCTGTTGATAAACTTAATAAAGAATTAGAAAAAATCCAGCGAGTTATAAAAACCAAAGAGGCTAGAGACAAGAAAGCGACCCTCGCCAAGTTAGTTTTGGTGGCAAGAAAAAGCGGCTTTGAATTGCATGAATTA
>JBLHWG010000312.1:0-6261 GCA_047629055.1 Halioglobus sp.
GCTTTGCCTGCTGGCCGTTGCACTATGGCTGTTTTTCAACGCCCTCAACGAACGCCGTTGGGTTGAAGCTCATAGCCACGATGAAACTGTGGCCAGCGACGAAGGTTTATTGCCAAGCCTCACGGGGCTCACGAAAACCGCTAACCCATCTTCCCAGGGTGGAACACCCGGCACGCCTCTAGAGCGCGCTGCTACAAAATTGAAAACGGGTTCAGAGAAATTAGGTGAACAGGTGACTGACGCCAAAAAATCTGCGGCCGAGATGTACGAGCGAGCCAAGCAGTCAGATGGTGCTCTGGGCAAGAATTCAACGGTTGGACGCCTAGTCTCGAAAACTCGGGAGAAAGCTTCCGTACTCAATCAGAAGCTCGACGCTGGAATGAAATCCGCGTCCGGCCTGACAACGGGCTCATCCGATGGCAATGGTAATGGCCAATCGTTTCTGAATAAAGCAGCGGCTACATCAGGCAGAGTCACTCAAAAAGTGGCCCAGAGGGTGAAAAGTTCTGCTGACAACCTCAGTGGAAAAACCAATGCTTCCGGTGATGAAAGTGTCATTAGTAAAATTGCGGGTAAGGTTTCCGATGGCATGAGCGCTGTTGATCAGAAACTGGACCGGAGCGACCGCTAAACAATCTAGCGCTGCAAGCAATGTAATAAGTCGGCTGTTGTGGGGTACAACAGCCGACATTAGCAAGACTGTCGGAAAACTATCCCCACAATGCAGCTGGTGCAGGATGCATCTCGCTACCTTCAAATACGATAGGCACGTCTCGATCTTCCGCCAACAATAGCGGCCCATCTAGATCGACAAAGCCTACTCCCTGAGCCACCAGCAAGGCAGGCGCCATGGCTAATGAGCTACCAACCATACAACCAACCATGACACCAAACCCCTGCTGAAGAGCTGCTTCTTTGAGTGCAAGCGCCTCAGTCAACCCACCGGTTTTGTCGAGCTTGATGTTAATCACATCATATTTACCTTTGAGCGACGCAAGACTTTTCCGATCGTGACACGCCTCGTCAGCACAGACTGGTAAAGGTCTGTCTCGGCCCTGGAGTGGTTCATCCGCGCCAGCAGGCAGGGGCTGTTCGACCAAAGTGACTCCTAGCTCTAGCATCACAGGAGCCAGCACATCATAGTCCTCTGCTGTCCACCCTTCATTGGCATCAACGATAAGTTGACTGCTTGGCGCACCTGCTCGAACAGCACGCAAGCGCTCCATATCACCCTCGCCACCGAGCTTGATTTTAAGTAAGGGTCGAGCCGCATTGTCGGCTGCTGCCTGCTGCATTTTCTCAGGCGTGTCCAGCGACAGGGTGAATGCCGTGATCACCGTCTTGAGAGGATCCAGACCAGCAAGTTTCCACACAGGTTCGCCGGACAGTTTTGCCTCAAGATCCCAAAACGCACAATCTAGCGCATTTCGAGCGGCTCCCGGTTCGAGAGCATCTTGTAACGCAAGCCGGTCGAGACCTTGTTCGATCTCATCCTTCAATGACATTATCTGCTCACAAACACTGCCCATCGATTCGCCGTAGCGAGCATAAGGAACACATTCCCCCTGCGCCACACACCCAGCCTTTTCGAGCCGAACTGTCACCACATGCGCCTCGGTACGCGAGCCCCGCGAAATAGTGAACGTGCCATCCATAGCAAAAGTGTCTTGCGTAACACTAAGCTTGATGCGATCGCTCACGATAGCGCGTCTACCAGACGATCAGCTCCAAAACGGAAAGGATCAACACAAGGTAATTGCATACGCTCTTCAATTTCTTTCAAACACGCAATGGCGGCCTCTTCATCGAGTGCTACCGTATTTACAGAGATACCCACAACCTGACAATTTGGGTTAACAAACCGAGCTAGAGTCAACGCGGTGTCTCGTAACAATTCAAGGCTTGGCAACTCATAATCAGGAAGGCCGCGCATGTGAGTGCGAGTTGGCTCGTGGCACAGCACTAGGGCATCAGGCGCCCCACCGTGTACTAATGCCAGAGTCACGCCAGAGTACGAAGCATGAAAGAGGCTACCTTGACCTTCAATCAGGTCCCAGTGATCTGCGTCGTTGTCAGGTGTTAACCATTCAACAGCGCCAGCCATGAAGTCAGCCACGACCGCGTCCAACGGAATACCGCCACCTGTAATCAGAATTCCCGTTTGTCCAGTCGCGCGAAAAGTCGCCTTCATATTTCGCTCACGCATGGTTTTTTCCATGGCCATGGCCGTGTACATTTTACCAATTGAACAATCGGTACCTACCGCCAGACATCGCTTGCCGCTGCGCTTTACGCCACTGGCAATCGGAAACTTGACCTGCGGAATGCGCACATCAAACAGTGAACGTCCATGTGACGCTGCCAGTTCAACCAGCTTAGGGCTGTCAGTGAGTAGGCTATGCAAACCGGATGCGATATCCATTCCAGCTGCGAGCGCTTCTTCAAAAACCACCCCCCATTTTTCGCTAATATGCCCACCGCGATTGGCCACACCCACTACCAGCGTTTTAGCGCCTGCAGCTACTGCCTCTTGCATAGACATTTCTGGCAAACCCAGATCAGCTTTGCACCCCTCTAGGCGAAACTGCCCAACACAATTTTCTGGGCGCCAGTCTTTCACTCCCTGTGCCACTTTAGCGGACAAAGAGTCGGGTGCATCGCCAAGGAACAACAAATAAGGCGTTTTCAACATGTCATGATCTTCCAATGTGTGAGGCTGATAGTAAAACTGAACAGCAGAATAAGACGGACAGCAATATCCGCCAGTCACCCGCTTTCGCGCGAGATTTTATCCTTAGATCAACCTTAGCGCTAAGTTAGGTTTCGCATACCCGTGGGCCAGCTGCGCATCCTGTTAGGCGCCAGTTGTGGCGCAATCCAGATTATACCGACAACGCCTCGTTTGGGAAGTCACAGTGTTTTCAGGTATTCAAGCACAGCAGATCTCTGTGAATCGCTAAGGTGATCGCCAAAAGGATGCCCGCTATTACTATATCCCGGCAATCGAGTATCGTAGATATCGGTAGGTTTTGGCGTAGAGATCTGATCAGCTTCAACAACTTCAAAATCCCAGCCAATATCAGCCTGATCGTAACTGTCCCGCTGATTACTGTTCGCTACTTTATGTCGCCACACAAGTGGGCGAATCTTACGATCAAGCACTGCTCTTAAAGTCGGCACAGACCCATTGTGAAGGAAAGGCGCAGTCGCCCAGATAGCATCTAGTGGTGGAGCAACATAACCAGGTCCCGGAGCCGCAATGGAAAGCTGACCAAAGAACGACCGATTAAACCAATCCACATACGGCAGCCCCTCACTGAGCGCAAAATCCACTAGGGTTGCGTCAGTTTGCACCGCTTCTATAGGCACGAGTCTGGCAGGATACTGAGGGTTGTCGCCATAAGTACCATGACAGGTAGAACATGTGCTTTCAAATATCACTTGCCCTGATTCGACCAAACTCTGATTAACTGGGAAAGGCCAAATAGGAGCTTCGACACTTTTTATAAAGGCAAGAAGATCCGGTGCATATTCATCGATTTCCATTAAAGCAGCTGTATCGTCCGTGCAAAGCATAGAGGCCGCCATCATGATGCGAGCGTGATCGCCTCTGCCTTCACCCAGATTAAACATCGCGGGCTTTTTACTCATTCGCCACCACGGTGGTACGCTAACTGGAGGTGGATCAACTGGCGGCAGAGCAAGCAATGGCTCGTCGGACCAAGCATTACTTTGCGCGTCTCGATGAGCAATCAGCGCAAACGTCAAATTATTAGCTGGATTCACACCAACGGTGTGCATTCTTGTGTAGGGCGATATAGCGGCGATTCGGTCAGCATAGTGCTCCCAGCTTATACTTTCTGCCTCATTCTCAACTAGAGCCCCGGCACGCTCAACCAACGCCGATGTGTCTTGCGTGAAATCCATAAATTCATTACCCAAGCCGATGACCAACTCACCAAACAGCACGGTGCCGTGGCAAGTCAGGCAGTTATTGGTGACGGTGGGTACACCCAAATTATTGGTTATCAGATTCGTGCTGAAGGGCAAGCCATCGGCACCCGGGCTTCTACCAGCCACTTCCGTCACTGAAGTCTCAGCCAATAGGTTTCTATAAATGCGCTCAGGAAGCCCACAACTGACATAAGACTCCTCCAGAAGTGCACGCCTACCTTCCTCAGGATCACCCTGTCTCTGTTCAACGTGTTCAATAAGACCCGGTGTGGAAAGCTTTGCCATGGGCCAGCGAGTTTGCTTTTCGCCCATTGAGGCCGGTAAATTCACGATACTACTGATATCAGATTTTACCGATTCAACGAGTGATATATTACTGGCAGCAGCGGCTGGTGAATCATGGGCAACCGGTCGATCACAAGCGCCCAAGCTTAGCAACAGAGCTAAAACGATACTTGTTCTACCCCATGTGGTCATCTTTTTAATCAATCTCTTTTCGCACAACAGGCAGAAAATCCAAATATGCGAATCCAGAATGAGAGCCTGAAACATCTAGGGCTCCGCTCCAGCGGGTCTGTAATGAATCACGAATTTCGGACAACCGAACCACCGGTGACAACACAATATCCAGCCCAATCGATGATGCCTTAATAGTGATGGTTTCTGGGTAGGTGATACCCGTAACAGAAGAAATAACTTCTCCGTTGTCCACCCACACGACGGTAGCGTTTCGCTTATCGCCCTGAGTATCCTTGACAGTTGCAAGAGTGGTTTTCGGACCTCGCCCACTCCGCCGCTTAGAGCGTGTCACATTCAACCACTGCGAGGGGCCTTCATTATCACGAACCATGAGCCTCAATTGGTCTAGAACTACGGCACTTTGCAAATTGGCGGAATTCCCCCAACGATGGGTCAGCCATAAGACCCCTTTAACCTCTATACCAGCAAGCAATCCCGCGGCTGGAATTCCATCAAACTCCCACTGATTAATCGTACCCAAGGAAACACTTTGCGGACATCGATTGGATTCTGCTGAGAGTGTTATAGCAACAGGACTCACGCTATGCGAAAACTTAATATTACGTGTACACGATTCGCTCTGCCCAAGACTCAAGGACGTGCTACCCACGATGAACTCATCACCCCGGCTCTCACTGAGTCCAAGTGCGACACGCGAAAATATTTCGTGACCCTCAAGGACAGAATCTTCACTGTTGCCAGAGGCAACATTGGCACGAGCCACACTGCTATAGGACCAGGAAGAGTTGCTATTTAAATCTTCTTTGAGCTTCAGCCGATCAAGCTGTGCAAAAGCGGTAAAGAACTGACCTTTCTCACTCGTCATTGCCCATCTTGCTTCAAAAGATTCACCCGTTTGCTCCGCATGCGATCGCAAATCTGCGGGCAGGACAACAGGCGACAACGAGGTTTCTACCACTGGCAGAGAAACAAGCATTGAGCGCCAATCCATCTCGAAACCTTGCCCAGGGTCCTTGGTTGGCGATTGAGGGGGCGATGTGCCTGTGTCGCAGGCAATACCCGATAACACGATACAAAAAGCGGCGATGCGCAAAGTCGAGCGTCTCACGCTGCTTAATGCCACTGTTGGACTGAAATTCACTAAAACGTGCTCAAACCAGTCATTTCCATAAAGCGGTATTGCAATGTCAGCCACACATTGTCGTCGGCGAATTCATCGTAACTGGCTGAGTATCCTCGCCCGCCAGCATTGCTCCATTGGCTTTCAAAAAAATCGATCATTTCTTGGGTCATCGAATTGTCTGAGTTAAGCACTAGTCTTACGTCTGTTTCCATATTCAGATCAAGCAGATTTCGACCAGTAAAATTCGCTGAGCCTATAAAAAACTTGTGTCTTTCTGAATTCCTAACATGCAGCCATTTCGCGTGACATTGCTCGCCTTTCGTCAGACACCACCTCACAGCCACTGAGGCTTTGACTAATTCCGCGGCAACCGGTCGATTCGGTACGCCATTCTTACTGCGGCCAAATGCATCGCTATTGACATCGAGAAGCACACGAACCTCAACGCCGTCAGTTGCAGCTTTTTTCAACGCGGCAATAATTTTTCGTTCACTGAGGTAGAACATCGCCATCTCAATGCTATCACCGGCACGTGCGCCATCGATAGCAGCTAGAACAGCCTTATGAATCGACGACTCACTAACAATTTGGATCGTTTCCGTCCCAGCTGATACCAGGCCCTCAGTCAAACTCAGATTGGCTCCACCCTTTACCAAAGCGTCAAGCCTTTTATCGAGGAGAGTAACGAGATGATTAGCGTCACT
>JBLHWG010000313.1:0-6227 GCA_047629055.1 Halioglobus sp.
CACTTCGTTGCCAAATAATGCATTTTATCTGCCGGGGTTGGTAGATACCCATATACACGCTCCACAATGGCCTCAGCTTGGTAAAGCTCTGCATCTACCGCTGGAAAATTGGCTAATGGATTGTACGTTTCCACTCGAATCAAAATACCAAGACGTAGCTTTTGCTCTTGCTATGTATTCGTCTCTAGTAACCACCTTGTTAGCAAACGGAACAACAAGCGCCGTATATTTTGGCACAATACACACTCAGGCCACCCAAATCTTGGCCGAACTTTGCGTGGAAAAAGGGCAGCGCGCGTGGGTAGGCCGTGTTGCCATGGACGACCATTCACAATGTCCCGACTATTACCGCGATAGTTCTACAGAGCAAGGTCTGCTCGATTCTGAGGAAAGCATACATAGCATCAGACAACTAAGCGGTAACGAATCACAACGAATAAAGCCAATCATCACGCCCCGTTTTATTCCCAGCTGCACTGACGAGATGCTTGCAGGGCTTGGTGATCTTGCCAAACATCACAATTGCGCGATTCAAACTCACTGTTCGGAAAGTGATTGGGAACACCAGTATGTATTAGATCGCACTGGCTTGCGGGACACTGAAGCACTGGATAAATTCGGGTTACTGACGCGAAGATCTGTGTTGGCTCACAGCAATTTTATAAACCACTCTGATATGGAAACCATACAGAAAAGAGGCTCTGGAGTCGCTCACTGCCCTCTATCGAATCAGTATTTCGCCGGATCCGTTTTCCCACTACGAGATGCGCTGAAACTAGGCGTGCATGTGGGACTCGGTACCGATATTTCGGGCGGCCCTAGCGCATCGCAGTTTGACAGTTGCAGGCACGCGATTAGTGCATCCCGAATGCTAGAAACTGGTGTTAACGCAAATACACCGGCAGATCAACGAGGTGTCCACGGCTCACGTATAAATTATATCGAAGCGTTTTATCTGGCAACAGCGGGTGGTGGCGTGTTGCTTGACGAACCGATAGGCCTATTTAAAGAAGGCTACCGTTTTGATGCAATTCATATCAATGCATCGAACGAAAATAGCAATCTTTTGTTTTTCCCCGAACTGGATTCGCAAGCAGACTTATTTCAGAAAACGCTTTATGCGGCTACGCGTTCTGACATTGAAACTGTGTGGGTTGATGGTGTTGTCGTATCTGCACAGAGTCGCCGATGAAAGTGTAATATTGAACACAAAAATGCTGTGTACTACAACAGAACTCCGTTCAAATATGTTTAAGCGACCTTTGTGATTACTTTATTTAGACTTTTGGCTGCTGTATGCAGTTGCCCCATTACAGTTTGTTGCCTGGGCTCTGCTTGCTTGGCTGAAACAAGGTGTTCATGTATTCGTTGCTCGACGAACTCCTCCAACTCCAGATCATCAATCGGTACACGAGTCATAAATCGCTCTGCAAGTTCAGAGATTACGATATCGGGGTTTACTGATTCAATAAAATCAAAGTCGAGCCGAGAACTCCACACGAAATGAACCTCAGCAAAAGTTTCAGCCACCATGCCAGTTAATGACAACGGTCTGTACTCAGAAAACGAGTCCCCAAAAAGAACCACTTTCCTAGGATCAATCGCCTTCTCGTTACGGAAGACCACACTCGATCCTACGTGAAGGTTTCCAGCATTCTCAAGATTGTTATCTTCTTTGAATGCAACCATTTTGTTACGAGAAACGCGCTCTGCGTTCTGTAAAACCGTAAAGATTCTAGATGTTTCTTTTACAGGCTCGTCCAACTTCATACCTAAATCAAAATAGCGACATACATCTTCATAAGGATGGTCTGGAAAACTCACCCCTTTCCCAATACCCAATCGTTGGCATATTAGCTGATACGCAGCAAAACTACCCCAAAAAGACCAATGGGTATCCGTCTTCCAAAACAACGGATTTTCTTCTGGCTGTACAGCAAAGAACGGCAATGGATTAATGAAGCAGGGGATTTCTGATTGGTAACGACTGCTTAACTGTGTAATCGGACTACCGGAAATATTTTCAATATCACCATTATAAAACTTGTGCAGTACCGTTAATTTCTCTGGAGCCGGCATATGTAAATATTCAATGCCTTTTATAGCTAATCGAGATCTTCGCTGAGTCAACAGTGACACCCATTTCTTAGCATGTGCATCTGTAAACGATGACTCTGATTTAAACAGATCAAGCACACTGTTGGAACCGGATACCAGAAACAACCAACCATCATGGCCAATATGGACAGGATTTGGTTCTTGCACTGCTGAAGTTGAACTTACCATTTTAGATCACAGATAGAGTAACACCCCTGCTGTAGCGCAAAATCTGCGCCAACCAAGGTTCCATGATCGTACTTCTGAAACTAAATACCCTATGTTTGGCAATATCCAGCGACGTTCACGGAAGGGCTATCCGTACTGAAAATAATCCCCATCATCGGATACTTCACTGCGGGAGCTTTCGCTACTACTGCCTCTTTTACCTCGACCTTTTCTGCTGGCCTTTCTCGTACACCGGTAATCCAGGTAGTGTTCGAAATCATCATCAGAATTCATATCCAGATAACTCATATGATCATCGAAGAATTCTTCGTCAACGTTTGCATCATCGAAGTAGCCTTCGATACTGTCGTAGATATGATCCAGTTTGTTACTTTTTGCCATGCTGATATACCAAAACACGTGCTCCTATGCACAATAATGGTATCGACCATCGCGGAAATCAGATCAAGACTACTACCTTGCTAAATGTGACATCACGTGGTCAAACGCGATGTGAATAAGCCTATTTCGAGGATTTGATTAGAATGAACTTCAACATTCTTGATCGAAGTGTGAATCCGTTAACAGCTGAATTTTGTCACACAGCAAGACTTCATAAGCATTCACACTTGTAATATCTAAATAGCACTGCATACTGCCCGCCATGATTTTGATTCTCAACAATGAGCCACTCATTAGCTGCCATGACTTGGCAGAGGGCAGGATGTGCCTGCTAGACACGGTTCATAGGGCAAGGCATTTTTTTCGACAGAGGTAGCGAACGGCTTTGAATATAATACTTCCAAATGCTCTATTGTCTTTATACGATCTTTTTCCAAGATGTCTTTTTAGGAGAAGGGGTTTGATATTTATGCCAATACTCAGCAGCTTTTATCCTAACTAATTCCACCGTATATTAAATATACGGAAAAACTTTGAAGCCCACAAGAACACTGCTTGAATCAGATAGTAAGAACATCTTGATTATCATTTCGAACGAGCACCGAAAAGATGCTTTGGGTTGTGCAGGACACCCAATTGCAAAGACGCCCAACCTGGATAAGTTAGCCGCTAGTGGATGCTTATTCGAGAACGCCTACACCCCTCTCCTATGTGTGTACCTGCTCGCGCGGCGATAGCTTGCGGCGATCACGTACATAACATCAAGCATTGGGATAGTGTTACTCCTTACGACGGATCGGTCCTAAGCTGGATGAAGCAGCTCCGAGAAGCGGGAATTGTGTTTCTTCAATTGGCAAGCTGCACTTTCGCTCAAGTGATGACGACAATGGATTCTCTGAAGAGATACTTCCCATGCATGTTGTTGTCGGTGTTGGCTGGGCCATCGGTCTTTTGAGGGAGAACCCACCACCCTACGACTCAGCTCGCGAACTGGCTGAAGGCGTGGGAGTAGGCGCAAGCAGCTACACAGACTATGATTTAGCGATAACGGAGACTGCAGAATGTTGGCTACATGAAAAAAGCGCCAGCCAGACTCCGTGGGCAGATTTTGTCTCTTTGGTCAGCCCACACTACCCCCTGTCTGCACCACAAGAATTTTACGACCTCTATGACCCCGCAGAAATGGATTTACCTGTGGGTTATGATGCCGAAGAACGGCCAACTCATCCTGAACTAAAGAATATTTCTGCAATTTTCAAATACGACGAGTACTTCAACGAGCAAAAAGTACGCAAAGCTAAATGCGCCTACCATGGACCTACAAGCTTCATGGACCATTGTCCTGGGCGAGTTTTACAGGCAATAGAAGAAAGTGATCAGGCCGAGAACACCACTGTCATTTATGTCTCCGATCACGGCGACATGATGGGTGATCTGGGATTCTGGACAAGACAGGTGATGTATGGCGCCTCCGCAGGAGTACCCATGATCATCGCAGGGCCCCGGCATCCCTGAAGGGCGGCGCGTTAAAACAGACACCTCTCTTCTGAACATCGCCGCAACAGCACTCGATGTGACAGGTGTTTCGCACGACACTGCTAGTCAGGCACTTCCTGGTCATTCGCTACGCGACATTGCACAACAAGCAGATGATCGTAATAGAACCGAATTCAGTGAGTACCATGATGGAGGCTCAACCACCGGCACATTTATGATTCGCTGGAATCAGTGGAAATATATCCACTACGTAGATGTTGCGCCCCAACTGTTTAACCTAGACGATGACCCTAATGAGTTGATCGATCTAGTGCCTGATGAAGCACCTGATGCCCATGTGTCCGATGCACTGTTAGAAGGGCGACGCCGACTGTACGAAATTTGCGACCCGAATGAGGTCAACAAACAGTGCTTTGCAGATCAGAAAAAACGCATTGAGGAATTGGGCGGTGAAGATGCGTGCTTGAACGCTTACGTATTCAATCACACCCCAACACCAAATGAGCAGAGTAAAAGACGACGGAGGGATTAAAATCAAAATCCCCCGCCGCTTTTTAAATGGCGTTGTATATTCCTAAGGCGCCGACAACCACAAGGCTCAGCGCCCAGACAACATCAAGGTTAAACCAGGTCCTAGTCAAGAATTTTAATCCAAGCCAGAAATAAATGACTGTTGCAATAATCGCTGCGGCTACCAGCATTGCAAGAGCATGTACAACTGCCACACCTATTGCAGTGGTAACGTTATCAGCCATCATATGATTACCATGCCCATGCCCATGGCTTGTGCCTGCCACAGCTTTATCGCTGATGCCCAAATACATAGGTACAAGCATCAATCCAGCACCATGAGCCATAGCAGCTAAAAATGACCATAACGCCAAGCGGGCTGGGTGAACACGTGCAAGGAATTTAGGATGACGGCGATTCCATAGTAAGTAGAGCCCCATCGAGATAACGATTGCCGATGCGCCTAACTGCACGGAAGCTTGATTCTCGACAAGAATTGTTAAGAATGAGAATGGCAAGAGAATCGCCATCATCGCAAGCAGATGCCCCAGCCCTAGCACCCCTAATGCAATTGGCAACTGACTGGTCTTACCACGCATCAGCGCAGCCGACACTGCAAGAGGCCACCCCATACCCGGATTTATACCGTGATAGATTCCTGAGACAACCACGGCCCCCCAAAGGGCCGTAGCTGAGGACGGGTCAGTCATCTAGACGTTCGGGTAACAAAAGCTGTCAGTTGAACAGTCACCACCTTCCAGGCGAATCTGATGACTTCGATAACCTTTCGGAAAGTCGATATAGAAATCTTTATCGAGTTCAAAGCTACCATCATCACCCACACGTGCCATAACCATCTGCCCACCTTCATCATCAGGATAGAATTGATCGTCCCACGTTGAGTACAGCGAATTCGTCCAGTAAACACGTTTGCCATCACGGCTAATTTCAACCATTTGCGGCCCGAATGCAAAATCTTTTCCGTTGGGGTGTTTAGTATCTTTTACGATTCCTCCTACTTCAACTTTACCAACAAGCACTGGATTCATTGGATCGGTAACATCGTATTGATGCATCTCTCCAATTCCCCAGCAGGCGACATAAAGAAATTTGTCGTCCAGACTCAGGTCTATGTCTGTTACCAGTGGTGGTACCGCTGAAAAACCTTTCAATAATTCAGGTAAATCGTCTGGATCTGCAGGGTGTGGATCGATAGTGATGGTTTTTTTAGCCTGCCACTTGCCATCGTCATCGCGCCACCACGTAAAAATGGCTCCTTGCAAATTCGTTGTGTCGACAACTACGCCACAAAATCCGTAAGATTTTTTAGGGTCATGAGCAGGTCTAATTTCGAGTGCCATCTGATGGTTCTCGCCAAGATCTATCGTTTGTATATTCTTGCGCTTTCGTAAATCCCAAAAGTGAATTGAATGTCCGTATTTATTACTCATCAGATCTTCGGCAACAACTCCGTTTTCATACTGGGGAGGTAGCCCCCACTCGGAACTGACCATGTAATCTTGCGGTAAATTCCACCAGAAATCGTAATGCTT
>JBLHWG010000314.1:0-6220 GCA_047629055.1 Halioglobus sp.
GTTCGAGCCACGTCTCGCAGTGGACTAAGCCGTCCTCATCCACCGCTTTCACCTGACCGCGGGCGGTGATCTCATCCTCATCCAGAATCAGTGGGTTAGGAAAGGTCACATGCATATGCTGGATGCAGTTTTCTCCTGCCCAGGCCTGTAGCATATTGACCATATAACTAATGCCTAAGGGGCCTTGGTTAATGGTGCGTTCGCCCATTCCCATTGCCGCGACCGTTTTCCTGTTCCAGTGAACCGGGTTCGGGTCTCGCAAAATAGCCGCCATAGTTTTCATTTTTTCAATGCTGACGCTGGCCATAGTCCAGGGTGGAATCGTATCACCTACATTAACTTTCATTTTAATGAGCTCCGATTGTAGTGCCACGCTACCTCGGTTGTTGCCACCGGGCGATTGTCGTCTGCAATTTCAAATCGAAACGTTATCAGGTCATAAAGGCGAGCGCCTTTGCTCAAGCCCAACTGCACGTCTATTACGCCTCCGGTTACCGAATATCTTACGTTTTCCTTAAGAGGAGAATGGAAATGCCAGTCGTAACTCTCAATCGAAATTGAGAAATCTGACTCTGCCTGCCCCAGAGCAAACATCTCCGCAATAGAAGTTTGCGCGCCAATAATGGGCACATGAAATAAGGCAATGGGGTGTACAACGCCGCTTGCCATTAGGTCAGCACCGGTGCAATCCGTTAGCAGGAAATTCTCCCAGTGTTCTATTAAATATTCGCCGCCAGGGAACTGGTGGCCAATCAAGTTAGTGAGTGGCTCAGACATGTTTTTATTCTTGTCAGTTAGGTTGTTGATCTGAAACTAGAGTATCCAGTTGGTTGGACATTGACAAGGCTGAACCACGGTGTATGTTGAGCGTCAAACAACCAAAACTCGAGGCTAGTGACAATGCCAAGAATATCTGAGAAAGGTGGCTTACCGGGTTTCGCCGGTGTATATGCCCACGCACCCGATCTGTTTAACGGCTTTATGTATCGCTATGGTTTGTTATGGTCGCACAGCCGGCTTGAACCCTTGCTTAAGGATTTGGTTCGGCTCAAATCTGCCAACCTGAATAAGTGCCGCTACTGAATTCCTGCTCGATCTTCTGCGGCGCAGAAGACAGGTATGACAGAAGATGTGATCGTAAAGATGCTAGATCACAGAAATTCAGATCTTAGTGATCGAATCAAACTGGCAATGGAGCTGACGGAAGATTTTGTCACCAATCACGCCCACGGTGTGGATGACGAGATGATGGCTCAGTTGCTGGAACATTACACCGAACCAGAGGTGGTTGAGCTGACGGTGGCCATTGGCATCTGGGATTCTGTGCATAAGTTCAATAATGTGTTCGATGTACACCCTCCCGTAGAGGATGGTGAATTTGTCGTTGACCCACCGGATGTACCCGAAGCTATGCGCCAGCACATTCTGGAACCTGGAAACAAATTCGAGCCCTAGGTCACTCCTGTGCAGATTTCCTAACGCTATAACCTAACCGCCACCGCAGCAGGTTTGAGCCCCTGCTTTTATGCGTTTTCTCGCCAATACTCCGATATATTCACAGTCACCTAATCCGGCAGGGTGGAAATTATGTTGGTCGGTCAACCTTGTTGCAAACGACTGCGAAGAGCTGGGCTATACGTGCCAGATTCGCTGATTGACTGAGCCGAACATTTCTGACAATTCGACTCGCGTAGGCGTCACCTTTCCCGCGACATAATTCGGCTCGGTAGGACCACCCGGGAAGAAACCCTTCAAGTCATAGTCAAGCGCGTCCCACGCATGGGCTCGAGTTGCATCGTCCATAATCAATTCCGCGGTTCCGCGACACATGATGTGAATGAAGTTTGGCGGTGAAACCTGCCACTGGACATCAACCAGAGGGTTATTCGCCATCTGCTTTGCTTTAGGCGTTGTCGGACCGGTTGCCAGCCAAAGTACATTACCTTCCCAGGTGGGGTGAACCATCCGAACTCGGGGTCTCGTCATACTCGGGTAGACCAAGCACTCCAGACCGCGTAGGCTTTTGAGTTCTACAAGTTGTTGCTTAGTTCGTCATTTCGGCAGCAGGACAACCCATATTTTCATAGTCAGATTGAGAATATTCTTCGCCTCGAAACATTCTTTTGTACATGTCACAACCGCCTTTTTGATTGTTTGAAAAGTCTTCCGCGAGAAATTGTTGTTTCAAAATTTCCATAGATAGTTTGTCCGCCTGCATACGAATATTGTCAGTATCGATAATCAGGATACGCGGTACAACCTTGTCTGAACTATCCCATTCATTCCACATTTCCAGATCGTTGGACTGACCTCTACCAGGGTTGCCACTGTAGGCAAAATTGGCCCAATAAGATCGCATTGATGCTGACACTGACTCAAACTTTTCCTGGTTGGCATCAGGAAAAATTACCCTTAGAGGTTTTGGAAAATTGCCAAATACGAAGGGAAGTTCCAACGCGTGGGCGGCACCAAACAAGTCCTTAAAAGAGATAAAGCCAAGATCACGCCAGTCATCCACGTCGAACCTATACGCGTATACTTCGCCGCCTTGAGCTTCTAGCATGGCGTCAGCGAGCTGATCTACTGCCGTTATTTTCCATCCTTGAGTACCGTAACGACTGTCTCTGTTATAGCCAGCAAGGTCGTTAAAGCCAGCAGGCAGGGCACCAATTCGATTTACGCCGGGATGACCAAAAGCCATAAACAATTTCACTTCGTCGCGATTAGTGCCGAGAATAATGGGCACTGGGTTGTAGTTAGCAGGGTCTGAAAATATTTCTTGAGTAGACATTCCCATCGGTAATACGTGGCCATCAGCAAATAAGTCTGGGTTGCCCAACATACCCCCCATACCGTCGCCGTAAAGCCCAATGAGCTCGACAGGAGATGCGTCGTGGAGCAGTTGACTGATTTCAGAAGCCTGCATAGTAAGCTGTAGCGCTTTTGCTTCGGCCCTGTCCGAGGCTTTACCCAACCGTATCAGGAGTTTATTGACAGTTTCCTGGCTACTCAATGCGTGCCCTGGTTCTGCATCATCGAGATAGTTTTCAGCAGCCGCAATGGTGTTTAGATTCAACCCGCCACTTTGAGAAATCGCCTTATGAAACAGGCCAGTAGCCAAAGGTGATGCCATCAGTGAAAGCGTATCAAAGGCACCGGCAGACTCTCCAAACATCGTCACATTTGTCGCGTCACCGCCGAACTGCTCAACATTTTTACGCACCCACTGTAGCGCCAAAATAATATCCAAAGTGCCGTAATTACCGGAGTTGTCAGCTTCAGTCGTTTCGTTCGTTCGAAGTGCTGAGTGCCGGAACCAGCCAAGTGGACCCAGCCTATAATTGATACTCACCAGGACCACGTTATTCTCTCGCGCGAGCCTCGCACCATCGTAAATGGAAGTTGCTGCCTCGCCCATGCTATTACCTCCTCCATGGATCCAGAACATGACAGGGAGTGATTTGCTGTCCTCGGGCGACCAGACATTTATAAACAGGCAGTCTTCGCTGCCTTTGTCAGATTGAGGGCACGCGCTGCCGAAGGACAAGGCGTCGAATGTTTCTGACCATTTGTCTGCAGCTAGTGGCGCACGCCACCTGAGCTCTCCTACCGGTGGTTGGGCGTATGGCATACCAAGCCAGGCATCGACGCCCTGATCGCTAAACCCAACGATGGGGCCCGTACTGATTGTTCTGGCGGTCGAAGTGTTGACGATGTTGTCTGGTTTTGGATCAGCAGATAGATAGTTGTAGAGATATAGAGCTGATCCAACGACTATCACTATGATGCTAGCGATGACGTAAAGTATTTTCTTGATCAAAGATACGGCCTCATTGTTGGCAAATAACAAGTCCGAACTTAGCTTAACGTGGAAGTCTTGGCTACCTTTGTCACCGCCGAGACAAGCCTCTAAGTTGGTCGCATTGGGATTAACAGCCGGGCACTGAAAAATATTTTCAATTCCATTAGCAACAGAATCCACCTGACTATATAGGATTTTCTCATAATCAATGTGTAGGCTAAATGTTGCCGTCAACTGATAGCTGGCACTCGCCCTCAGCATGGCAGGAATATCAAACGAGCCGCCTTCTGCGAATATGTCCTCATAGTCATCAAAATCTGACATTCTAATTTCAGACTGATAGGCCAGGCAACGCGGCCACAGGCTGGGCTGAGTTCGAGTAAGCACGCGCAGGAGAGAAAAAGCTTATCCCAACTTCCAGACCTGTATCGCCCACTATTATAGCGGCCGCTGGATTATTGGCGGAGGCTGTCGCTTCCGAAGGCGCAGCTGTGCCAGTACCGGCAATGCCTTTATTTTTCACCCCAAGGCCATGCGTAGACTAGCCATTGGTTGCAAATGTACTGCTACTTGCGACCCTATCTACTTCACAAGACCAACTCGCCTGCTGTTACTCGAGCGATCACTAAGAGAGCGCCAGAAGGAATCGGCCGTATGGAAGTAAATTGCTAACACTAAAAGTAAGGGGTTAGACTGTTAGCTCGACGCTTCAATATCCCCGTTTAAAGCGATAACTACTAACCATGTTGCCGGTTAGTAGTTATGCTGCTTAGCGGTATTTTTGGAAGGGTGCATCAACAGGCGTGTCAGCCAAATGATTGCTGTAGTTGCTTATCGTTTTCTGCGCAATGCCCAAAATGATTTCTAGCAATTGTTGGTTGCCGTAACCCACAGCGTGGAAAGCCTCCAAGTGATCTGCATCTAGCCGACCACGAAGTCGCAGCAATGCAAGCGTCGTATCTCGCAGCGTTTGTAGCTTTTCAGAAGTTAGCGTATCTCCACTGCGCAAAGCATCAATGATGGTTGGATCAACTTTCATCATGTGTGCAATAACTGTGTGAGCAGGGATGCAATAATGACACTCGTTTTCTACGTTGACGGTTTGCCAGACCACTGTAAGCTCTTCATTGTTGAAGCTGCTATTTTGAAAAAGTGTGTGAAGCTCTTTGTAGGCTGTGAGTACAGAAGGCGCTTCTGCTAAAACTGCATGCAGATTAGGAATAAACCCAAAAGCCTTTTGTGAACGTTCAAGTTCCGCGCTGGCGTCTTGGGTCGCGCTGTCCAGGGTATGTATTGTGAATGTCATGGCTTCTGTCCTCTATCGTTAAATGGCTGCAGTCACTTACTGCTTGTGTGGTGCTACTTTACGCGCCACTATTGGCACTTAGAATGCCCCTAAATACCGATTAGATGCTCCGGAGTACCAAATGTCTTCATTCGCGGATTTCGTTGAGTTGATACGACTCAGAGTGGCTATCTATCACAACGCGCGAGTCTGTGGGCAATGGAAGATCGGTCCGCACTCCGACGGCAGCACTTGTTTCCACATGGTGACCCAAGGAGATTGTCGTCTCACTGTCCCCAGCGAAGGAGAGTGGATCTTGCAGGAAGGGGATCTAGTTATTTTCCCAAGGGAGGTGTCGCATACGATGGTGCCACTTGCTGATTTTGAAGGACCTCAAGAACATCTATTAATCGCTGACGCTCAAGATAGACCGGGCACTAGCATGTTGTGTGGAGAGGTTAAGTTTCAACACCAGAGCAGCCAAGCCTTGCTTAATGCTCTGCCGACCGTATTTGTTATTGAAAGAAACGCAGCCACTACATGGCTTGACCATCTCTATCAATTGATCGTCGCTGAAAGTTTAATCATTCGAGAAGCATCGAGCGCAATCCTCGATCGTTTGTGTGAATTGCTAGTGGCTTATGCCTTACGTCATTTTGTGGAGCACGAGGAGCGCAACATCGGTCTGCTGGCATTGTTTGCGGATAAACGGATCGGCAAAGCCCTGGAGGCAATTCACAAAGACCCATCAGCGCAGTGGGGTTTAGTCTCCTTAGCTGAACACGCGGGTATGTCACGGACTCAGTTTGCGAACACCTTTAAAGCATTAAGCACTTGGACACCTATGCAGTACTTGGCCTGGTGGCGTATGCAACTTGCGTGGCGATATTTACGTGCAGGTGAGTCCGTGGCGGGAGTAGCAGACAAGGTGGGTTATCTCTCTGAGGCTGCTTTTTCCCGGTCCTTTCGCAAACATTTTGATCAAAGCGCAGGCGCCGTTCGTCGAGCTGGTGCAGATGATTATCCAGCACTTTACTCTACCCAACGACTCTCCAGCGAATAGAGACTACTGACGCGTTCCCCAATAAAGGGCTGCCGACTCATTGAGCCAGACATGCGCACCCCCACCCTCA
>JBLHWG010000315.1:0-6216 GCA_047629055.1 Halioglobus sp.
CTAGCGTTGCCAGGAAACCAACGACGGCAATACTCGCCCAAATTAAATTACTGCTGGATGCAATGAACATAGCATCGATCAAGGAAATTCCTGCAATCATACTCACTACCGCACGTGGGATATCACCTGTCTGCCGCCTGAGGATAAATCGTAGCGCTACTACCAACCACAGTGTAAATAGAAGCAGAGGCCAAAGCACGTTTGGCTGAGTAGGCAAAATATTGACTGCGAACACCATGGGTGCGGCTAAGAACAGAAGCGGCCAAAGATTTTTTACACGGCCCAGATTTTCCTGTTTAGCGGTAAATGTTAACCCAATGAGATAGCTGAGCAACACTAATGCTCCAATGAACACCATTGACGTTGGCGTGCTGGTCACGGTGTACGCTGCGGTTATATAAACCAACATTCGGCAAAGGCCCATAATTAAAGGGCTTAGTGGGTTAGCTTTGTGCCAAGCATTATACAAAATAATGGCACACGCTAAAGCGATGGCAGAGAGTATTGCTTTCCACGCGCCACCCTCGTTTGAATAGGCACAAAGTGCCACTAGAATCACAGAAATGACGAGCATCAGGTATCCATACACAGATACACTAAACGCACTCACCTTTCCCGAGGGGATAGGACGTTCTGAACGCTCTCTGGCGTCAATGGCTGCATCAAAGGCATCATTCAGGAACATACCCCCCGTGTACGCAAGTGTCATGGACAACAACAGCACGAGTATTCGCCAATCTGCTGGTGAGGCACCTGCGAGAATCACACCTGCTAGCGTATTAGTCCAGACCGTAGGTAGATTAGACACTCGCCCTAGGTCAAATACCGTTTTAAGAGTCCAGCTCACGACAGTGCATCCATAACCCAGCGCAACTCACGAATAATCGCCTGATCCACGCTTTGCGTACGCATGCCGTCGGGTAGGACGTTCCACGTATAGGTTTCCACTTCTAGATGGTCGCTTATGGGTTTTTGTTTGTGCCGATCTAGCATTTGAGTGACGAAATATTGTGTCGATGAGAAATGAGCTAGCTCGTCCAGAAATATAGGTACGTGAAAATGCACGCGCCATTCCCGATCATCTGTGTCGTCGCCGAGACTTGCGAACGCCTCTGATAAGTCAGTGTATCTATTGATATTGCCACGACATTGTTCGACTACCTGATGCAAATAGACATTGTCATCAAACGGTTTTAATGCACTTATGGTTTCAGAGTCGACCTGTTTTAGTCGAAGCCCTGAACTGATTTGTAATTTGCCAACTGTGATGCCTGCTTTTTCAAGCTTGGCAAGACACTCATCAGGATCTTCGAATTCTACGGCCGCATGGCAAAGGTCAAGACATAAGGTGAGGTGTTTTTGCAGTAATATTTGAGCCTCTTCCTCGCTGACACCTAAAGCTGCGATGAGTTGTTTAGTCGCCTGCGGACCAAATAGGTGATGAGTAAAAAAATCGACAGCTTCGTCAATCGTTTCAAGAAAACAACAGGGTTCTGGTTCCAGCGCAAGATTAATTACCTTGCCTGTCTCGCGCTCTAGAACTGCCAGATGTGCAACGTGTTCTACTAGATTTCTGGCCATACAAGCCACATCATCAGGGCCGTTTATTCGCCCTTTGAATGCACCAGGAACTGTACTGATGCTACCTACTTGGTCGTCAGGCAGGAATTTTGCGAATACATCAGCCAATTGATTGGTATAGCGGAGGCGTTCAGTATCTTGCCAATCCGGCAGATAGACGTCTTCTTTTACTCGAGTGCCGTGGAAGGGGCCGTAGGGAAAGCCATTGATGGTAAATACATAGAGTTTGTTTTGCGATAGAAACTCTATAAATTCCGTTAGCGCTTCAGGTTGAGCCAGATCTTCAACTGCTGCGGCAGAGAGCCTGAGGCCTATTCCGAACTCGCCATCATTGACCATGGCATCACGAATGCCCGGTACGTAGTGAGTCAGGTTATTGCGCACCTCAACCCAGCTCTCTCCAGCGTGAATATTTGTGCAGTAGCTAAGGTGCGTCAGCGAGCCGGTTGCATGTTCTAATTTCACCGCGAGTTCCATTGCCGTTGTTTATACAAGAGCGCTACTTAACCATAAAATGGGATGGTATTAAACCTTTGCATTCAGTATTATTTGATAATGAAACAGACACTTGTCATATTGGTCGTGGGCTTGAGCCCGGCGTTAGTGGGTGAGCACACACCTCACCTGTCGAAACTTGCAAAACGCGGGGGAATCAGGCCGTTGAAAGCCATAACACCTGCTGTAACTTGCGCTGCGCAATCCACACTCGTGACTGGAAAACTACCTTCCGAGCATGGCATTGTAGCCAACGGATGGTATTTCCGCGACTTGGCTGAAGTCTGGTTGTGGCGGCAATCAAACAAGTTGGTAGCTGGCGATAAAATCTGGGACACCGCCAAACAAAGAAATAGCGAGTTTACCTGCGCAAAAATGTTCTGGTGGTACAACATGTATTCAACCGCAGATTGGAGCGCTACTCCAAGACCCATGTATCCAGCAGACGGCAGGAAGATACCGGATCACTATGCGTACCCACCAGAATTGCACGATGAGCTTGACAGTAAGCTGGGGCAATTTCCGTTATTCAAATTCTGGGGGCCAGCGGCAAATATCACATCCAGCAAATGGATAAGTGACGCCACCCGGTATGTAATGGACACTCGCAAGCCCACACTGACACTGACCTATCTACCTCACTTGGACTACAACCTACAACGCCTGGGGCCTGATCTTGATCACGCCGATATTCAAAAGGACTTGCGTGAAGTAGACGTGCTCTGCGGTGAGCTAATTGCCAAGGCTGATGAGCAAGGACAGCATATTATTGTTGTATCTGAGTATGGCATTACCGCGGTAACTGATGCGGTGCATATCAACCGTGAGCTGCGTCGGGCAGGATTGGTTCAGATACGAGAAGAAAAAGGCCGCGAACAATTTGATGCCGGAGCTTCTGATGCATTTGCCGTGGCAGATCATCAGATTGCACACGTCTACATTAAAGACTCTGAAAACATTGAACACGTCAAAGCATTGCTAGAGCAGGTCGATGGTATTGAACACGTGCTTGCTGCTGAAGGAAAGAAAGCGTGGGGACTTGATCATCCTCGTTCAGGGGAGTTGGTTGCTATATCTAAGGCGGATCGATGGTTCAGCTATTACTACTGGCTTGATGACGAGCGAGCTCCAGATTACGCACGGACTGTAGATATACACAGGAAGCCTGGCTATGATCCCGTTGAGTTGTTTGTTGATCCTGAAATCAAATTCCCAATGGCTGCAATAGTGTCGCGAGTTGCTCGTAAGAAAATGGGTTTCAGAACATTACTCGATGTGATTTCTTTGAAAGGCACAAAACTGGTAAAAGGCTCACACGGAAGACCCACCGACAATCCAGACCATGGGCCATTAGTTATCAGTTCTAACGCAAACTTATTACCGGAAGGTGAAGTAAACTCTACGGACTTCAAGGAATTGGTTCTTCAGCATATTTTCGACTAACAGAGTTAGGTCATTTGTTGCAGCAGAAGAATTAGATTAATCTGCTGCTGCAGGAATAGGTAGATTAGACCGACTACACTAGTGATGAATTAGATCAAGGATCAAGCTGCTGTCAGTTAGCCCAGAATATTGCAAGCAACTAAGGCGAGAACTCTGAGCTCAGAATATGGGCCACTAGCTCTTTACGTTGTTCTAACGTGAATACTGATTTCCACGCTGGCATTTTTCTAAATCCATTGGTAATTCGATCAAAGACAAAGTCTGGCTTGTAAGCTGAAGGTCTGAGTTTTGGAGCCTTACCAGGATAAGCAGAACTTCCATGACAATGTCGGCATTGCTTTGCCCATAATTCACCACCATTTTCTATGGCATTTACCGACGCCATATACTTAGCCGTAAATTCAGGAATGGCTTCATCTTCCGCAGAAGATTTCATTTCTGGCAAAGCAGTTGCTGAGGCAACTTCTGGTGCAATGTAGGCTAGCGAATTGGCTTCGTACGCTGGTGAAAATTGAATGAGATAGGAAAGTACATTCTTAATGTCTTTCTCAGTTCTAAGCCCTTCAAACCCCATGATAGTGCCGGAGACGTATCGCGCTGGGCCGGCGAGAAATTGAAATAGAGAGTTTTCTTGCCACACCAATTCTTTTTCCGTTCCTTTGGCACGCATGGCGTCAGAATAATTCGCCCCTTCGACTGTGCCAGCCTTGCGACCGAATAAGTGGTTGAGGTTGGGTCCGACTGTATTTTGGGCGCCTTCGCCTACTGTATGGCACATGGCACACTGTCCAAATAACTCTTCGCCTTTTATCGGATTACCAGGAGTTGCCGCGTGTAGACCAGTACTGAAGATACACAAAAGGAGGGTGAGTATTGAGATTCTCATTACGCTTAAATTTGAGTCAGTTGTATTTTCTGAAGATTCGGCTAAGTGCATAAATCACCAGACACAATGTTTGATTAAATGTTGATTTTTTCAAAATCAGGAGCTACCCGTTCAGCTGGGTAGCTCCTGCCCTACTCTACTCAGCCGGTACGACTTTGTAGATAGTATCCAAAGAGCCAACTGGTCCAGTTGTGATCGATGTCAGTGCGTACACTTCACCTGCAGAATCCTGCGCAAAAGCAAGAATGTAAGGTCGCTCACCCGTCATATTAACGACCTCAGTTTCACTCATTTCCCATTGTCCATCGTCACCGGGCGTTCCAACAAAGATTTGACCTTTCATTGACGCAAAGGATTGGCTCCAGTCACCAAAAATGTATTTTCCAGCCCATGCTTCATGGCCACCGCGATACACATAACCGCCGGTTACCGAGATTCCTAGGCAACCATCAGGTTGAGCGGTACAGTTGTTGTATTCCATAACTGGATCTATCAACCCTGCAGTATCGCACGCAGCTGGATGGTCATCCGGCTTGGTGTAGTCGAAGCAATGAGCCGCTTCTCTAATGCGCCAGCCGTAGTTGCCACCTTTCTCGATCACGTTGACTTCTTCGAAGCTGTTTTGCTGCACGTCGGCACACATCAACTTGCCATCGCCTGTGTCGAACGAACAACGCCACGGGTTACGTAGACCGTATGCCCAAATTTCAGGACGTACTTCATCGTCGCCTACGAATGGGTTATCTGATGGAACTGCGTAGTTGTTGTCGCCTTCTGAGCTATCAACATCAACTCGCAGAATTTTGCCATTCAAGGAAGTCAGATCCTGCCCATTTCCTTCTGTGACATTGTGTCCTATACCCCAGTCATTCGCATAACCGCCGTCTCCAGTCGAGATATACAGCATGTTGTCTGGCCCGAAGCCAATCCAATGACCGTTGTGATTGAACTGCGGCCAGTCAATGGAAGTGATGACGCGCATAGATGCTGGATTGGCAACGTTTGGATTAGTTGCAGAGACCGTGAATTCGGCAACCGTGTTGGTGTGATCCCACCAGAATTCTTTACCGAGGTCGGCATCAAAATCAAGGTGACCACTATAAGCAACATAAAACTTGCCATTGTTTTGGAAATCAGGATGGAAAGTAAGTCCTAGCAGTCCGCGCTCATCAAAATCAGAAAATTGAGTAACAATCAGATTACGGATATCCAGAAATGGAGTTGCTTCCAACTCACCTGCAGCGTTGATCACTCGTACCCGACCAAATTGTTCGATGACAAATTTTCGATCATCACCATCAGGCTGAACCATAGCCAGTGGAGCGTTCACCCCAGTGACATAAGGTTCTAATTTGATTTTTACCGCATCAGCACTGTGAGCGGCACTCGCCACAGCTAGACCGCACCCGAGTACTACGGCTGCCGCTAAAGAATTCCTACGCATAGTTTGTTCTCCTAATTTTTAAGATGGATAACACCATTTTCTAAGACACATAACGCCATCTATTTTTGGTGATTAATTACAGCGATGGGTTATGACAACTTCCAAGCAACTACTACCATTTCTATATCTATGGCCCTTGTTCCACGCCAAGTCAGCTTTCATATTGTGATACCAAATCAATACAATCATGCGCGCGAGGAACATAAAAAATTACCACGGAAACAAACACAAGTAAAATGTTTTTTTGTTTAATGGATAGATCTAAATGAGATGGGTCAATTTGACTTAATACAATACGCAATAACCAGTAATTCATCCGAGCTGAACAATTTCACTAGGTGTATTTAGGTATTTGCCGGACGACGTT
>JBLHWG010000316.1:0-6188 GCA_047629055.1 Halioglobus sp.
GCCAGAAGCCGTAATCGATTGCTACAGAGTTTGCGTAGTCCGAGAAAGTAGCCGTACCTTTGTCCGCAGCAACAACGAGATAGGGGTCGTCGTTGTCATATCGAACCACATCTGCTGGTGGAATCACGGTAGAGCCATCCAGGTTATCGGTGATATCGAGCAAGCCACTCAAGAAGGTTTTATAGCAATCGATCACAATCTCCATCATGGATTCGCGATCGTTAGGCAAGGCAGTCTTTACATAGAAACCACCCTTGGAGCCTACCGGTACGATGACTGCGTTCTTGACCATCTGTGCTTTCATCAAACCAAGCACTTCAGTACGGTAGTCTTCCCGCCTGTCAGACCAACGTAAGCCACCGCGAGCGACAGGGCCGCCTCTGAGGTGAATGCCTTCTACACGAGATGAATAAACGAATATCTCTACCATAGGCTTGGGTCGTGGCAGGTCGGGAACGATAGAACAATCAAATTTGAATGATATGAATTCTCGCAAATTGCCGTTTTTATCACGACGGTACGTGTTAGTACGCAGAATGGCTTGGATCAGGTTTCGATAGCCGCGCAAAATACGGTCTTCATCGAGACTGACTATGTTGTCCAGGGCCGCATTGACTTTATCTAGCAGAATCGACGGTTGCTGTTTATTGCCGACATTTTTAGCAGGGTCAAACCTCTCTTCAAAGAGATCAACTAGCAGTCGAGTGATGGCAGCGTTTGCGACCAAACTGTCGATCATGTATGTCTGCGAGAAGGGTACGTCTATCTGAAGTAAATATTTGCAGAGCGCTCTAAGAATTACGACTTGTCTCCAATCGAGATTGGCATCGAGTATCAAACGATTGAACCCATCGTTCTCAACGTCACCACGCCAAATATGATCGAATGCAGTCTGTATGCGGCTTGCCGTTTCCTCGCCATTCGTTTCACCGACATCACTGGTTTGCTGCACGGTAAATTCATGAATCCACACGGTTGGCGCATTCTGTCGGCGAATTTCAAAAGGGTGTTCGGACTCAACTCTGAGTCCCATGTTTTCAATGATGGGAATGACATCTGACAGCGAGACAGGTTCATTGAATGCAAAAAATTTGAAATTGATGATTCCCGAATCGGTAATAATGTGTCGATAGAAGCTCATGACCGGTGCGTCTTCTGGCACATGGTTTTCTATAAAGTCAATATCAGCTGCGGCCGCTCGTGCTGAATAGTCATCCCTGTATCCTGAGGGAAACGCATCTGTATAACGTTGCTGCAGCTTAATTGCGGCGATTTCGTTGTGTTGCTCTCTTAGCGTCTGTTCTAGCTTGTCATACCAGGTAATACTCGCCTTACGAACTTCTGCACTCAGCGCCTGCCAATTAATATCCCGTAGATACGGAGGGTATTTCTGTATGACAAAGTGCAGCCTGGCCAAGTTGGAATCAGAGGAAAAGCGAATATCGAATCCAGCGCAGGAACCGTTGATGTGTGTTTTTAAAATGTGTTCGATGCTTAAGCGTAAGTCACGGCTGTACGCATCGCGAGGGATGTAAACGAGGCAGTTGCAAAAGCGTCCTAGTGCGTCACTGGAATAGAATAGTCGTACTTGTTGTCTCTCCTGCAGGCCGACAATACCGTTGGCCATTTTCAGTAATTCACTGCTGCGAGTCTGCATCAGCATTTCTCTGGGCAGGCCACGCATTGTGGATGCCAGAGCCTTACCATCGTGAGACTCAAGACTAGCACCAGAAGCTTCAAGCACCCGTTCAACGCGGTTACGCATCCAAGGGATATTTCTGACGGCTTCGTTTTGTAGCCCCGCTACAAATAAACCAACGCAGCATCGCAACTGTATAATTTTACCGCTTTGGTCTCGCTGCGCGAAAATGATCAAATCTGTGGGTTCGTTTCGAATAATGGGCGAGCTAAATCCTGATTTACAAACGATCAACTCGTCGTCGTTGAAGACAGCTTCAAGCGTCTGTGCATCGTATCCGTCTGGCAGAATATCGGAAGTAGACCAGCCGGTGTTCAGTGCATCGCTATCGAGAACACCGAGGGTGTTTCGTAGCGTGGAGAATCCATCACCCGGTAGTAATTCGGCGAATCCCATGCAGGCAAATTGCTTATCGTCCAGCCAGCTGACAAAATCGGCTTGCTCGGAGCTATTTAGAGAGTTTGCGATTTCTGTCATATGCGTGCGAATCGCTTTCGCGTCGTGAGCAATGACTGCAAGCGCTGCGAAAAGACTGCCAAGTCGCACCCCGACTGAACTCTGCTGCTCAGTGGTTAAGGCGTCTATTTCGATGTGTATTAATGATTCGCTCGGGGCGTTTTCATTAATATCCAACCATTGACCTTGTTCATCCCGTTCGACATTCAATACTGGGTGATTGATGTAATGAACTGTGTGGCCTTCTCTTGCCAAGGCTGCTTGCGTAGAGGCGACAAGCCAGGGCTGATCCTCAGCAACGATTTGTAGAATGGTATGTGGGCTTTGCCACCCATGAGAGTCAAACGATGGGTTGAAAACCAGAATGTGTGGCGTTTCGGCTATGGAAGTTCGCGCCAATTGCCAGTGGGACAACGCAGCACCGGCCAGGTCATCAGGGTTGAAGATGGATAGATCTTCCTCAGAGACGTTGCGGTAGTACGCTGGTATGAATGCCTGTAACTTCGAAAGCTGATTATCAGAAAGGGAGCGCGGTAGAGCCTCCAGAACGGCTCTGATCAGATTTTCCTGACTAGAAACACCTGCGTTTAGACCCAGTTGCGGATCAGACATGGCGTTAAGCTCCCTAATGGACGGACCAAAGATGAATGAGTTCGCTCTGCAGTTTGTCTGCCACTACTATGTTACCCGCATAGAAAACCTGTTGCTGGTTCTCATAGATAACGGTGCTGTGAGGTTGACAAGGTCTACGATCAAGCCAAGGCTATTCATGAAACGCAGGAGTCGACGTACCGGAAGAATTGGTGGTGCCATGAATAATCCGAGCTAGGTCAGCTGTATAATCACGAAAGGGGAAGTCCGCCGATTCTGGCAGCAAGAAAGCCAACTGCTGTGAAAGCAACAGTAGCGCCGACGGCGATTGATGACCAGGTTAGTTGTGAAATACCTATCTTGCGGGCCGGAAGCCAAATGAGTAGGTAGCCCATAAAAGCACCTGCGGCTATGCCGCCAAAATGCCCCCAGAATGAAATGCCAGGAAGCAGCAGAGGTAGTGCAAGGTTAAGGACAACTAGACCAAAAACCGGTGATTTTTGGGGTGGAACTCCGCGCTCGTAGAGCGCGACACCCATAGCTCCGGCGAGGCCGAGAACTGCGCCCGACGCTCCCAGCGTTGCTTGCGACCAGTCTAAAAGCATGACGGTCATGGCACCTCCCACCAAAGCACCGGCATATATGAGTAAAAAACGCAGGCTGCCGAACAGGCGTTCCAGTTGTGGGCCGAGAACGAACAGCAAGTACATATTAAAAGCGATGTGCAACAAACCCACGTGAAGGAAACCTGCGCTGATCATTCTCCACCACTGGCCTTGCTGTACGGCGGGGCCGTACAGCACTCCCAGGGTGGTCACCTCTCCCTGAGTGGAAATCTGAGCCAGATAGATGGCGACAGTAATACCTATTAGCGTCAGCGACACTGGGCACTCGTCAGGTATGCGCAGCCAGCTAGGCAAACTGCTTACCTATATTCTGCATTTGCTCAAGCGTTAATCTAGCACCCATTTGTTGAATCAGAGCAGTGGCTGCAAAGCCTGCCATTTCAGCGCATTTTTCAAATGGCATGTCGTGTGTTAGTGCGTGGAGAAAGGTACCCGCATAAATGTCACCTGCGCCATTGGTGTCCACTGCCGTAACTTTCTGTGCCTGAATATCATAGAGTCTCTCGCCGTCGAATACCAATGCTCCTAGGGGGCCTTGGGTAATGGCAAATTGCTTGGCTATGGATTTCATGCCGGCCACGCAGTCGTTAATATTGTCGGTATCGAACATCAGCTTGGCTTCGTCTTCGTTGCTGAAAACCAGATCCATGCCGCCGCCGATGATTTCCAGCAATCCATCCTTGAAAAAATTGACCATATTGGCATCGGACAAGGTCAGCGATGTCTTTACGCCGTTGGCCGTAGCCACTTCACGAGCTTTTATTGCTGCCGCTCGCGCATTGACTTCTGGGACAAGATAGCCCTCAATATAGACATACTCAGATGATGCGAGCGACGTCTCATCGAGCTCCGCATCACTGATTTGCCGCGTGATACCCAAAAAGGTGTTCATGCTGCGTTGAGCGTCGGGGGTCACCAGGACTATGCATTTGCCCGTGTGTCCGGCATCCAGAGTTCCTGTTGACAGATTGGTTTGAACACCATTAGCAGTGAGGTCGTCCAGGTAGTACTTACCCGTTTCATCGTCAGCCACCTTGCAAGAATAGAACGCATCAGATCCTAATTGTGCTGCCGCCGTGATTGTATTCGCCGCGGAGCCGCCACCACAGGGCCTGGATTCTATCTCCAGAAGTTTGTCCAGAAGTTCGTGATGACGATCTTCTTCGATCAGGGTCATGAGCCCCTTGTCGATTCCTAGCTCACCCAAAAGTGATTCTGGGATCTCATATTCGAGATCAACTAGGGCGTTTCCTACACCGTAGACATGAAAGTTGGACATTAATTTCCCTTAGACGTTGTAAACGAAGTGGATTATCGCTGGTTGCGAGCAAGATAACTATCTACAATTGCTGGTTTTGCCGTTAGAGGTCTTCATGCGCACACACCCCTGTGGTGTTATCACCCGAGAACAGCTCGACACGACAGTGTCATTTTGCGGCTGGGTTCATCGCCGACGCGACCATGGTGGCGTCATTTTTATTGATCTACGCGATCATACAGGCCTCGTCCAGATCGTATTCGATCCTGATCGCGAGGAGACGTTTGCGCGTGCCGAAGAGGTGCGTAACGAATTTGTTCTGAGAATTACTGGCAAAGTCAGGGCCAGGCCTGAGGGCACCGTCAATTCCGATATGACAACGGGCGAGATCGAAGTTCTGGGTTACGAGCTCGAGATACTCAACCGGGCTGCTACACCGCCGTTCCAGTTAGATGACAGCAACGTGTCCGAAGAAAACCGTCTGCGATATCGTTATATCGATCTTCGTCGCCCCGAAATGCAAGCGAAACTGCGTCTGCGTGCACGGGTTGTGCGTCAGTTGCGACACGCTTTGGAAGACGATGGTTTTATAGAGGTTGACACGCCCATGCTGACCCGCGCGACACCCGAAGGTGCTCGCGACTATCTAGTGCCCAGCAGAAATCACCCTGGCGAGTTTTACGCCTTGCCACAATCCCCTCAGTTGTTCAAACAGCTTCTGATGATGGGTGGTATCGATCGTTATTATCAGGTTGCGCGTTGTTTTCGAGACGAAGATTTGCGTGCAGACCGGCAGCCAGAATTTTCGCAGCTCGATATTGAAATGTCGTTTGTCGACGAAGACACCATCATGAGCAGTATGGAAACCATGATGAAAGTCCTTTTCAAAGATGTAATGGATGTCGAGCTAGGTGGCGATGCATCAACGCCGTTTCCACGAATGAGCTATGCCGAAGCGATGACTGTGTACGGTTCTGATAAGCCGGATTTACGCATTCCGCTGGTGCTCACTGAGATTTCAGATCTGGTAGCTGGGGTCGATTTCAAGGTTTTTGCCGAACCTGCAAAAAATCCCAAAGGCCGCGTGGCGGCGCTGCGAGTTCCAGGCGGAAATTCACTGAGCCGCAAGGAAATCGACATATACACAGAATTTGTTAGCCGTTACGGCGCCAAAGGTCTGGCGTACATAAAATGTAACGATATTGCGGCGGGCCCGGAGGGTTTGCAATCACCTATCGTCAAGTTTTTTCCTGCAGAGGTACTTGCTGCAATTGTTGAGCGAACTGGCGCAGTAGATGGCGATCTGATTTTCTTCGGAGCTGACAAAACGTCAGTTGTCGAAGCTGCACTGGGTGCTCTTCGTGTCGAGGTGGGTACCAAAATGGGCATGGTTGCGGATGGCTGGCGACCGCTATGGGTGATCGATTTCCCAATGTTCGAACACGATGAGCGTGGGGATCGTTGGCAGGCCTTGCACCATCCGTTTACCGCACCGACAGCTCCTTCTATAGAAGAGTGGCAGGCAGAGCTCGATAGTGATCCTGGTCAATGCTTGTCA
>JBLHWG010000317.1:0-6170 GCA_047629055.1 Halioglobus sp.
TGGAATTGCCAAATTAGTACAGGTAATCTATTTGCCGCATATGGTGGCGTAGAAAAAGGCTTTGAGTTGGTAGATACAGGTTCTTCGGCTGGACTAGACGGATCAATTGCCAAAGCGCATGTGCGTGGCGAAGGGTGGTTAGGCTATTACTGGTCACCGACTGCGATCCTGGGACGTTATGAAATGGTTAAGCTGGATATGGGGCCACACGATGAGGAGGAGTGGGCAATTTGCACCGCAGTTCTGGACTGTGAGTCACCCCAGATAAATGGCTGGGCTAAGAGTGAAGTCTTTAGCGTAGTGACAAAGAACTTTGTCTTGAAAGCAGGTGGAGCCATGGATTACATCAGTACACGTACTTGGAAAAATGAAGTTGTTAACAAGCTACTGGCTTGGATGGCAGACAACCAGGCAACTGGCGAGGAGGGAGCCGCGCATTTTCTCGAAAATTACGAAAATGTATGGGCCGCTTGGATGTCACCAGAAGCAAAGGCTAAATTAAAAGCAGGGCTCTAAGTCCTAAACGTCCTTACCGACCCACGAATGAGAGTACTTTTACCGTCTAGGTAATCTAACTCCAATAAACACGTGTATGCGATATTCCGTAATTATTCCGGCTTGGAACGAAGAGGCATTTTTACCTCACACGTTGATGGCCATTACAGCCGTCATGCGATGTCTGAACGACAAAGATGCACATCATCAGGGTGAACTCATCGTGGTGGATAACAACTCGAGCGACACCACCGCCGATATTGCGAAGCAATTTGGCGCTCTGGTTGCTTTTGAGCCTATAAACCAGATTGCCAGAGCCCGAAATCGAGGTGCCGAGATAGCCAAAGGCGAGAGCCTCATTTTTCTTGATGCAGATACTTGCTGTAGTGAAAAATTGCTGGAGCATGTACTTGAAAAACTCTCTAGCGGTACGGTCGTTGGCGGTGGGTCGACCATAGTGGCTGATCGGGAAGTATCCGCTATGGCAATGCGAGGCATTCAATTCTGGAATTGGCTAGGTTGTAGGGCCAAACTTGCAGCGGGTTGTTTTGTGTATTGCAGGCGTGATGCCTTTGAATCAGTGGGCGGCTTTAGCGATCGCGTGTATGCTGGGGAGGAGATTTTTCTTTCCAGACTATTAAAGCGCTGGGCTAAACAAAACAACATGACGTTCGACATTGTGACCATCGATCCCGTGGTCACGTCTGCGCGAAAACTAGAGTGGTACAGCCCGATGCAACTGGCGAGGCAAGTATTGTTAATGCTGATACCGGGTGCTGTATTTTCAAAAAAACTCTGTCGCACTTGGTATGACTCGAGCACCAATCGAGAATAGGATTTCCAAGAATGCCAACGCTTGATTCTGTATTCGCCGGTGGTCCATTGCTCGGGTTGCTGCTGCTTGCTTCGTTGTTCGTTGGATTGTCCAAAGGAGGGTTGCCCGGGGTAGGGATGCTCAGTGTGCCACTACTGGCTTTGATAATTTCCCCGGTCGCAGCGGCAGTGCTTCTTCTACCTATTTATATATTGTCAGATATTGTTGGTATCTGGCTTTATCGTCGTGAGTACAGTGCCAAAAACTTGAAGGTTCTCATTCCTGCCGGAGTGATGGGTGTCATAGTGGGCTGGAGTACTGCATCAATGGTTTCCGATCAGATGATCTCTCTCTTGATCGGATTGCTAGGCATTGGTTTTTGCCTCCAACGCTGGATTGGTGGTAGCGGTTCTGCGGTGCCAACGCCTTCGACTCCTGTTAAGGGCTGGATCTGGGGGACACTTTCCGGTTTTACTAGCTTTGTATCGCACGCTGGAGCTCCTCCGTTCCAGATTTATATTTTACCGCAGCAACTACCCAAAATGATATTTGCGGGCACTGCAACTATCCTTTTTGCGATCGTTAACCTGGCCAAGGTGATTCCCTACGCTTCTTTACATCCGTATTCCGAGGAGACGTTGCGGCTTTCTTTGATATTAGTGCCTCTTGCGGCTCTTGGAACAGTTTTCGGACGTTGGTTAATTCAGCATCTTTCGGAAAAGTGGTTTTACAAACTTGTGCAGATTGCGCTTTTTCTTATCAGCCTCCGCTTGGTGTATAGCGTGGTATTTCCCTAAAGTAATACCGTCGAGAATAACGGCAATGCGAGCTAGTACGCATATAATGATGTGTTTCAGGCACAAATAAATTGACCAAATGTCGCTATATTATTTGTTCCTACCGTCGCCATAATACCCCTGTTGCCAAAGGATTGATGAATTCAAATGTCCTGCAACAAATAGCTCTAATGCACAGGGGTGCATTGAGTAATAACTACGGGTATATAAGAAATGAACGGTATTTTCAGTAGTGTAAAACAAGCATTCGTAAACGCAGCTGTGCGCAGCAGCAAGTCCCGCCTGCGTCTTCAGCTCTTAGGTATGAGTGACAGGCAGCTTCAAGATTTTGGTTTTTGCAGAGGCTCGTTGCAGCAGGGTATTTCTGCTTGGCCATGGCGCTTAGACGGTGTTGCCGATGCTGTTGCAGCAGGTACCAGCCTCCACGCGGAAGGACTCACTGCTGCACCAGTGGTGACACAAGTTGTTCCAGTTAAACCCAGCCGCAAAAGCATTCGCAAGGCGGTTAACGAACTCAACTCCTATTCAGATCGCGAACTCGCTGAACTGGGTGTCAGTCGCCAGAGCATTAAAGAAGTTGTGCGTTACGGACGACCCGCTGTTGAAGGGGTCTTCCAGAACAACAAAAGCGCAGCTTAATTGTTTCTGGTGCAGGCTTGACCAAAACGCTCAGAAGCTACTGCCTGATTTCAGGCAATGGCTTTTTGGTCATTTTTCGAAGTTAGACTTGAGAGCTATGCAGTAGTTAATTCCAGTAGGCGATATTTCTCCACTCTACCTCCACCGCATCGTCCCTGATGCCGTGTCAGTATCAATAGTTGGTCATCGCACAGCGATCTAAGGCATATCTATGAGGGGGATAAAATACCCCGTTTGCGCAGCTCGGCAATGATCCGTTCTGCAGCTTGTTCCGCGCTCATCGCTGAGGTGTCGACGAGTATTTCAGGGTTTTCAGGTGCCTCGTATGGGGAGTCTATACCCGTAAAATTGGACAGCTCTCCGCGTCGTGCCTTTTTATACAAACCTTTGGGGTCACGCTCTTCAGCCACACTCAAAGGGGTATCCATGTGGGCCTCTATAAACTCGCCATCTTCGACCAATGAGCGAGCTAATGCCCGTTCAGATCGGAACGGTGAAATGAATGCCGTCAGCACAATCAGTCCTGAATCGACCATGAGTTGCGCGACTTCACCAATGCGTCGAATATTCTCCACGCGATCTGCATCAGTAAAACCCAAGTCACGATTGAGACCGTGACGCACATTGTCGCCGTCAAGTAAGTAAGTGTGATGGCCCATGGCGGTTAACGATTTTTCGACCAAGTTGGCAACCGTGGATTTGCCGGAACCGGACAGACCGGTAAACCAAACGATGGCAGGCTTTTGATTCTTAAGAGCTGCTCTGACTGATTTGTCGACGTCAGTGGCTTGCAAGTGAATGTTGTCCGCTCTTCGTAGGGAGAAATGCAACATTCCAGCGCCCACAGTTGCATTACTGATCCGATCAATCAATATGAAACCGCCCATGTCGCGATTTTGTTTGTAAGCATCAAACGCAACAGCTTGATCTAAACTGATATTGCAAACACCGATAGCATTGAGTTCCAATTGTGTTGCGGCACTTTCTTCCAACGAGTTTACGTTGACTTGGTACTTAATGTTGGTAATGGTTGCGTTGACTGTCTTAGCGCCTATTTTTAATAGGTAAGGCCTGCCTGGCAATAACGCGTTATCGTGCATCCACACAATCGTTGTTTCAAACTGATCGGCAACACTTGCGGGTGACTCGCTAGCGGAGATAACGTCACCACGCGAAGCATCAACTTCATCAGCAAGCGTTAGCGTTACCGATTGACCTGCGATGGCACAATCAAGGTCACCATCCATCGTAACGATTCTGGCGATTTCACTCATGCGTCCTGATGGCTGTATTCTGACAGTGTCCCCAGTGCTTATTTTGCCACCTGATACTGTGCCAGCATAGCCTCTGAAATCCAGAGAGGGGCGATTCACCCATTGCACCGGCATACGAAACGGCGAGCCCTTAAGCGCATCGGCCGCCAAGTCTACGGTTTCAAGCCACGACAAAAGCGTGGTCCCGTGATACCAAGGCATGTTGCTACTAGGCTCAGTGATGTTGTCACCCTTTAATGCAGACATCGGAATAGCCGTGACGTTTTCTATCCCCAATGATTTTGCGAATGGTGCGTATGCTTCAACAATGTCTGTATGGACAGCCTGATCGTAATTCATCAAGTCCATCTTGTTGACCGCCAGCACAACGTGCTTAATCCCTAGGAGGGACGCAAGGTAGCTATGGCGACGGGTTTGTGTCAGTAATCCGTAGCGGGCGTCACACAGAATCACAGCAACATCGGCAGTAGACGCACCGGTTACCATGTTACGTGTGTATTGTTCGTGCCCTGGTGTGTCAGCAACAATGAATTTGCGAGTGTCGGTTGAGAAAAAGCGGTAGGCAACATCAATGGTGATGCCTTGCTCTCTTTCAGCTGCTAATCCATCAACCAGCAATGCGAAATCGATATTCCCACCTTGAGTGCCCCATTTTTTTGAGTCTTGCGTTACGGTCTCCAGCTGATCCTCAAATAAAGTTTTGGATTCGTAGAGCAGACGTCCAATCAGTGTGCTTTTTCCGTCATCCACGCTACCGCAAGTGATAAAGCGAAGCAGGCTTTTGTGCTCATGGCGATCGAGGTAGGCGCTGATATCATTTTCAATCAGATTGTTAGTTTCAATTTGCATTAGAAATACCCCTCCTCTTTTTTCTTCTCCATTGAGGCTGCACTATCGTGATCAATCATTCGACCTTGCCGTTCTGTGGTGCGTGTAAGCAACATCTCCTGGATGATGCCTTCGAGTGTATTTGCTGTGGACTCGACGGCTCCTGTCAATGGGTAACAGCCGAGGGTGCGGAATCTTACGCTGCGCATTTCGGGCACCTCACCTTTATTCATGGGCATACGATCGTCATCGACCATGATCAACATTCCGTCACGTTCAACAACAGGACGTTCCGCTGCGAGATAGAGGGGAACTATGGGTATGTTTTCTCGGTGGATGTATTGCCAGATATCCAGCTCTGTCCAGTTGGATATGGGAAATACACGTATAGATTCATCACGTTGCTTGCGGGTGTTGTACAAAGACCAAAGTTCGGGCCGTTGATTTTTGGCATCCCAACGATGTTGCGCACTACGAAAGGAGAAAACACGCTCTTTGGCTCGTGACTTTTCTTCGTCTCGACGCGCACCACCAAAAGCTATATCAAATCGGTGTTCGTCTAAGGCTTGTTTGAGTCCCTGGGTTTTCATGATGTCTGTATGAATCGATGATCCGTGCGTGAAGGGGTTAACGTTTTGGCGGACACCTTCAGGGTTTTTATGTGTCAGTAGCTCCATGCCGTATTCTTTTACTAGGGAATCTCGAAATTCGTACATGGCCTTGAATTTCCAGCCTGTATCTACGTGTAGTAGTGGAAAAGGCGGGACTGCTGGAAAGAACGCCTTACGGGCCAGGTGCAGCATGACTGCGCTATCCTTTCCAACCGAGTACAGCATGACTGGGTTGTCTGCTTCTGCCACAACCTCTCGCATTATCTGGATGCTTTCAGCTTCCAAACGTTGCAGATGCGTCAAGGGTTTATTCTTGCCGGTGGGTCCTGATTGGACCGATGCTTCAGCTGTTTGAGTCATTTAATTGTCGTGTATCTGGAGTCTTAGGGTCACCGTTTGAAGAGGGACTCTGTTTATTGTGATTGAGCTTTAGGTAAAAAATGATTCGGGCCATATCGATCAACCGCAGAACAAGTTTTTCTTATGATAGTTCGCTGATGTGCACAGAATATGCCGATCGACCACGATAACAAATTTCTAAGGCTTGATTGTATCTGGGTATCCATTGAGCTACGAGCTCTTGTGTAGGAATCTTAGTATGAAATTACCTAATTGATCTGAATCTGTGTGACACCACGCGAGGGTTGTTTGTTGGCAAATTAGTCTCCAATTGGTCGATACGTTTGCATTGCCTGCAAATTGTGGCTAAATA
>JBLHWG010000318.1:0-6135 GCA_047629055.1 Halioglobus sp.
GAGAGCAAGCCTTGGCTAACTTCAGCGTCGTAGCGTTGGAGAGACACTGTTAATCAGTTAGTTGGGTGTCAGTTGGAAACTTCAACGGGAGGCTCGAAGCGAGCGAATGGCAACTTTCTGCCGAATCAGAACATAGTGATGCACCGATTCAATTTCCTCCAGAGTCAAGTTCACGAAGCGGCACTCAGTCTGGCCATGCTCACCTTGTGGCAAAACGTCTACATAACCTGATACAGGTACCTGGGCCGTGGGTAGATCGAGGCTGAAAGGATACCGTCTACCTGGCTCTACAAGTTGTTCTGGCATGGAAAAGCCATTGGCGCTGATATCAAGGACCCGACTCAATCGGCCTTCAATCTGCAAGATTATCGGATCATCTGGGTCAGGAACAACTTGATAAGCAGTACGACCCGTACTTACAGCATTAACAGTAATCTCGTTCATCGTTTGCAATCTCCTCCCCTACAAACCCGAAGTCACAAGCAACCCTAACCGACTACGCAAATGTTGAACGTTGTTATCTTCAAGGACAATGGAGGCAGTCTTATAAGCTATTTCGACCATCAGCTGTTCGCGTAGGTGAGCTGCACGAAGTCGACCCACTAGAATGCACATCAATATTGCAAGACTGATACCGCAAACAAACGGCAATGCCACTGAACTACCCAAGGAGCCCTGAGCCGGTGAAACGTAGAGTAACAGAGACCCCAGCATTCCGATCAGGACAGCATAAATCCCGGTAAAAACAAAAACGTCTACAGACATTTGATGATATCTGCGCTCGCTGGCCATTCGTCTTTCAAGCGCAAATCTAATAGATTGCTCGTCCGAAGCATCGCCTATGAGACAACAGACTTCTTCGACTTGATCAGAATTGGACCTGATATCTGCAACGCCCAACAATCCATCTCTTCGGCTCACCTCGCATACCTTAAGCATCGCCTTGATCATCGTTACCGGTGCTGCACCACCGCGGATGCCTCGAACCAATGCCGTTTGTAAAGCCTGACCTAAATGTGACGTTGAGAAAGTCAGCAGCAATCCTACCAGTGCGCCTCCAAACACCACAATTACGGGTTGAACTACATCTATGAGCTTCTCAGTCCCACTGAGAAACATTGATAAACCAATCGTGAGCAGTGCCGCCGCTAGTATTAGCGGTATCACTTGCCAGATTTCTACGCTCGTTTGTTTGCGCACAAATAAATTTTCTGAAGTCGTCAGTGACACGTTGAGTGAGGGCCGCCAGTTAAAAAAAGGGCTTGTCACCCATGCCAAACTGCGGTCCATCGGTGAATCGTGATGAAAGAATAGCAGAATACTTGGAAGGTTAAAGTCGGATTTACAGCTACTTTGCCGATAGCTTATCTTGAGAAAAATGCAATAGAAATAAGTGTCTAGCGCTCCAACTCTAACCAAGGGGGTACATCCCTACCGGCTTTTTTCAACCGTTTATCAAGTGCCCGTGCATCAGGATGAAATTGTTCCAACTGCTGCCAGAATTTCGGTGAGTGATCTAGATATAGAGTGTGAGCAAGCTCGTGCAGCAATACGTAATCCACGAGTTCTGGAGGTAGAAACAACAGCTTATAATTCAAACTTAACGTTCCAGTTGAGGAATAACTACCCCATACTGACCGCTGACCTCGCACTTGTACTTTCGAGTAATTGAGCCCGTGCCGAGCCGCTAGCTCCGCCAACATGGGTGGCAAAACTGCTCTTGCAGTGGTCATCAGCCGCTCAGAAATTTCGGCAACAACAGCACATTTGTCGGAAGTCTCAGCACGTAAACACACTGTCTGCTTATTTTCTACTTTGGTGAAAATGCAGGCCTCAGTCGGTATATCAGACGAAAAAACTAGATGCCAAACTTCAGACAGCGCCTGTATATCCAATCGTCGCGGTGGCCATTGCTGATATATAGCTGGTGTGAGTCGTTCAACCTCAATCAGCGAATTTTCTATCCAACGTCTATTTGATTCGACAAATTTGGGAATATCACGCTTGGGAAATCGCTTTGGCGCTGTGACAATCACCCCTCTGCCTGGCTCGACTCGCAATGTCAGTCGCCTAGCACGCGGCGAGACGATCAGTTTGTAGTCGATTGGCTTTTCCAATTCGAACGATAGTTGGGTCACGGAGTTTAAAGGCTAAAGAGTTGCAGGGATGTTTGATTGTACCGTTTTACATACTGCTGCATTTCAATCTGCTGGACTGCTACAGTGCTCCCACGACGTCTTGGTGAATTTATTACCCTTGGCGTTTGCCCCCTGCTGTACCACCTTAAATCTAAACTACTCATCAAAAATGACTCTACTGAGCATCACAAGCATTCTCATCACGGTGTCGGCCCTGTTTGCCTATGTGAACTATCGCACCCTTAAATTACCAACCACCATTGGCATTATGGTCTGCTCTCTCGTCTTTTCTCTGGTGCTCGTACTCTTTGGCAAGCTCGGCTATGGCGACGGCGAGCGCATCGCCCGAGAGATTATCGGGCAAATCGAATTTGACACCACACTGCTAAATGGAATGCTGGGGTTTCTGCTGTTCGCCGGCGCTATGCATATTAATCTCGATCGTCTGCTGGAGAGAAAATGGACAATAGGAATCCTGGCATCGTTCGGTGTCATCACCAGCATGTTTCTCGTTGCAGGCGGTTCCTATTATCTGTTTCAGTTATTCGGATTTAATGTTCCGTTTATTTTCTGCCTGCTGTTTGGATCTCTGATCTCACCTACCGACCCAATCGCGGTGATGGGTATTCTCAAAACGGCAGGTGCAAGCAAGTCCTTGGAGATAAAAATCGCAGGTGAATCCCTATTCAATGACGGTGTGGCCATCGTGGTTTTCCTAGCGATATTCGGCATGGCGGTTAACGGCGAAGTTTTTGACGCCAAGCATATTGCCGTGCTCTTTGTACAGGAAGCCTTTGGAGGCGCACTGTTCGGTTTTGCTTGTGGCTGGCTCGTCCTGCAAATGTTGAAGCGTGTCGATGACTATAAAGTCGAAATTCTATTGACTCTGGCATTGGTGTCAGGCGGCGCAACGGCTGCTGCCGGCCTGCATCTATCTGCACCCATTGCTGTTGTTGTTGCTGGATTGATGATTGGCAACCACGGGCGCAGAAATGCAATGAGCAACACAACAGTTCAACATCTAGATACGTTCTGGGAACTGATAGATGAAATTCTCAATGCCATTTTGTTTCTTATCATCGGACTTGAAGTCATGGTTCTTAGCCTAGATCTCCAGATGTGGGTTGCCGGACTAGCGATGGCGGTCATGGTGCTGTGTGCTAGGCTTATATCGGTGGGTATTCCAGTCACTATATTGCGCAAAATGAATCGTGAATTTCATCCACATGCCGTAAAAATACTAACCTGGGGAGGTCTGCGAGGTGGAATCTCTGTCGCACTTGCCTTGTCCATTCCTGCAGGTCCAGAGCGAGATTTAATTGTTGCAGTAACTTATGTCATCGTAGTCTTGTCCATATTGGTACAAGGGCTAAGCATTGGAAAACTGGTTAAAGCAACAGCCGTAGAGTCGCACGAGCCAAGTGATCATTAGTAGCCCACCTAACTCAAGCAGCGTTTAGTGTGCGAAGTGGTGTCAGTTAGATTACTGACACCACTACCAGTTGAATCGAATAATGCATCCATATGCTGATGTAATTCGTCCGCAGCCACCGGCTTATGCAAAAACAGCAAACCGGTTTTCTTAACTTGCTTCAGCCGCTCAGGCGACGTATCGCCACTGACAATGATTGCAGGGACGTTGCTTTCCAGGGACTCGTGGATTGCTGCAACTGCATCAACTCCGTCTTGATTATCACCAAGCCTGAAATCAGAAATGATCAGTTCAGGCGTAAAGTCGGTTATCGAGATTACCTTAAGTGCATCTCGTGCAGATTCAGCCAACATGACCTTACAACCCCAGCCTTCCAGCATATGCCTCATTCCTTGAAGCACCTGAGGCTCATCGTCAATTACCAGAACCCTACGGTCCGTTGCCTGCATCGTATTATCAAACCGAAATCTGGGTTTGATCTGAGCGGGATCTCCACCTGGAACAATCAGCTTAAATGCAGTCCCACGCCCCTCCTCCGACTGCATTTCCAAAGGAATACCCATCAGCTCACAGAGACGGCGAACAATAGCCAAACCAAGCCCCAGTCCTTTGCTCCGATCACGATTGAGATTGTTGAGCTGGTAGTACTCAGAGAATACATCCTCAGAGTTTTCGGACGGAATTCCAATGCCCGAATCCTCTAAGGTAATTAGCTTGGAACCATCCACATCATCCTGGCAGCTTATCGATACAAATCCTGTGTTGGTGTATTGAACAGCGTTGGACAACAAATTACGCAGCACTCGCTCCAACAGTATTGAATCAGAGTAAAAAACGTGATCCTCAGGATCCACGAACAGTTTAATATGTTTTTCATCAGCTTGCTGAACGAACTGAATCCTAAGTCCGTTAAACATCTCAGCTGCGGTGATGTGAGACGGGTTGAAATCAATAATTTCTGCGTCCAGCCTAGACACATCCAACAAGCTGTTGAATAAGCCATTCAAGGCTTCCGAAGATTTTTCCATGTCATCGATGATTTCGAGTTTTTTCTTATCTTGCTCGCGTTGTCGCAGTGCGCTGAGAAACAGGCCCATTGCGTGTAATGGCTGCCTCAGATCATGACTAGCAGCTGCAAGAAATCGACTTTTAGCGATAACAGCACGTTCGGCAATTCTTTTTTCTTCACCCAGTCTCTGCATTAATTCAGCATTCTGAAATTTCGATCGTAAGAGCTGCCTGAATTGAGCATTACCTCGCGCTGCAAGGAAAAAGTTGACCGCTAAAAACACTATCAAGAGCAGACCAGTCATAACAAGTGAGTCATTACCCGATGCAACATGCGTTACGGCGAGCGGCAATATCAAGGGAACAGAAAATGACAAGAATGAGGGTAAATAAATACTACCCGAGGCAGCACTTACAGCAACCATACCTGCAAATATGGTTGAGATTAACAGCAAATATTCCGTGCTGTAAAAGGGGTAGAAAATCAGCGGCCATGCGCCCCAGATAACACCAGCAGTGAGAGTTCCGACCCAGAATAGTGGGCCCCACATGATTCGTTCTTGAGTGGCATGGTTTGCCTTAAAATAGGCGATAATTCCCCACAAACGAAAAAGCGTTGAAAAGCTAATGGCCGCCAGCCAGAAAATGAGTGTGGAATGCGGTAACTCACGCCATAGAAATGTGGTAACAAAGAACGCACACAAAGTCGCCCCCGCTACTAAAACAGGCCCCTGGTTATAGATCAACCGGATTTGCTCGCGGTATATCTTACGGTCAAGATCAGTCATTACACACTCCCAACACCTACCAGATCAGTATGCCAGCGCGTCAACGTCCCGTCGTCAGAGAGAATGTGCAGTTGTATACATTTAAGACAAGCCGATAGGTACCAAATCTGAGATGACAAGTGTCAGAATAAGCAACTGGCGCTCATCTTGATGACGCAGCCTACTTGCTTGGATACCATCCAGCTACTACGCCCATTTATCAGACGACAAACAACATGACTCAGGAAATTGTTCTTCATTACAAGACCAGCGATGGCACCGTGCTCACAGTCGACGCACGTGTTGGTGACAGCATCATGGATACCGCTATCAAAAATGATATTGACGATGTTGTCGCCGAATGTGGCGGAAGCCTCATTTGTGCCACTTGCCATGTCTACCTGGATGAACAGACAGCTGCTCTGTTTGAGGAGCCAGATGATTTTGAACTCGAAATGCTCGAAGGGGTTGCAGCAGAGCGCCGTGAACACTCACGCCTGAGCTGCCAGTTGATCATAAAGCCGGAGCTTGCTGGCCATACCATCGAGACTCCAGAGCGTCAGTAAACAGCTAGATTTTCTCAACCCTCATCGGCCTCAGCCTAATCTGAGGCCACAAAACAGCCGAAGACGACAATGATAGAGCCTTTAGAAAACAGACCGTCCATCATTTCAGCCTTTGACCGTATTGGCGAAGAGAATGCTTTCGCAGTTTTAGCGCGAGCAGGAGCATTAGCCGCTCAAGGGAAAGACGTTATTAACCTAGGAAGTGGCCAACCGGATTTCCCTAC
>JBLHWG010000319.1:0-6088 GCA_047629055.1 Halioglobus sp.
TTCCCTACGACGAGCGTGAAAATAAGGTTCAAACGCTTTTGAATGCTATCCAGAGATCGTTTTCTTAGAAAAAACCCAAATGGCTTGGTAATTAGCCCCTGCTTTTTGAATAATACAAGTTAAAGACTAGGCTGATTGAGCTGAACTCTCTAGGCGAATAGAGAAAAGCGGTAATACACACTCTAGTTACACTACCCTTCAACCTGTGTAAACGGTAAGCTAGCGATATATCCGTCAGCTACTATCCTTTTGATGAGCGCTCCTAATCTAGACACAGCTTTAGCCAGCCGTCTTCTTGACGTCATGGCAACCGACATTCTTCCAATAACTGAGAAATCAGTGATGCTTGGGAATAAAATATTCGGGGCAGCTTTGGTAAAGAAGTCTGACCACAGCACTTATCTGGCCGAAACTAATAACGAGATGGAAAGCCCTCTTCATCATGGCGAGATGCACCTGCTAAAACGCTACTTCGAATTGCCTGCCGACAGGCGTATGGCGCCATCTGAACTACTATTCTTAACCACTCATGAACCGTGTAGCCTTTGCTTGTCAGCGATCACCTGGAGCGGTTTCGATAATTTCTACTATTTCTTTAGCCATGAAGATTCTCGTGATGAATTCAATATCCCACACGATCTGAAAATCCTTAAAGAGGTGTTTGACGTGGAGCCTGGGCAATATTGCAGAAGCAATGCGTTCTGGACTAGTCACGGAATACAGTCCTGGTTCAAGGACAATGAATCTAAGCTGCCTGTCGAGACAAGAAGCTTACTAAATGAGAAAATCCAACTACTGAAAGACCGGTACGCAGCTGTTTCCAGTGAATATCAGTCCAGTAAATCTGAAAATCAGATCCCACTTAATTGAATTTACATATAATGTGGAACTATTGACCGTCGACACCCTGTTCAACCACAGGTACCTAAGCGCTACGACACTGGCGAGGGTATGCTTACTCGCAATAATGGCGCTTCAAGCAGTAGGAGCCAGTGCTGCACAGACGTCAATTACCGTTGCCGACGCCTCTCTCGGCGCAGCATTTTACCCCGACGGATCTTGTTTGTTAACGGTGGACACGCTAGTCCAGACCGGCAAAACCATCATCGACGCTAATGTCGACGACGTAGGGTCTCGCATGCTAATCCATTGTGATACTCAAGAAGGCCGCCGGTTGACTCTGTTAGCACGCGGTGATGCGCTCACCGTGGCCCAACGAGTGCCCTTATTGACTCGAGAACAAATAAAGGAAGGCGAGTTCGGAATGATTGCGTGGCTTACGCGAAGTGGAGTGAATTATGCCGATGACAGTGCTCCCAGACGCTATGTCATAGCCGGTAACGTCATTTTACGTAAATCACCACCGGTTGCAGCAGCAGGTTTTGCCCAGCACGCACAACGCGGACCGTTTGCGCAAGTAAGCGGCATTCTAGAACCCATCATCAAGGCAGATAGCCTGATTCTTCAAGAACCAGTACCTTTGGAAATACCAACAGAGCCAACCGAGGATTCCGGCTCAAACTAATTTCTGACAGCCCCACCCTCGTGTAGCAAGCCATTGATGCGAGCTCGGCTTTCTGGTGTTTTCGCCAATCTGACAAAAGCCTCCCGCTCACGCCTATACAGATCCTGCTCACTGACAGGTTGTTCAGTTCCGTCATCACTACAAATAATTGACGCAATCTGCATTGCGACTGTCTTATCGTGTGGATAGAAATCTTGCTTGGCAACACCTTCGTCCATGAACGCACCCATACGCTCTAGTATGTCGCCGCCAGCCAACACGAACTCCGGCACAGGCTTGACAACGTAATCGACTGCAAGGGCGTTTAACTCCTTGATGGATCGCGTATAAAGCCGATCTCGATTCATTAGCTCCACATCAGTGTCAGGCCTGTAGTACTTCAGTCGCTCTGCGGTCTTGGGAGAAGAAGCTGTCGCACCGTATCCGAGATTCATCCAGGCTTTCCAGGCTGCTGTATTCCAGTCACCAGTGGCTTCATACCATCGTAAATAGGTTTCTTTTACACCGCCACCCGACGGGATCAGTCCAACTGAACTTTCTACAAGTCCGACCACACTGTTGCTGTGCATAACCAGACGATCGCAATGCAACAGCACTTCGAACCCACCGCCAAGAGCCAGGCCTGAAGGCGCTCCTACAACAGGGACGTTGACGTATTTAAGCGCAGCAACAGCTTGTTGGAATCGAGCTAAAAATTGATCCATACCGTGCCAGTCAGATGCATCGATTTGTGCAAGAAAAGCGTTTAAATCAACACCTGCAGAGTAATGCTGGGAATCATTATGTACAAGAATGCCACGACCTGGATTCTCTGTAGCCTTGAGAACCATATCCATGGATTCATCCGTTAGCGCGTTGGCCTTGGAGTGAAATTCGATTAAGCGAAAGTCGTCCTCAATAGCATAAACACTGGCAGCACGATTTTTAAATAGTGGCTCTAGCGTTTGCCTGGTAAGGTGAAATCGAACAACACCTTCCGGTAAATCAATGGGTTGATAACCACCATCGGCGTGTTGCACTTGAAGCTTGCCCGCTACGACTGAATAAAATAGCTGACCTTTCTGTAATGCTTCGGGAACATCGGCGCCAGTGGCACTTAGTAAATCTGCAACAGTCTGAGCACCGAGCGCATCGATCATCTCGAAAGGACCACGCAGCCAATTAAACCCAAGCTTCATCGCATCATCAATGTCCTGAGCGGAATCACAAACATCGCCCAACAAGCTTGCTGCGTACCCCAGCACTCTACCCAAAACGTTTTGACAGAACTGAGCCTCCAAATCATCCCCGAGTATCAGTTCTGAAAGCGGCTCCTGCCTATCGGCAGTACGGAGAGCAGCAACCGATGCACGCTCTGGAAGTGCTTCATTTGCCAAGGCGTAACTACCCGCCTGAAGTTGTCGTGCTAACCGTTCGCCCTTGTCGCCAACTTTGTAGAAACCGCCGAGACCTTTGTTTCCGGTTAAACCCTCTGAGACCATAGAATTGATCATGTCACTTTCAGCACCCACAGCATGAAAAGCGTCGTCAGGAGGCAGAATACTACGCAATGAACGCACAACATCGGACATAAGATCGATGCCTATAAGGTCATATAAACCAAAAACACCTGTCTTGGGTATGCCCATTGGTCGGCCCATCAATGCGTCAGCAGTCTCAACCGGTAAATTGAGTTTAAGTGCCTCATCGATTCCCACTTGCAGCGCAAAAACACCTACCCGATTACCCAGAAACCCTGGTGTGTCGTTGCAGCTTACAACCCCTTTGCCCAACTCCCTATCGTTGAAATCAGCGAGTTTTTGCATAACATCGTCACGGGTATCCGTTCCCCGAACCAGCTCCAGCAAGCGCATATATCTAACAGGATTGAAATAGTGTGTAATGGCAAAGCGCTGACGAAAATCCTCAGCCATGGTTTCCACCAACAAACTGATCGGTATGGTCGACGTATTGGAAGTCACAACACAATGCTTCGGAACAACTTCGTTTAACCTGTGATAAAGATCACGCTTGATGTCCAGTCTTTCAACAATTGCCTCGACTACCCAATCAGCATTGGCCAGCTTATCGAAATCATCACGAATATTCCCCACGGTGATTAAATCCGCCGCCGTTTTATGCATCAACGCGGGTGGATCCGATTTCAGCAGTCTTTGCACCGCCCCTTCACTGACCGAATTTGCAGATTCTTTACCCGGCAGGTCTAGCAGCAATACCGAATGACCTGCATTGGCAATTTGGCCGGCGATGCCAGCTCCCATGGTGCCAGAACCAATTACAGCAATTTTCTTGAACATGGTTACATTCGTCTCTTTGGGTAACTCAATTATACCGCTGGTATCAAGTCCAACTGTTCAAAATCAAAAGGCAGAGTAGAGATTCGTGCGGTGGATACCGATCCATCAGCCATCAGTACTTCTGTAGTTTCTTGACTGGCCAAGGGTTCCTCAAGCATGGCTGTCGCCAGTTGTACTCGATATCGAACCGAGTAACATTGAGATCCAAGGCAATTGCTTAAGTCGCCTTGGCAAGTGATAGCTTCTTTAGTTGAGTATTCGGAGGCGTCTCTTTCAGCGTCTGATACAAGGAATGGCCGCTCAGCCAAGGGCTTTGCCACCTCTGAGCGCGGAAGTACAATGCCCATAAGACGTCTGGCCGGACCGTTTGACTGTTCAGCTCGCAACGCTTCATGCGAAAGAGAGTCGAGGTCTTTATCGAGTGAAACAAAACCACCCAGGCCAGCTTCGAGCAGTGAATGCCGCCCATCCATGTCATTGCCAAACGCTAACAGGCCGTTTTCAATCCGTTCAATGATATTGGGACAACCCGGCCGGACATTCAGGTCCTCGCCCTTTTCAAATAATTCATCGTACAAAGATTGACCCAAATCGATGTCATCGACATAGATTTCAAACCCACCCTGCTTACTCCAGCCAGAACGCGCCACAATAAACTGATGACCACGATAGTTCATTCGAGCATACCGAAAGAAACGAATGTTCTTGACCTCGTCACCAAAGACGCGAGCCATAAGCTCTTCAGCCAAAGGTCCCTGAACCGCCAAAGGCCATACATCCGGCTCATCAATCTGGACATCTAATTTAGCTCCACGAGCCAAACCCTTTGCCCACAACATCACATCAGAATCTGAAATGGATAACCACCAGTGGTCATCGGCCAAGCGTATGCCAACTGGGTCGTTTATCAATTTGCCATTCTCATCGGCTAATGGCAAATATATGCACCGATCTAGTGCAACATTTGCAACATCTCGCGGACTCATCCACTGAATAAGCCGAGTCGCATCAGGACCCTTGATACTGACTTGGCGCTCTACACCAACGTCCCAAACCTGAACGGCTTCACTCAAATGCCAATAATCCCGCTCGAAAGAATCAAACTCTGTGGCCAGCAACATGTGATTGTAAACGGTAAACGCCTTAGCGCCTTGGGCCATGGTTCTGGAGAAAAATGGCGTCTTTCTCAAACGCCTGGACAATGCCAGATTAGGAGCGTTGTACATAGCTCGATACACTTTGGTTAATTCGTGCGCGATGGTAACCAAAGCTGTGGACGTAGACTATCCTGCAATCGTCAAGTGCTTACCTTTTCGAGACTAATATCCATTTGTGGGAAAGGAATCTCAATTCCCTCTTCATCAAATCTCTGTTTGATCTTCTCGTGAAGATCAAAATGCAACGGCCAATAATCTGCAGATCCCACCCAGGGCCTGACGGCAAGATTAACCGACGAATCAGCCAGCGCTAAAACCCCGATCTGAATTGGCTTGTTGGCATCTAGCACTCGCTCATCGCCTTCCACGATTTCACGCAGTATCTGTTTCACTTGTTGTATGTCACTTTTATAAGCCACGCCAATCACCATGTCTAGACGACGCGAGGTCGATGTAGAATAATTGACAATGGCGCCACCCATTATATTGGAATTGGGAACGGTGATGGTTCGCTGGTCGGGAGTGATAAGCGTTGTGCTGAAGACGGTAATTCTATCTACTGTACCGGCAACGCCACCCGCTTCAATATAGTCACCAACCTTGCATGGCCTGAACGAAACCAACAACACGCCAGATGCAAAGTTTGACAACGAACCTTGCAACGCCAATCCGATGGCCAGACCGGCAGCGGCAATGACGGCAACGAATTGTGCAGTTGGAATCCCTAGCTGCGTTAGCGCTGCGATAGTAATTAGCAGCAGCAATATCATGTAGAGGATGTTGGTGACGAAACCAGCCACCGTAGGGTCAATTTCTCGCTGCCGCATCAACGTGCCAGCAATGTTAATTACGCGCTTCGCAATCCATTTTCCAATAAAGAAAATGGCGACTGCAGCGACTATTTTTAGCCCGTATTCAGCCGCCAACATTGGCCATTTCTCGAAATATTTCAGCCAATCCATAGTTACATCACCTCAAACTAAATAACGTTAATCCACCACTGTGCTCATGGCAACGAAAGTGGACGTGTGAGCCACAAACGGTAAGGCCGATAGCTTCTCACCTAATACTAGTCGAAATGCATTGATATCTGCCGTACGAACTTTAAC
>JBLHWG010000320.1:0-6069 GCA_047629055.1 Halioglobus sp.
GATCACCTGAGTCGCAAGTTACCCATTTCTCGATGGCAGCGTGATCTAACCGATTCAACGGTACTCAGAAACCTGGGTGTGGGTGCAGGCTATACCCAAATCGCAGTAGCTTCATTGTTAAAAGGACTTGGCAAACTGGATGTCAACAAGACTGCTCTGGCAGACGACCTAGACAACGCGTGGGAAGTGCTGGCTGAGCCCATTCAAACAGTCATGCGTCGGCACGATGTTCCAAATGCCTACGAAGCACTCAAAGCACTGACTCGTGGAAATACTATTGACGAGGCAGCTATTCGCGAGTTTATTGTGGGCCTTGAGATTCCCGAAAATGATAAAAAACGATTGCTTGAAATGACACCAGGCACTTACACAGGACTTGCAAAGTCACTCGCCGAAAAAATCTAGTCTAAACCTTCTCTTCGCATAACCAAATCCATGAATGAGCCCTGTGAAGTACCAACCGGCATTCAGTGGCCGAAGGAAATGGACGAGGCTGTTTTCTTGCGAGACTATTGGCAACAAAAGCCCCTGCTCATCAGGCAAGCATTTCCCGACTTTCAAACTCCTCTGGATGCAGATGAACTGGCTGGTCTCTCTCTAGAAACAGAAACCACGCCCCGTTTAATATCTCAGGATAACAACGGCAACTACCACCTGGAACACGGTCCATTTGAAGAAGACCGTTTTGCGAGCCTGGATGGTAACGACTGGTCTTTACTGGTTACTGATGTTGAAAAACACATACCAGAGTTGGCTAGCTACCTACGACCTTTCCAATTTCTTCCTAGCTGGCGAATCGATGATCTTATGGTCAGCTATGCACCTGTCGGAGCATCAGTTGGCGCACACACCGATGAATATGACGTATTTCTGCTACAAGCTAGTGGCGTCCGACAATGGTCAATTGACCAGCGGCCTGATGTTGAACACGAGTTATTACCAGATTCCACGCTGAAAATACTTGCCACGTTTACAGCAACCGATTGCTGGGATTTGGAAGCTGGCGATATGCTTTATCTACCTCCAGGCATGCCGCATCACGGTGTCGCTAAAGTTGAGTCGTGTACTACGTGGTCAATAGGTTTTCGTGCGCCGGCAATCCCTGACATGATTATGCGTATTAGCGAAATGTTAGCCGACAATCTGCCAGCGATTCGATTTACAGATGGACCCATCGATAGTGCAATATCAGGTGAAATTTCGGCAAGTGCTGTCACCCGGATGAAAGCAATATGGACTCAAGTAACTACGCTCGACGAACCATTGTTCGCAAGTCTCGTTGGAGCGTTGTTAACAGAATCAGGCACAATAAATAGCGATGACAGTGTGTACGACGAATACGAAGACGCGGAAGCTATCGAACAATTTATTAAAGCACCGTTTACCCAAATAGCTTGGCACCAGGACATCAGCGCCTCAGTCGAACCAACGATGGCTGACGCGGTAACACTCTTTGTCAACGGCGAGAGCTTTTATTGTTCTAGAGCTCTAGCTTTAGAGCTTTGTAATGGCGAGCCTCTTGCAACAACTGCGATACCTGCTCGCAATTTATCTGATCAATCCACGTTGGAACTACTCACTCGTAGCGGATGCTTAATTCCTCTTTAGCTTGCACACGCAAGCTCTGGAATCACAGGTGAAGACGCGCTAACTGCCATCTTCACTGCATCAACTAGCCGGCAGGAGTCGGAGGGTTTCTCGAAAATTTCAAATGCTCTTTTCATCATCGCCTCCTCTTCGAATCCTATTCGCTTGCCTGCGGTCATGATAATCGTCCGTACATTTGCTGTAGCCTCATTCTGCAACAATTCTATTCCGTTGCCATCAGGCAAATTATAATCGAGCAGTGCAATATCCGGTGACTAAGACGCAACCGCTTGCAAGGCCTTCAGATACAGTGCTTGCAACAGAAACGTCATATCCTTGCTTCTGAAAGCGTATTTTCAAAGCAAGAGCAACATACTTGTTGTCTTCGACCATTAGAATGCTGGGCCCAGATTGATTTGATTCCAATTTACGTTCCGCCAACGTCTGTAGAATAAATCATAGCGGCCTTAGAATCAGCCAGTTTCAATGGCTTAGTTTAGACTCCGTCAAGTGTTTACGTAATATCACAGTCGATAACTAGTGCGCGCTTCAGAATTTGAACCAGTTGTCGAACTGGAGAGCCCATTAGTGCAGGAATTGGTTGAGAACTCTCGTCAATTGTGCCGCTTGAAAAGGCTTCTCCAAGAAGGCACAAGAACGGTATTCAGCCGCGCGCTGGCGATGTTCCGGCTTCTTGCTGGCGGTAATGAATATAACATGCCTGCAGCACCCCTAATCCTAACCGCATTGTCGCTTCAATTTGAACCATTGGAGCGCGATTATGCTTAGCGCGTTCTTAATCTCGCCATTGTCTAGCAGGGCAATGGCATCGTCTGCTGACATAACTTTCACCAGGATATCCTCATCCTCCTCCATAAGACCATGTGTTCCCCCGACCTGACTGAGATCAGTTTCTGCATAAAAAACATAGACCTCTTCCGTGCTGGCCCCCGGGCTTGCGATATAGCGCGAAATCAGCTCCACACCGACAAGTTCAATCCCAGCCTCTTCTTTGGCCTCTCTGATAACAACCTGCTCAGGAGTTTCATCAGTATCGATCATGCCAGCAATAATTTGCACCAACCAAGGGTCTGGCTTGTTATGCATCGCGCCAATTCGGAACTGTTCTATCAACGCGACCTGATCAGAAACCGGATCATAGGGTAGTAATCCGACTACATCACCGCGCACAAATAACTCGACATCTATTGGTCCGGTCATATCCCCCGAGTGCAGGGAGTGAGAATACTTCACAGATTCGATCTTATAGAAGCCTTCGTAGAGCGTTTTCTGCTCACTAATTTTCCAGCAACGTCTCGCAGATCTATTCATGATGCGCAAGCTCCTAAGGATATTTAAAATTTGTAGCCAATACAGATTCCAAAACCTCTACATCATCTGGATGATCTACACCTCTGGAATCACTAGCCGCGACCATTCCGACATGAATTCTGCCGCCGTTATACAACACTCGCAATTGTTCAAGCTGCTCTTCGTTCTCCAACGCACACGGCGGAAGTGTTGGATAGTGCAACAGATAAGCACAACGATAGGCGTACAGGCCAATATGGAGGCTGGATTCTGGAAACGACTCACCCTGCACGGTGGCATCGCGCCTGGTAGGGATCGATGCTCTGCTGAAGTACAGTGCCATCCCACGGATATCTCTAACCACTTTTACACGGTCACTGTTTTGATAATCGTTAATGTGCCTAATAGGCATACACAACGTTGCCATGTCAGCTGATGTATGGGAGTCCAGATTCTCAGCCAACAAATCCAAATGGTATGCAGGTGTTGCCGGTTCATCTCCTTGCAAGCCAACAATGACTCTGTCTTCTGACCATCGCCGGATCGCGGCAATTTCAGCAATTCGATCTGTGCCACTAGGGTGATCTTTGCGCGTCATCTGTACATCCACCGAAGCTTCAAGGCATACTTTTTCAATCCTCACATCGTCGGTGGCTACCACAATTTCCTCAGCGCCAGACTCTCTAGCTCGAGCCACAGTATGCAAAATCATGGGAACACCGTTCAGCAAATGCAACGATTTGCCTGGAAAACGACTGGATGCATAACGCGCAGGAATAACAATACTATAATGCGGTATATTCATTTTAAGTACACGTTAAGCAATAACAGAAACAGAAGAACAACTCATTGTGAATAATCCAGGCTAATGCTTGGCAAGTTGAGCAAGTTTGTCTTCGAGTTTTACAATCTCAGAATTCAATGCATCAGATACTATTACTCGAGTGTTTATCTGATAGACCTTATTGGGAAGATGATTGATATTTTTAAGCTTAACGGCATCCTTCACGGTGACCAGTACAGGCAGATCATCTTCAAAATCAATATCAAGCAATGAATATTCTGCATGGTCAGCCCTCGGATGCGCAATGACTTCAAAATCATGCTGCGCAAGGCTATCAAAAAATCGCTGCGGATGACCAATACCTGCAACCGCATGCACACGCCGATTCGAAAATTCGCTTAGTGCAATTGTGATGCCTGTGGTCAGCTCCATTGCATCGATTGCTTCTAGGCTGAATAACTGCTCCGAAGCATACGGGTGCAAGCGCCTCAGTGAATTAGGGTACAGGGAACGATGTAATTCAAGCTTCACCTCACTCTCATTTAAATTCAGTACGGAGGCTACCGGTACTTGAGTGGCAACAACTTCAATGTTTTGTAAACTATTGAAAGAGTCCCGAAGAGGTCCTGCTGGCAGTACCCAACCATTACCAAACCCACGTTGGCCGTCAATAACTAAAACCTCAGCCACTCGAGGCATGGACAAATGTTGTAAACCATCGTCCGAGAAAACTATATTCGCATTAGTAGTCTCTGCAATTTGTCGCACGGCCATTGCTCGATGTACACAGACACAGACAGGAACGCCCGTTTGTTCGAATAACAGAACTGGCTCATCACCCACATCACTGGGGGAATCAGAGTCACAAACCAGATGTGGAGATTCCCAACGCTTGCCGCCATGCCCGCGACTTACAATCGCAGGGCGCCAACCTTTTTTGGCGAAATGTTCGACAAGGTATGCGCACAATGGAGTCTTTCCCGTACCACCTACTGATAAATTACCAACAACAACCACCGGCAATGGAACGGCTGTGCTGGCTTTCCACCCATGGGCATACGCCAGACGTCTGACTGAAAGCACTGCGCGATAAATCCACGAAATTGGTAGCAGCAAAACGGCGGTAAGCCCCCGCGAGCGCCAACTATTTTCGATAATGCTCACGCTCTAGCCTCCTATACTCGCTGAAACATCAGCCTTTGAGGAGTTCACTTCCTGAATTGCAGCTGATGCAGTTTGTAATAGTGGGCACGCTTTTCAAGCAATTGCTCGTGAGTGCCAACCTCTACAATCTCACCACGATCCATAACAACGATTCTGGTGGCATTTTCAATTGTTGAAAGCCGATGCGCTATAACCATGGTAGTTCGCCCTTGCATAAGAACATTCAAACCCTGTTGCACTTTGCGCTCAGATTCAGTGTCTAATGCAGACGTTGCCTCATCAAGAATTAGGATTGGGGCATTTTTCAATAACGCGCGAGCAATCGCAACACGTTGACGCTGACCACCCGAAAGCATGATTCCATTTTCCCCAACCAAGGTTTCATATCCGTCTGGCAGCTTTGAAATGAAGTCGTGCGCATGGGCGGCTTTGCATGCTGCATGCAACGTTTTTTCATCAATGGACTGACGACTTCCATAGGCGATGTTGCTGGCAATTGTGTCATTAAACAACATGACATCCTGACTAACTGTCGCTATCTGACTACGAAGTGATTGCAGTGTGTATTCGGACACCGAATCTTTGTTGACGAGCACTTCACCACGGTCTAGTTCGTAAAGGCGAGGTAGTAAGTTAACCAGGGACGTCTTGCCACTTCCGGATTCACCGACAAACGCAACCGTCTCACCCTTCGCCACCACCAGGTTAATTCTATGAAGAACCGCAGGCTTGTCTTCCTGATAGCGCAAGTTTACGTTTCGGTATTCAATAGTCTGAATATCGGACGACAGTTCCAGTGTTCCAGTGTCACGTTCTGATTCCAGATCAAGAATTGCAAATAAACTTTCACCCGCTGCAATTCCTCGCTGAATTTCACTATTCAGATTGGTCATGCGCTTCAACGGCGCAAATAACAACAACATGGCCGTAATAAACGACATGAAGCTACCTACAGAAATTCGATCAGCGACATCGTCACTGGAGGCGATGTAAACGATCACCGCCAACGCGATCGCCACCAGGAATTGAACAATGGGTTCGTTCAGCGCCTTAACCATCGTCTCTTTCATGTTGAAAGCACGATTGCGCTCATTGGCTGATTCGAATTGGGAAAGCTCTTCCTGCTGACCACCGAAAATCTTGATTACTCGAGCACCTTCAACAGCTTCCTGAATCACATGACTAACATCACCCATAGAACCTTGAATATTGCGACTGATGCT
>JBLHWG010000321.1:0-6022 GCA_047629055.1 Halioglobus sp.
GCTGATAACCATGGATCCTCGTGGACAAGGACTTAAGCGACATTCATCGCATATGTTGCAGTTCCGTCCTGGAACCGATGTGGCCATGCTTAACGCCATCATGCACATCATCGTTGAGGAAGAGTTGTACGACAAGAAGTTCATCGCAAAATTTACCGAAAACTGGGAAGCGATGAAGGCGCATGTTGTGACGTTTCCTATTGATAAAATGTCCAAGCTTTGTGGTATCGAAGAGCCGGTTCTTCGCGATGTTGCCAGAACGTTTGCTAACGCAAAGGCTGCAATGATTTTCTGGGGTATGGGAATCTCACAGCATATTCACGGTACAGACAATTCACGCTGCTTGATTTCATTGGCATTGATGTGTGGCCAAACTGGACGATCGGGTTCAGGCTTGCATCCACTGCGTGGTCAGAACAATGTACAGGGCGCATCAGATGCGGGTCTTGTTCCTATGTTTCTACCTGATTATCAGTCGGTCACAGACGATGGTGTACGTTCAGCGTTCAACGAAATCTGGGGTTCGAATAATATCGCTAGCCAGAAAGGTTTGACGGTTGTCGAGATTATGGATGCCGTACATGCAGGTGATATACGCGGCATGTATGTGTTGGGTGAAAACCCGGCCATGTCCGATCCCGATGTTGACCATGCACGAGATGCCTTAGCCAAGCTAGAGCATCTCGTTGTTCAGGATATCTTCCTGACTGAGACGGCCAACTACGCCGATGTCATATTGCCATCTTCTGCCTGGGCAGAAAAAACCGGTACGGTGACTAACACGAACCGTCAGGTTCAGATGGGTCGCCCTGCCGTTGCTCCTCCGGGTGAGGCTAAGGAAGATTGGTGGATTACCGTTGAACTTGCGAAACGACTTGGCCTTGGATGGGCTTACACCCACCCGAAAGAAGTTTTTGCAGAGATGAAGTTGTCCATGAATTCCCTTGACAACATCACATGGGAACGACTGGAGAAAACAGCGGTGACGTACCCGTCACTGTCTCCTGAAGATCCTGGTCAACCGATTGTGTTTGGTGACGGATTTCCAAGACCTGAAGGGCGCGCACGGTTCACTCCCGCGCAAGTCACAGCGCCGGCAGAAGTGCCTGATGCTGAGTACCCCATGATATTAACAACGGGGCGTCAGCTAGAGCATTGGCATACGGGTTCAATGACTCGTCGTGCTTCAGTATTGGATTGGGCAGAGCCTGAAGCGAACGCGTCAATGCACCCTAAAACGCTACGTCGTTTGGGAATAGTGCCTGGTGAGATGATGACGGTAGAGACGCGTCGTGGTGCTATCAGCATTATGGCGCGAGCTGATAGAGCGATTGCAGAAGATATGATCTTTGTACCGTTTGCCTATGTAGAGGCAGCTGCAAATACATTGACGAATCCAGCACTTGATCCTTACGGAAAGATTCCTGAATTCAAGTTTGCTGCGTGTCGGGTATCTAAAACTGAAGATCAGACGGTCGCCTCGTAGCGGTTGGGTTTTAATGGGGGTAATGACTGCACTTCGCCTGCAGTCACTATCCTTAAACGAAAAAAACCGCTGGTGCGCTTACGTACGCACCAGCGGTTTTTTTAAACTCTTAATTAGTGTTGGGAACGCTCCGTCGACCTAGCGAAGCATTACAACTAACCAATCTACAAGCCAATAGCTTTGAGCAACGTCTCACCAAGCTTGGCAGGAGAGGGTGATACAACAATGCCTGCGGCTTCCATGGCAGCCATTTTGTCCTCAGCGCCACCTTTTCCACCGGAGATTACGGCACCTGCGTGACCCATGGTGCGTCCCGGAGGTGCAGTGCGACCTGCAATGAATCCTGCTACTGGCTTCTTACGACCCTTCTTAGCTTGTTCGATTAACCATTCAGCAGCCTCTTCTTCAGCTGAACCACCGATTTCTCCAATCATGATGATGGATTTAGTTTCGTCATCATCTAAGAACAGATCCAGCACATCGATAAACTCTGTGCCCTTAACCGGGTCGCCACCGATACCCACTGCTGTAGTTTGTCCAAGACCGGCTTGTGTAGTTTGAAAAACCGCCTCATAAGTCAGGGTTCCTGAGCGGGATACAACCCCGACCGTTCCATTCATGAAAATGCTGCCAGGCATGATGCCGATCTTGCACGCATTCGGCGTTAGTATACCCGGGCAGTTAGGACCTACCAGTCGTGAATTTGAATCAAGCAGGCGGGCTTTGACTTCAACCATATCTCTGACAGGCACGCCTTCAGTGATGCAAATTATCAATGGAATTTCTGCTTCAATCGCTTCGATGATGGCACCTGCAGCTCCTGCTGGCGGAACGTAGACCACTGAAGCGTCCGCACCCGTTGCCTCCTTGCCTTCTTTTACAGAGGCAAAGATTGGCAGCTCGGTACCAGTTGCTTCACCAGTACTTGCTGTCCAAGTGCTGCCACCTTTCTTCGGATGGATTCCACCAACCATTTTCGTGCCGTGGTAAGCAAGTGCCTGTTCGGTATGGAATGTACCGGTTTTGCCGGTTAAGCCTTGAACAAGAATTTTTGTATCGTTATTAATCAGTATTGACATGATTGCTTATCCCTTTACCGCTTTGACCACTTTCTGAGCGGCGTCGTCCAGATCGTCGGCTGCGATAACATTCAGCCCGCTTGAATTGATGATGTCTTTGCCTTCTTGCACCTTGGTGCCTTCCAGGCGCACGACTAATGGCACTTGGAGGCCAACTTCCTTAACCGCTGTTACCACACCTTCTGCGATAACGTCACAGCGCATAATGCCGCCAAAGATATTCACAAGAATGCCTTTCACGTTAGGATCTGATGTGATGATCTTGAATGCCGCTGTTACTTTTTCAGCGGTTGCGCCGCCCCCTACGTCCAGAAAGTTGGCAGGTGAGGCTCCATAAAGTTTGATGATGTCCATGGTCGCCATTGCAAGCCCAGCACCGTTGACCATACAGCCAATGTCACCGTCCAGAGCGATGTACGCCAAGTCGTATTTAGAGGCTTCGATCTCTTTAGCATCTTCTTCTGTTTCATCGCGTAGTTCTGCGATATCAGGATGGCGGAAAAGAGCGTTACCGTCGAAAGAGACTTTTGCATCAAGAACTTTTAGATGGCCATCTTTGAGAGTCACCAGTGGGTTAATTTCCAGCAAGCTCATGTCGGTTTCGACAAACGCTTTATAGAGAAGGGGGAAAAGTGTTTTGCCGTCTTCTGCCGCGCTGCCGCTGAGGCCGAATGCTGCGTTCAATTTCTCGACGTCAGCGTCAGTAATTCCGATTAATGATTCGATGGCAATAGTGTGGATTTTTTCAGGAGTGTCGTGGGCAACCGTTTCGATGTCCATACCACCTTCGGTGGATGCAACAAAGGACACTTTGCTATTTTCACGATCCACTAGAATAGACAGGTAGAGTTCCCGGTCGATGTCAGCACCATCTTCAATGTACAGACGATTGACTTGCTTTCCAGCTGGGCCTGTTTGTTGGGTGACTAGAGTTTTGCCAAACATCTCTTGAGCGTTGGCGATAGCCTCTTCCGCAGAGAAGCAGACACGAACGCCGCCTTTTGCATCGCTGCCTAGTTCAGTGAAATTACCCTTACCACGGCCACCAGCATGGATTTGACTTTTTACGACGAAAACGGGCCCGGGTAGGGAGGTTACGGCGGATTCGATGTCATCGGCTGACAGAATCGGTGTGCCGTCTGCGACGGGAGCGCCGAATTTTTTCAGCAACGCCTTGGCCTGGTACTCATGGATATTCATAGAAGCTTCTTCTCAATGGATGGGTCAGTGAATAACGCTATCGATTGCCTTGGAGTCTAAAAACAAGAAAGGCAGGGTTTCGACGCATATGATAGCCGGAATTGGGTAAGCCTTTAGGTATAAACACCTTATGCGATGAGTTGAAAGCAGTGATTCTTGCTTTTGCACTGTGTGCTTTGTCGTCAGCTCATAGCTTAGTTGCTTGTAACGTTGATTAGACACACCGTTCTCTTAGCAAGAAAAGTGCAATTCTACGTGGTTGTTTCACCACAGTAAGTCTTAGGTGCCAAGAATGAAACATTTACAAAAATTCACGTGTAACTTGTTGTAAATATTAAATATATAGAAAAATTTCGCAGAGTTGAATTTAATTGCAGCCGCGTCACTACGACATCGAGTAACGGTTATTCACTCTGTTCCTTTGGCGAATGCGCTCCTGTACTAAGTAAGTACTGGAACCGATAGAGGGCCACGGAAAGCCCACCCGCCCATTTCGACGTCAGAAGCAAGCGTCATCTTTGGAAAACGTTTAAACAGCATAGGCAGTGCAACATCGGCTATCAGTGCGCGAGAGGCTGCAGCACCTGCACAAAAGTGGGGTCCTGCTCCAAAGCTTATGGCTCTGGAGGTGTTGCGGGTAATATCAAAAGCCTCGGCATTTTCAAATACGAGTTCATCGCGATTGCCACTGCTGAACATGAGAAAGGCGCGACTTTCTGGCTCAAAATCTATGTTTTTATAGGTGAAATGTTTAGCAATTCTTCTCGGTGACATGCCGATGGGTGAGTTCCACCTTGCGTATTCCTCGAAGGCTTGATGCCAGCTAGCCTCATTGGTGTTTATAAGTTGCAATTGATCTGGGTGTGTTAACAGCGCCCAGGCTGCACCGGCTATGGCATCGCGTGGTTCATTCTGTCCACCACTAATTGCCAGTTTTATATTGGCTCGAATACTGTCCATGGGTTGTTTTGCTTGCACTAATACACTGAGCAAGGTTGCCGTTGGATTGTTTGTCGCCTCCGGCAGCATGGCATCGATATTGTCGTCAATCAGTTGAGTGGCATGTTTGCAGCATTGTTCAATTCCAGGGTCACCCGAATAATTGGCAATGCCGTCGATCATACTTTGAGAGATGTTATCCATTTCAGTAGGCGTCATACGTGTCAGCCCGGTGATATGTCGGAGCGCATTAGCCGACACGGGCATGGCAAAATCTTTGACAATATCCAGATTGGAACGATCTGCTAGATCGCCAAGTAATTGTTTGGTGTCGGCCTCAAACTGAGTAGTCCAAGTGGTTTTCACCGCACGCGGTGAGAGAGAGGGAAGAATATCCCTGCGCTCTTTCAGATGCTTAGCGCCGTCTTTACGCATCATGTTTTGGCCCATTAGCTGCGTCATCAGCCCATCAGGTTGGTCGGACGAAAATACATTAACGTTCTTCTCACAAACGAAAATATCGTTGCGAAGAGTGATCAGAGTTGCATTAAGTTGAGGAACGAAACAGATAGGCGTTTTCTTTCTCATTCTCGCCAAAAAAGGGTAAGGGTCTTTCCAGAATTGTTGTAGCTCAATGTCGACTTGTGGTGCATTCATTAACTGTCCTCCGAATGCCTCCTTTCTACCATGAATTTAGACGTAAGGAGCTATACGCAAAGGTCACCCAATTCGGTGACCTTTCCACAATTTCAATTCCGTAGCTTACTCTAACGTCCAGCTCACCGTCGTCACTGCATCGCCCATAGGCTTAAGAGAGAACATATAAACCAGAGAGGAAGGTTTATCCAGCTTAAGTACGTCTCCCCAGCACATTTTGGATTCCGGATCATTGGCATCGCCGAGCAAGGCATAGGGTTTTCCTTCTACAAGGTTTGCAGCAGCTGGATGAAACCACTCAGTCAATTTGTCGGCTTCTGCTATGAACGACCAGACGGTCTCTCGAGAGGCTTTGATGAATATGGATTTAATGATGGTTGTAACACTCATATCTATTTTTTCTGTTGTGTTGAAGTACTTTCGATGGTGCTCTTGAGAGTTTCCAATTTGGTGTCCCAGAACTGATTGAAGTAGTTGAACCATTCAGACGTCGCTTTGAGTCCATCTGGGTTTAATTGATTAACCCGTTCCTTACCGCGTGGTGTCACGGTGATCAAATTACCCTCTTCTAGTATCGTCAAATGCTTTCGGACAGCAGTTCTTGATAGGTCGAATGTGTCCGAAACCTCAGCAATAGTGAGATCTTTAGCGCTGAGTTGTA
>JBLHWG010000322.1:0-5979 GCA_047629055.1 Halioglobus sp.
AGACGCACTGGCAATCTGGGTGGTCCACCACCGATTAGCTTTCCAGGTGGACCGACTGACCCAAACGGGTCGGGTAACTTTTTTGCACCGCCACCAGCACCTGATCAGTAATTTCAGGTTGATGTGCCATGGGAACATTCGTAAAGGCTGAAGTCTATGAGTGGCAAGATCGAATTGCTGGAGGAGATTAGGGGGTTCAGTGCAATTCTGGTGTTCTTCAGTCATGCGTTATTTTTCTGGTGGGATCAATGGGATGGATTGCCAGGCGCCTTGATTCTCAATGTAGGCCGCCACGCTGTGATGGCATTTTTCGTTGTTAGTGGGTATCTGATTGCAGGCTCCTTGCTACGACGCGTCGCAGACGAGTTAGTTCCTGGATTCGATATTCGTGTGTTCGTTATTGATCGATTGCGCAGATTACTGCCGCCTTTGGTGGTGGCGTTGATAGTGTCATTCCTTTCCTATGCCGTTCTGATTAATTTGAACAACGGGTATGCAAACTATCTAACTGCGAGTCAATGGTTTGGTGCCTTGCTTTTTGTCCAGGATATGGGGCTGGGCGTGAAGGCTCCATGGATTAATGGACCACTATGGAGCCTCTCACACGAGTTTTGGTTTTATATGGCTGGTGCGCTACTGTTGCTAGCGCGTTGGTATCCGGTTCGCTGCGCCTGTCTCTTGCTGATTGTGTGTATCGTTGGTTATCGGTTCGGCGTTCCTACTGGTAAATGGTTATATGGTTTTGGGGTATGGCTTTCAGGAGCCGGGATTGCACTGGCTTTATTTGTCAGTCGAGATTTATCAATGCGCTGGGCTTCTATACTTGAGCTTCCCTCTGTTGTAATAGTGCTTCTTGTGCTGGTGTCATCTCTCCTGGAAATGAATGGTATCAACCAGTATGTATTTGGTGTCGCGTTTGCACTATTTCTGTCAACAAGATTGCCAAGGAAATGCAGAAAAACCAATCGAGTCTTATCTAAGTTTGCAGCATTATCGCCGGTTTCTTACACCTTATACTTGATGCATTATCCGATGGTCTTGCTTTGGAACGAACTCACACTCTCGTGGCAGACAACAGTGCCAGGTGTAGCCGGTGTGACCGTAATGGGTGCGAGCATTATCATTTGTGTGAGTGTCTGGATAGGCAGGCATATCGAAGGATTCTGGCGGGCTTGATCACATAGACAACTGATTGGATAAACGGGCCACTACAGTGCTACCTCTGCATTGAGCGAGCTGTCGTGTAAATTTTTCCTCAACCAAAGGAGAGCTGGTATGAAGAAGAACCGTCACAATCGGGTAATTGATAACGACATCAGAATCACGTTTGCTGGCAGATAGCTTATTCTCCAAGAGTCCGTAGTGACTTTCGGCGTCCACCAACGGGCTTGATTTACTTCACCCAGCACCACCCAAAACATCTATGGAGCCGATACATAGATCGAAGGCTTGTGGGTTTTTGTGATCGAGCTGAATTCGCAAAATGATCAACTTCGTGATGAAGTTTGGTAGCGGAGCGAGCGCATTGGCAAGAGCTCACGCAAATTCTCTCGCCCCCTCCCCCTGCCTCTAAATGAAAAAGAAATTCAGAGTTTGTATTGGTTGCTTATTTAGACCGATGATTCAGCATAACGTAAGCCTCTTCTCTGAATAGAGAGTGTGTAAGGCGAAAATCAATTCAATTGCCTTATTGAGATGGAAGCTTCGCGAAATATCGTTGATTGGTAAATCTGCCCCCAATTCAAGACAAATGCAAATTTCATGGTGAACAATGAACATGCTTTTGCGAAGGACCTAGACAGTGACGAAGCAGTCCAAATTCCGCTGCATCCACGATTACGGGTTTGCTAACTACGAAAAGATCCATCATGAATAAACCAATCCATCCGCTGGAATCCACTAGCAGTTGAAATTATAAAAAATGTACGAAACTTTGACCAGCTAGCAGAAATATGGATCAACTGAGGTTAAGAAACACTACTGGTGCATGTACGCAGACCTGTACGGGCTTGATTATGAACTTTTTTGTCAAAGACAACGGCCAGTTCAGGTGTCACATGAAGCTTTCAACCGCACAACGCGCGATAGTTATGGGTAAGTGAAATCGAATCACCGTTATTGTTACCGCGAGAGGTAAAACGAGCTCTACAAGTGCAGGTTAAATGATGACAATTAAGAAATCCGTCTGTCGTACACTCATAACAGGGTCGAATGGCTTTTTTGGCTACCATGCCAGGGCCGCTGTACTTGCAGAAAATTGTGCTGCTGATTAAAAGGGCGAGCCCCGTAAATACGAATTGATAAATAGCCCGAGGCTGACAATCGATTCTTTGGATGACTGGACCGGTTTAGCCGCAACTACTGACTCTGTACAGCACTTGGCAGGTATAAACAGGGCCAAGCCAGAGGAGGTGGAGAATGGCAACCAGGCGATTGGTGGACGAGAGGAATTACGTGAGCTCTTTCCAATGCGTTCGTTCAGCTCATTAATCTGTTCGCGAAGCTCCTCATTCTGATTTTTCAGCTCCGACACCACCGATTGGAACTCGGTGACGATTGTCCACAAACCTTCTATGTGAGTGCTAACCTCATCCAGAGTTTTGGTTGCGCCGGGCGTTGAAGATCGAGCACGATACAGTGGCTGAACTGTGCAAAACACTCAATAAGAATAGGTTATTTGCTACCAAACGCTACTCTAATGCCGTGAGCGCTTACTTGCCCATGGTGGCCTATTGGTCTGGCGCGAGGCAAACCTGCAGCCAACAACTGGTCTAACCCTACCCAGTACCTCAGCTATGTTTGAAAAACATCGGTAATAGCTGCCGACGTTGTTCCACGGTATTGGCCATGCGTGTATTGCTCGAACAACGCCTGTAGATAAGCACGAGGTTCAAGCCCACAACCTTTTGCACTTTCTATTTGGGAGTACATGAAAGGCTGGCGTGTGCCCCGTGGGATTCCTGCCCCATCTGATCATTGACTCTGGAACAAAGTGATCACCCTTACTGGTTTTATCTGGTTAGCGATTCTGTTTAAATGGTCATATTTTGGGCCTACGCCAGAATCAATGATCACTTAAAAACCAGAATCTGTCCCAACGTATTGTTTTTGAAACTAATTGATCTTGGTAAAATGCAGAATTCTTTACAGACTGCTGCGTTTTGTTTAGCGTTGGATGTGAAATGCAAGTGGGTTTACTTGTTCCTCGTCTTAATCCAAAACGATGCTCTACGGTATTGATAACACAAGTAGAGTGGCAACGCTTCTTTGTAAGGCATGTCGCCGAAAGCATGAACCAAGGTTTGACGTTTAATTAATTTCGTAAGAAAAACTTTGGTTCTCAATATACCTACACGAATTTTACGGCGCGAATTACTTCTATTTACGTTCTTGAATTCCGCTATCCAGTTTGTGACTTCTGAATTTGGCCGAAGTTGGCCTATGTGCTTCGATTTCAGATAATACTCGCATTGCCAAAGAAGGAACGTAAGTTCATTTGCAAATTTACACGCCGAAACGAATTTAAGCAGTGAATCCTCATTATCGTTTTCATGTATACGTGCCAACAAGCAATCTGCGTCTCGCAGGTGTCGGTAGTCTGTCAACCCCAAAAAGCGCATGTTGTCCTGTACGAGCATGTGATGGGCGGTATGCAATAGGGTGAATGAGTCCGTCGGTCGCAAATAGCTTCCATGGGCTGTTCTACAAAGAGTGTTCCTTTGAAAGGCGAAGCGGTTGATGGAAGCGTCAACTTGACGGCAAAGGCGATGATGTATTTCGATGTTAAATTCTGCGGCACGCGATTCCTTGATCGGGGGTAGATGATGATTCTGAGATGATGTTTTATGCCGAAAATCACTCATATCGATGTCTTCGTATTCGTCGTGTAGATTTCCCTTACTCCCGAAGAAGGGATTACTTCTCTGAACATAGCCCTCTTGTCTCAAAACATTCAATGTGCGTGGAATATCGGCTGGATTGATCAGAATATCGATATCGCTGATCACTCGCTCACCGATATCATCGTACACGTCGGTCAGGAGCAAACAAATACCTTTTAGCGGTATCGGATACACCCCAATATTGTTAAGGAGCTTGGCTAAACGCATGAATGAGAGAACAAGGCGTTGATTCCTGGCTCTGTTCGTCTCAAGAATTAGGAGTAACACTTCCTGAATATCTGCAGGAACCACATGCTCGAGTTCTGGTTTTAAGAGGTTCAAGGACACTCTGGGTGTGACTAAACTGTTTCCAGTGAGCGCTAGAAGCCCGAACCAATCCAGGTTAGGGTTGGATAATATCCCGGAGAGGTCCGTTGATGCCTGTGTTTTCAGGATTGTCGTTATAAGATTGGGTTGATATGGGGGAGAATTGGGCAACTTCTACTCTTCGATGGATTTTATGGTGGCAAGATTGACGATTTTCATTGGAGACAAATGATGTGACACCTATTATCATTCTTTTGGAGTCGATTTTAACTTTTGATGAAGGCGATGTTCCAGAGCTGGTGATTGTGTAGGAAAAAAAAGTTTATTTTGTTGGATTGCGATAAATATGTATACCTCTTAGCGTGAAACAGTATTTATATAACTTAAACTGTTGGAATAAGTAGATTTGCGTTTCATCAACCCTCATCTAGACATACTCGGAGGGGACTTACGTTTTGTCTAAGCGATACTTGATTACGGGCTGAACTGGTTCTTTCGGGACGACCATGCTTAAGGAGTTGCTCGCTGATGAGAGTACCAGTGAAGTTCGAGTTCTTAGTCGTGACGAAGAGAAGCAGGTCGCACTTAGAAATTCATTGGCAGACAGCCAAGTGTCCTACGCATAAGGGGACGTTCGGGATGCATCTAGCGTGGAGCAGGCTATGCTTGGCATTCAGCACGTATTTCATGCGGCGGTACTGAAACAAGTTCCTTCGTGCTAGTTTTACCCCATGCAGGCTGTGATGATTATCGAATGTTGTTCTTGATGAATGAGATAAGGAGTTGAAGGGACGTCGTCATTGTTAAGTTTTCTATGGTGATGATTGAAATGTTTTCGTAAAAAGTCATCGTTCGGGTGAACGGGTCATCGCTACGGCAATGCGGTTCATCACCCAGCGACTAAAGTTGCAGGTGAATGAATCGAAGAGTGCCGTGGATGTGCCATCGAACGGCAGTTTCTGGGATTTACGGTAACCGCAGGTAAGCACAAGCACTGTCGCAAGATTGAGCCCAAATCTTTGTTGCGATTTAAAGTAGAGGTACGCCAACTGACCAATCGTCATTGGGGAATCAGTATGGACGAGAGGATAGATCGTCTCTCGAAGTATCTTCGTGGTTGGCGCGGCTATTTTGTTTTGCCGAAGCATGCACGGTATTGCGAGATCTGGGTAGCTGGGTGAGGCACGGGCTTCGTTGTGCTCAGTGGAGTCAATGGAAAACGTGTTAAAGACGTAAAGCTGAATTGCATCGTTTGGGTGTACCCACAACAGCTTGCGTTGCTGACAGCGTGGAGTGCTATAGGGGCTTGGCGAGTGTGTCACTCATCTGGGGTTCAGGTGGCGCTCTCGGCTCAGTATTTTGGAGACGCTGAACTGCCTAGATTGTATGCACGGTAACTATTTTAACCAAACTGTTCCGCCATGGAGCGGACCCGTATGCCGGTGGTGTGCGAGGGGTGGTGTCGAGAGGCACCCATCTATCCCGATTCTTTTAGGTGCAATTGCTCTCCAGCTTGGGGAATTTTGAACTGCCTGTAGTGTAGGCTAGAGTAATGTTTTTTATCAGATCCACTTAGCTCGCCATGGAACTACCTTTTCATTGTTACCCGCTAGATGATCAGTTTGTGTGTCTTGACACTGATGGCAATAAAGTTTTTGTAACCGATGATACTGGCAGGCAGTTTTGGAGACTACTTTGCTCAGGCAGCGAGACGGACAACGACTTGGCCACGCTAGCTTTTGGTTTTGGCGTGCCTGAAAAGCTTGTAAAG
>JBLHWG010000323.1:0-5971 GCA_047629055.1 Halioglobus sp.
GAATTGGTTACACCACAATCCTACTCGGAACGCTCGGTTTCTTCGGTTTGGGTGTGACTCCCGAGAGTCCTGATTGGGGAATGACAATTAATGAAGGGCGAAAGCTTCTAGCGATATACCCGCATCCGGCATTTCCCCCCACCATCGCATTGATGTCATTGGTACTGGGTCTGAATCTGCTCGCCGATGGGTTGCGTGAAGAGTCGTTGAGAGATTAAAGCTATGACAGCCCCATCCATAAAAGGGAATAAGTCACGATGAGTGTTGAACCCATACTTGAAATCGATAATCTAAATATCTCATTCTTTGTGCGTGCAGGTGAGATACCTGCCGTCATGGATTTCTCGTGCAAAATTATGCCCGGTGAGACCATGGGACTTGTCGGTGAGTCAGGGTGTGGTAAGTCAACCGTTGCTCTGGGCATCATGCGTGACATGGGTAATCGCGGCAAAATCGTGGGTGGCTCAATCAAATTCCGCGGTCGTGATATGGGAGAGATGTCCGACGCAGAACTACGGGACATTCGGGGCTCCAAAATTGCCATGATTTACCAAGAACCCATGGCCTCATTGAACCCAGCCATGAAGGTTGGCAAGCAGCTGATGGAAGTGCTGATCATTCACGAAAAGGTATCGAAAACTGAAGCCTACAAACGCTCGGTTGCTATGGTGGAATCAGTAAAGTTGCCAGACCCTGAGCGAGTAATGGACGCTTATCCACACCAGATCTCAGGTGGTCAGCAGCAACGCATTGTCATTGCTATGGCTTTGTTAGCCAAACCAGACTTGTTGTTGCTTGATGAGCCTACGACGGCGCTCGATGTGACGGTCGAGGCAGGCATCGTGCAGTTGATAAAGGAGTTGGCACGTGATACCGGCACATCCATGCTGTTTGTCTCGCACAACCTGGGTCTAATACTCGAAACATGCGATCGTATAACCGTCATGTATTCAGGTGAGGCCGTTGAGACAGGTACTGTTCATGAAGTGTTTGACAGCATGCGGCATCCTTATACTCAGGGTTTATTCAATTCCATCCCATTGCCTGGCGCTGATAAAAATACTAAACCCTTGGTTTCCATTCCGGGGCAGTTGCCATTGCCTATGGATCGACCATTAGGGTGCAACTTCGGTCCGCGTTGTGAGCATTACGTTGAGAGTATTTGTAATGCGGCTCCTGTCAGCATGCAACCTGTAGAAGGCGAAGACAATCATCGTTCCAGGTGTATGCGCTTGAAAGAAATTGACTGGACAGCCGAACCAGAACGCCCAATGGTAAGCGATCCGACAACACCTGGGGATGTTGTCCTCGATGTACGGGACTTAAAAAAATACTATGATGTCGCTGCCAACCAAATGTTTGGTGGGAGCGAGACGCGTACCGTTAAGGCAAACGAGTCAATTACCTTACAAGCTCGAGAATCAGAAACGGTTGCGGTCGTTGGTGAATCTGGCTGCGGTAAATCTACATTAGCAAAAGTACTACTGGGTCTGGAAACGGCTACTGATGGCCAAGTTACGTTGGCTGGGATCTCCATTGGCGACAAAGAAGTAGGGGACCGTAGTACCGAAACTGTTGCGTCAGTACAAATGGTTTTCCAGAATCCCTTCGACACGCTTAATCCGAGTCATTCTGTTGGTTCTCAGATTATGCGAACCTTGGAAAAATTCAAGATCGGTACTGATCAAGCAGACAGACGCGAGCGTATGCTCAAGCTATTGGATTTAGTCAAACTACCTAGAGCATTCGCTGATCGCATGCCACGACAATTGTCAGGTGGTCAGAAACAACGTATCGGTGTAGCTCGAGCATTTGCTGGTCAGCCCAAGTTAGTGGTCGCTGATGAGCCTGTGTCGGCTCTGGACGTATCTGTACAGGCAGCGGTTACAGAGCTGCTGATGGAGATTCAGCGTGAAGCCAAAACCACCATGTTGTTTATTAGTCATGATCTGTCGGTAGTTCGCTACATTGCAGATCGCGTTGTTGTCATGTATCTAGGACATATCATCGAGCAAGGTACCACTGACGCTATATTCTCACCTCCGTATCATCCATATACAGAAGCTCTGTTGTCGGCAATTCCTATTGCAGACACAAGCGTCAAGAAAAAACAGATAGTACTAGAAGGTGATATACCATCTGCACTGAACCCGCCGTCAGGTTGTCCATTTCAGACCCGCTGTGGGCACAAGTCCAATGTTGCTAATAACTTGTGCGAGATTGAGATGCCGCCGGTCATAGAAATGGGTGACGGGCATTCTATCAAGTGTCATTTATCCAGTGAATACTTCGATAAGATGGAACCTGTAATCAGTTTTCATCCGAAGGAAAAAGTTGTTTGATTCTTGCTGAGTCCATAGCGAACGCTATGGACTCACTAAATGATATTTACGGGTTCGGCGTTTCCAATACAGATTGCAACGCGCCATACGCTGGCTTTTGCTGATAGTTTTTGTCGAGGATCAGTGGTGTAAAGTCCTTAAGCCATGAGTATCGATCTGTAAAACCCCATATCTGAGTGGCTTTGCACGCAGTTTGTTGTAAACATAAAGAGAGCACGTTTGCGAAGACATCCGCCTGTTGTTCTGTGGTCTGCCCCGACTTTATGGATACATCCAGCTCAGTGACGTAAACATCCAATCCAAGATCGGCAATACGTTGGAAGTTAGAAGCTACTTGATCATAGGCGTTGAAGTCTGCGTCCACATGCATCTGGAAACCTACGCCATCGATAGGCACATTGTCGTTCACCATTCGTTGCACTAGTGCATACATTGCATCCGACTTATCACCCGAAATACCGATATCGTATTCGTTATATAACAATACGCCGTCTGCATCGTTTGCTCTCGCACGGTGGAATGCCTTGTCAATATAGGACTCTCCCATTGCCTCAAACCAAACAGATTGCCGGAAGCTGCCATCGTCTTCAAAGGCTTCGTTTACAACATCCCAGATGGCAACGTTTTCAGAGTAGCGTGATACAACGTCATCGATGAATTGCAGCATGATGCCTTCACGATCAGCTACCGCACTTTGCTGAACCCAGGGTGGGAGAATGGTGTACCAGATGAGTGGGTGCCCATGTAAGAGCATATCGTTATCTTGTGAGAACTGAACAAGGGTATCCGCTGCATCGAATCTAAAAATACCCGGTTCAGGATTGATATAACCCCATTTCATGGAATTCTCGGTAGAAACCATGTTGAATTCTGCAGCAGCGATATTCTTGTAAAGGGCAAAATCAGCTTGCTCTTCAATTTCCAGAAGATTTGCGTATCCAAAGTGAAAGTCGCGAGCTGCAGCTAAAACACGTAAGCGCTCACCGGTGCGTGTGAAATCCGTTGGGTCAGCCACTGTGAGTGAGGCGGTGTAGTCAACGGTGAGTGATGAATCATCTGCATCGATAGCTGTGAAATGCAGTTCCAGAGTACCGATATCACTGCTGGTGGTGGTAAAGCGAAGAAACCGTGCTCGTTCTTCTCTAGGATGCACGTCAAAGGTAGACCCGTTTGGCGGGTTATTGATCGATAACAGCGGCACAGTTCCGTTAGCGTCAACCGCTTTGACCCGAACAACAACATCGTCACCCGCTCTAACAATGAAATTATCAACTGCATCAATGGTGGGTGCAGGATTAGGTATGGTAGATAGGTCCTCTGGCAGTACCACTGACAATGTTATGGTTTTAGTGGTTGTCAATGTTGTGTCTGTACTATCAAACGCTGTCATTGTGATCGTGTGATCACCCAGTGCCGGTTGTAGAGGCTGCCAGGACAATGTGCGAGTGCCATTAAAGTTATCGACAGAATTCATTCCTACGGGCAGTGTTCCTCCGAACAAACCCGGAACTCCACCATCATTATCAACGGGTTTGATAATCAGCGACCATTTTTCTCCCGCGACTATGCTCTGGTCGGTAAATCCGATAAAAACGGGAGCCTGATTGCCGTTATCAGGAAGATTAATGCGATTGGAACGTGCCGAGAAGTTTGGAGATGCATCGAACGCTACAACAAAAAATGAATGTACGTCGTTGGTGCTTACATCACCGGACCAGCCTGTGCCGAATACCGTTGTTTCATAGTTGTTGTTGCGATATAGATTGTATCCAGCAACAGCTAGATTGTCTGTAGAGGCAGTCCAGGACAATTCTACTTGCGCGGTTTGCGAATCGCCGGCTTGAGTGGACAATGTTCCTGTTAGTACTCCAGGTGCAGTTGGAGGCTCGAGTGGGTCAAAGCTACTAGGTAGTTCCGGCAGAATTATTAGTGATGACAATGGTGTAAAATTATTGTCAAAATCAAACGCTGCGACTTTGTAATTGTGAAATTCGTCATCTGGAACAGTGCCTGAATACTGTGTATCGAATACCGTTGCGGCATACGCACCATCAACATATACGTTGTACCCAGCTACTTCCTGATCATCAGTGGATGCCTGCCAAGCAAGAGTGACTGAATTGTCAGAAACCGAACCCGTTAAGTTAGTTGGAGTTGAGGGCGCAATTGTGGTGTCGACCGGTCCGGTATCCGGCAGTCTTAGGATTTCAGATCTGGTGGAAAAATTTGTACGAATATCAAACGCCACCACATACCATTGATAGCTCTGAGTGGGAATAACTACGCCGCTGTAGCCAGGTTCTAGCACCGTCGTAAGGTATTTATGGTTCTCGTACAGGTTGTAACCTAGCACCACTTCATCATCGGTAGACGCATCCCAGATTAATGAAACAGTTGCATCATCGATAGTGCCGACGAGATTAGTGGGTGTAGAGGGTGGAATAGTCAGATCTGTTGGGACTAGATTTTCAGGAAGAGACAGAGAATCGGAAGCTATTGAGTAGCGAGTAGGATCCCCTCCAAATGCCACCACGCTAAATCCATAGAGAGTATCTGGCTCAACAATGCCTTGCCATTGTGTGCTGAGCACCGTGTCAACGTAGCTATTGTTTTGGTAAACGTTGTAGCCAGTTACCTCATTGACAGGATTGTTTCGCTCCCAGCTTAAGCTGGCCGTCGTGTCGACTATAGAGCCAGATATTTGGCTAGGTGTATTCAAAGGCGCCATGGCAAATGCATGCGCACTGAGCAAAGGTAGGGTTAGTACCAAAAAGTAAATTCCGAATACACGGGTAAGTAATCGGTAGTGGTCTTTCAACATTTCGAGTATTTCGCTGAGTAATCGCGGTGATGATGTGCAGTGTCTAAAAACAGGGAATTCATCCTAGGAGGCTGTCTGAGGAGGAAAGTTCGGCTTGTTCGTCAAAATTATAGCGGTTGGGGTCGCTATTAAGCGTCATCAACTGTGACTTATAGCTAACATTACTGAAAAGTACTATTACCGGGCAATTCGCTTAATCATCCCACTCCACGTTGTAGGTTGTAACGATTTCATTGACCTGCTCATCAGTGAGTCCGTTGGGACGCATGCCATGCGTTAACAAAGCCAGGTGGGCCGTGTCCTCCAATTCTTCAATAGCATTGCACGCAGCTTCTACACTCGTGCCTGCGACTACAGGTCCGTGATTAGCCAGCATGACAGCGCTCCTCTTGCCGTTAAGCGCTCGCACCGCATCACCCATCGCAGCGTCACCAGGTATGAAAAATGGCAGTAGCTGAACTTTGCCCAGTTTCATGATGGCGTACGGCGTCAACGGGGGGAGAAAATTGTTTTTGTCGCGTGTTGGTAATAACGACAAGGCGACAGAGTGGCAAGAGTGAAGATGAACGACAGCGCCTGTACCGACACGTGTGTCGTAGAACGCTGAGTGCAGTGGCATCTCCTTGGTTGGAGAATCACCACCGATCAATTTGCCGTACACATCGAATCGGCTCAGTGTGGCAGGATCCAACCGACCAAAACTGGTGCCGGTGGGGGAGACCAAAAGCCCACCGTCATCTGTTCGGGCAGAGATATTTCCCGTGGAGCCGCCTGTGAGACCTCTATCGAAAAGCGACTTCGCTAGCAG
>JBLHWG010000324.1:0-5960 GCA_047629055.1 Halioglobus sp.
GCCATAAACTGAGATCCTCGTCATTTACCGTTAAGCGTTAGGGTAAAACTATTTCCGTATCTTCTGCCGCAAGTGGCTTGGGTGGTAAAGGCGTAAACTCAGCCAAACGCTGCTCCTGATTGGCACGCATCGATTTAGCAATTTCATCTTTATTAAAAAAACTTGAATTCCAAAGACCGACATAATCCAGCGTCTGTGCAACAGTGTTGTCGCGGGAATGTATGATCATTTTCTTACACCCATAAACGGCCATAGGTGCTTTTGTCGCAATGGAATTAGCAACCGAAAGAACATGCTCAAGCATTAGCTCTTGCGTGTCATGAACGGTATTGACTAAACCGCACTGCAGAGCTTCATCGGCGCTTAAAGAGCGACCGGTGTACGCTAATTCACGAACGAGCCCATCGGGCATTAAATGGGTCAAACGCGGGAACGTACCCACGTCAGCAGTCATCGCGATGTTGGTTTCCTGAATACAAAAGAAGGCATCCCGAGTGGCGTAGCGCATGTCGCATGCACTCACTAAGTCAACACCCGCTCCAATGCAGCCCCCTTGCACTGCTGCCAGCACAGGTATTCTGGCACTTTCCAGACAACTAAAGCTGCGTTGCAATCGTTGCACAACATCATAAAAAATGGCTGCGTAATACTGCTGAGGCTGTGAATTTTTTTCTGTAGAATTCGAATTTCCAAACACCGAAAGATCCATGCCGGCCGTAAAATGCGGGCCCGTGGAAGACACTACAATGGCCCGGACATCGCCGCTACTATCCAGTTCCTCAACCAGCCTAGGGAGTTCATTCCAGAATCCCGGGACCATGCTGTTACGCTTTTCGGGTCGGGAAAATCGAATGTGCGCCACATGCGCCTCAACATCAAAATCAAAACACTCGTATGACATAGGCTAGCTCTGAAACGGTAGTTGAAAAGGGTTCATTGAGTTTTTTCTTCGTAAGCAATGGCTACTTGTTTAAAACCTGCAACTGCTGCAACCTGCGTACAAATGCTAACAGTTACCCCAATACTCTTGAAGGCAATTTGGTAGAGAGAACACAAAGACTCCGAGCCTACCAGTACGACATCATTCACAGCTCCCATTAATTGCAGGCCTTCACGTATTTCGTTGCCGATAAGTATTCCGGATAAACGAGAATGTTGTTCATCACTTTTTGCACTCTCAAGTAAGACGGAAGAACGCAGCGTGAATAAGTCACTCACCAGAGTCGTCGTTTTGTATCCCAGCTGAACCCCATCAAGGAAACTTTTTTCATTAAAAGAATCTGTTGTGAAAATTGCACCTACCAGTGAATTATTAAGAATAATTTCGAATAATTCACCGGTAATTACTGTACGAAATTGGGATAGCACTGTACCGCTCATTGCAGCCCATTTTGAATGTGTTCCCGGTAATACAACTGTACTCAATCCATGAGTATTTGCAGCACCTAGCAATTGCAATTCTTCACCGCGCATCACATCAGGAGTAGGCTTTTCTTGTTTTATCCCCGGTAGGAAACGTAATTGAACATTCCGAGCATCAATACATTGAGCAACTGCTGCGATAGTTGTCACATCAACAGGGCATGCAAGGTAAGGCGTTTCTACCCAACCAGAACGGCTAGTTATCATACCCGACAGCAATACTATGTCACCGTCAGACAACCAATCGCCGATCAAATCGAAAAGAACTTTCTCAAAATGCGCAGGCGTCGGCGGTTGGATTTCCCGAATACCTTTGTCTGCTGACAACTCGGCCACAAGAGCACCTTGCTCATCAAATCGATACGCTCTAAATGACGATGATCCCCAATCTACACCTACCCGAATCATGAATGTGTATGACTTGTCGCGAGGCTCTGGTACTGGTGGATGGTGTCCATATTTATTTCTATTCCAAGACCTGGTTTGTCAGGAATAGCGATTCGACCATTTTCTAAAGTCCATGGCTCGGCAATTAAATCCTGCCTGAAAGGATGATTCGAGACGTCGTATTCCAGTATGGGCTCTACGCCAAACAATGAATGGTGAGTTACTGGAATAGTCGCGATAAATTGTAAGGATGCGGCCTGGGCGATGGCTGTACCCCAGACATGAGGATTTGTCATAACACCATTAGCATGAGCCATCGCCAGAATATCCCGCGCCGCAGTAAACCCCCCACACGAGCCTAGATCTGGCTGCACAACGTCAAGTGCATCAGCTCTGAACAGCGCATTGAATCCGTAGGGTGAATGCTCATTTTCACCACCCGCAATAGGCAAGTTCACCGCCTTTCTGACCTCTGCATAGCCTTCAATATCTTCGGGAACCACCGGTTCTTCATACCAGCGTAGATCGAACTCGCTCAACGCATGCCCCAGCCGGATGGCATCTCGTCGTCCGTAGGCATGATTGGTATCGACCATTATATCTATGGATTTAATATCGATAACTTTAGCGATGGCGTGCATGACGTCTATGTCGTCATCAATGCCAAATCCAAGCTTAATTTTCATAGCTTGAAAACCCGCTTCTTTACGGCCGATGGCTTCTTCCGCTAATCGTGGGGACTCACCCTTACCCGTTAGTCTGTAAAAACCCGTCGCATACGGCTGAACACTCTGACGACAAGCGCCACCCAACAATGAGCTGATTGGCACCCCGTAGTGTTTTCCGCAAATATCCCATAGCGCGATATCAATGGCACTGATTGCAGACATCACAGATCCCTTTCGGCCATGATCACGTGTCTGGTTGTACATGGCCTGCCATAACACCACAGGGCTCAACGCGTCTTTTCCCAGTATCAAAGGCGCTAGCGCATAAGAGACGGCGGCGGCAGCGATCTCCGGCGGCTCCAAGCCTTGAGCAAAGGCCTCACCCCACCCTTCAATTCCAGACTCGGTAGTTATTTTAACCAGTGTGGCCGCTCGCTGATGAACCCAGCCCTGCGAAAATGCAAAAGGAATATCCAAAGGCGCCTTAACGACATATACATCGACACTGGTAATTTTCAGTGGCGTCATTAACGTATTACCTGCATCATAAAGTGATTCTCAACCTGTATATCGAATGTAGCTGCTAAGCTTACAGCGCCTTGAGACCTCGTAAGAAAGTCACTTTCATCGGGCTTTCGAACATAAACCCGGTGGCCTCCCCAAGCGATAGAAACTGTGCCTTAACAGAATCATCACTGACTTGCTCTGGTGTATAGCTCGCCGTATTGTAGGAGGCGCCGATATATTTTTCTTTGAAGTCTTCCCACGACTCATATTGCACAGGCACACAATACGTAAAGACAGAAACATCCTCAAATAGAGGTATCGCTAACTCGTCCAAGGCTGTTTGAGCCATCTCTCTAACCTCTGCCTCATCGTGGAAAATTCGCATCACCTCGTTTATCTTCCCCGAAGCTACTGGTTCCATAGCGTAGATAAATCCATCAGGTTTCAGAATCCGACTCAGTTCGCTGAAGACAGACTGATACATATCAGCGGGTACGTGATGAAGACTGTACGGGAACAGCACACCATCGACAGACGCATTTTCAACAGGAATGCTTTGCGCACCCGTGTGTGCGAATCCGACATTAGGGATGATATCGGCCTGTATATTCTTTTCAGCCTGGATGGGATCAGGATCAATTCCCAACACTCGCGCACCACGTTTAGCCAGAGCCCGAGACAGCCCCATATCGCCGCAACCAGCATCTACCAGAAACTTATTTTCCACACAAAGAACCCGATCAATGACGTCAATATCTCTGGTAATCCCTAAATCCTGAGTAGTTTGTGCCATGAATTTCTGTCCCCCTGTATGTCTCAGCAGAATATTAGCTGTAAAGCTGACTATAACCGGTTTGAGTCAGTAGATTTGCTAGCCAGCGACCCTGAAAAAACTCGCAACCCTTTTCAGCACCGTAACAACAACTCCGGTATACCTTACGACACAGCTGTTGATTTGCTGAACCTGTCTGTAGCAGAATAGCTACTAAGGAGATAGAAAAGCATGATACATCGGGAATTACCTCAAGCAGCAAGTATTGGCGCTGATTCCAGTTGGCTTCTGCCGTTTGTCTTTCTTCTGGTGCTAGGACTGCTGATAGCGACATACAGGCTTTGCATCATTCAAACTGTTTTACAAAACGGCCGCGTTATCTCTCAGTGCCGATGGCCAATAAACGATTTGTTAGCAACAGATGCGAAGAGCATTTTCCGGCGCACTGATGCATCTGGCGCATCGATGCATCCACGAGTGAAAAATATCCTGTCGCAAGTCTACAACGGGCAAGAGATTGCTTTCGGTGTGCTTGTTTATTGTTGGGGAGTCTGCATCGCGGCCTTGGCGATTACGCAGCTCGGGAATGCCCCTTTCTTGCTTAGCCCAGCGCACACACTATTGTGTGTGGTGCTGGGCACCGCAGCCATGATTTGGGGAGTCTTCACAGTGATAAGGCGGAAGCGCAATAATCCGTTCACTGACAGAGACTTAGTGGTCTAAATTTAGCCCACTGTCCTTTTACGTGGCCGTCTGCTGCTTTTGTCGTTCGCAGAACTTGAACCATAAGCTGGCTTTTTGCCCGATGCCCTATCGTGTGAACGAGGACCACGGCCCTGCCCAGGAGCAGGGCCAGGTCTGCCCGCCTTACGAATAGGCTCAGCTTTTATAGAGGGGTCAACTTCGAAGCCTTCTATGTGAATTCGAGGAAGCTCACGCTTAATCAATTTCTCAATGTCCTTCAACAATTTAATCTCATCAATACAAACTAGAGATACCGCCTTACCCGATAAGCCTGCACGCGCGGTCCGACCAATTCTGTGCACGTAGTCTTCAGGAACATTAGGCAATTCAAAGTTGACGACATTAGGCAGTTGATCAATATCCAACCCACGAGCTGCAATGTCGGTTGCAACCAGAACACGTACCTGACCTGCTTTGAAATCTGCTAAAGCGCGGGTTCTTGCGCCCTGACTCTTGTTGCCGTGAATGGCAGCAGCGGACAAGCCATCTTTGCCTAACTGTTCAGCTAAGCGGTTAGCTCCATGTTTGGTTCGAGTAAACACAAGAACCTGTTTCCAATTTTCATCGCTAATCATTCGAGATAGCAGCTCTCTCTTACGCCCTTTATCAACCATATGCACCTGCTGGTCAATTCTATCTGCGGTAGCGTTCTGAGCCGCCACTTCAACCAGCTGCGGATCATTAAGCATTCGCGATGCGAGTTGCTTGATCTCCCTGGAGAACGTGGCAGAAAACAATAGATTCTGACGATGCTGAGTCTCAGGCAACAACGCCAGCACTCGCTTAACATCATGGATAAATCCCATATCAAGCATTCTGTCCGCTTCATCGAGTACGAGGACTTCGAGCTTTGAAAGATCGACCGTATTCTGCCCAGCATGATCGAGCAGGCGACCCGGTGTCGCGATGAGGATATCCACACCTCGACGCAGCTGACTGATTTGCGGATTAATACTGACACCGCCAAAAACTACGGTAGAGCGAAAATTTAGATATTTCCCATACGTTGCCACGCTCTCTGCAATTTGCGCGGCAAGTTCTCTGGTTGGTGTGAGAATAAGCGCACGAACAGGTGGCGGCCCTTTCTTGCCACGTGCAGGAGGGGTGGATTCTGAAAGCCGTTGCAATAACGGTAATGTGAAGCCGGCGGTCTTTCCGGTGCCGGTCTGTGCGCTGGCCATAACATCGAGGCCAGCAAGTACTAATGGTATGGCTTTTTGTTGAATTGGAGTTGGTGTGTCATACCCCTCTTCTAAAACCGCCCGTAGTACTTCTGCTGATAATCCCAGTTCTTCGAATGACATATATTATTTATTTTTACTCTGATGACGACGATGCATATCAGGCATCGGGTGATCCAAAAAACCGAATCACGGGATACGCAAAGAGCAACGAGGTAATTTAAAAATCAGCTAGTTAACTTTAAACACACCTGCTGATGACGGTGTTTGGGGGTGATT
>JBLHWG010000325.1:0-5939 GCA_047629055.1 Halioglobus sp.
TGTTGCCATCATTGGCCCTAACGGCGCTGGCAAATCCACATTGCTTAAGACTATCGCAGGCTTACTGCGCGTTGAGCAAGGTAGCGTGACACTTGATAATCGGACCATAACAGGAATTCGTCCCGACAAACTCTCACAATCAGGTGTGGCGATGGTTCCACAGCTGGAAAATATTTTCCGCACCATGAGCGTGCAGCAAAATCTGCGCTTGGCAGCCCGGCGTTGTGAAGGCCATTGGCGCAAACCAGTTGATGACATGCTGACACGATTCCCGATACTAGCGGACAAGTATAAAACGCGCGCAGGCTCGCTGTCTGGCGGACAGCGACAGTTTCTCGCTATCTCCATGGCCTTGGTAGCCTCTCCAAATTTGCTATTACTGGACGAACCTAGCGCGGGATTGTCTCCTAAGGCTGCACAAGAAGTATTAGGTATGCTCAGGAGTATTTCTCGCACACGGGTTGCCATCCTAATGGTTGAACAGAACGTCAAGGCTGCATTGGCCGTGTCTGATCGGGCCTACATACTCGCGGAGGGGCGCAATCAGTACGAGGGCGTGGCTAGCGAATTATTAAACGACCCAGTATTGGGTCAAATCTATCTAGGCGCTCGACGTACGGAGGCACATGCTACAGAGTCTATTTGACGGCATTCTGGTTGGATCGATCCTGTCTTTGGGTGCTATTGGCCTAACGCTGATTATGCATATCCTGCGCTTCGCCAATTTTTCGCATGCCGAATTGATTTCGATGGGCGCCTACTTCACGCTGACACTGGATACCATGTTCGCTGCAGTTTCCACAACGCTGGTCACTCAATTACCTATGCTCAGCGTCAGCATTTCACTGATGCTTGCCATGTTACTTGCCTTAGTAATCACCGGCATGGTGGCCGCCATTATCGATAAACTGGTGTTCAAGCGCTTGCGTGAAAAAGCAGGCCCATTGACGATGGTGTTTGCCTCATTTGGTATCAGCCTGATCATCCGCAACGTCATTGGCCTTGTATATGGATTGAAGTCGACGCATTACAACAATGACATTGCATTTGCGATGATGCTCAGCAGTGACCCATTATTACTAGTCAAGGCAGATCAGTTGTTTATATTGGGTATAACCGTTTTAGTCATGCTTGGCTTACATCTGTTTATGTCACGAACTTCAGCGGGATATGCGCTGAAAGCAATTTCTGAAAACCCAGTACTGGCACAAATCAATGGTATAAACTTGGGTGCCATGGTGCGACTGGCCTGGCTAATGGGTGGTGCCTTGGCAACGCTAGCCGGCGTTTGCTATGCATTGAACAACCAGCTCAGTCCGGTCATGGGACGTGATCTGGTCTTGTCCTTGTTTGCAGCGGCGATTGTCGGGGGAATTGGCAGTATCTACGGTGCAGCGCTGGGCGGAATTATCGTCGGACTGGCAGGAAGCCTTGCACTCCTGGTTATCCCTACCGGTTACAAACCAGCAGTGCCTTTTCTCATCATATTGCTTGCCCTTTATATCCGACCCTACGGACTGTTCGGCGAGGAGGAGCAATGATTGGCATTATCTCTTATCTGGCGTTCTTCCTGACAATTGCATTAATTCTGGCCATTGCTGTTTTAGGATTAAATCTGCAGTGGGGATTTACCGGCTTGTTCAATGGCGGCATCGTTGCGTTTTTTGGTGCAGGCGCTTATGGAATGGTATTACTCGGCGGACCCGAACGTATCGATGGTCTCGGAGGTTTTGGCCTGCCTTACCCGATAGCTTTACTGGGTGGTATAGCTGCGTCAGGAGTGCTAGCAGTACTCGTTGGCATTGCCACTACAAAACTTCGACACGACTATCTCGCTATTGCCACATTTGGTGTTGCCATAGCGATGGAATCATTGGTAAGAAATGCTGAGTACCTCACAGGCGGCGCCAAAGGACTGCGAGGCTTTGAGCGACCGTTTGAGGCGGTGGTGGACTCCAACTTAGGTTACAACCTTCTGTTTCTAGGGTTTGTCCTATTTTGCCTGCTCCTTGTTTACGGTTTCCTAGAAACCCTTGTACGATCCCCCTTTGGCAGGTTGCTAAGGGCTGTACGAGAGAATGAGCGTGCTGCTCGCGCACTGGGTAAATCACCACCAGGAATTCGACTAACGGCTTTTGTCATCGGCTCGATGATTATGGGTCTTTCAGGTGCGCTGTATGCAACTTTCTATGCCTTCATAAGCCCGCAGGATCTCGCCCCTATCCTTACATTCCAGATCTGGGCAATGCTAATCGTGGGCGGAAGCGGCAACAATAAGGGCGCAATTCTGGGTACTTTGGTCGTCTGGGGTGCCTGGGTAGGAAGCGGGTGGCTGCTTAGCGCACTAGCGCCTCGCGACTGGCAGTTGTACGCTGGGTCTATCCAATACATTTTAATTGGTTCTATTATCGTGGGTTCCTTGCTGTGGCGCCCTCGAGGCCTGTTACCAGAAAAGCTTGGTACTAGCGACTACACAGCCCACGCACGTCAAACAGTTCAACAACCAAAAGAGAATCACCCAAAGCCCACGGAGGCAACATGAGAAAAGCATTGCACACTCTATTCAAAACACGCCATTTGGCTAACCCACACAGACTTTCTGGTACTACGCTCCTACGCTGCTGCCTCGCATTGACAGGTATCTTGACGATACTGCCAATGTCAGCTTCACAAGCAGCGGACTGCACGACGAAAATAGGCGCTGTACTGCCAACTTCAGTCGACTGGGGACGACCTATCGCTGAAACAGCTCAGTTCGCCGTGGATATTTACAACGAATCTGGCGGCGTGAAAGGCTGTGATATCGAGATGGTACTTCGCGATTCACAGGTCGATCCTAAGATCGGTGTTGATGCGGCCAAGGCTCTGGTAGATCTAGACAAAGTGCCGTTACTGCTCGGCGCTGTATCGAGCGGTGTGTCCATGCCTATCCTGACTTCTGTCACAGCACCTGCTGGTGTCATGCAAATGTCCTGCTGTTCATCATCAACAGCGTTTACGGATGTTGCAAAAGAAGGCAAATCGAAGGGCTTATGGTTCCGTACGTTTGCTACGACTCGCAATCAAGCTGCAGTTGCAGCAAGACTCATCGAAGAACGTGGATACAAGAGTGTCGGTATTTTCTACAAGAATGATGACTGGGGACAAGACATTGGCAAACTGGTGGCCGCTGATCTTGCAACACTGGGTATCGAAGTAACCCTATCTGCTGCCGTTAATGATGGGCAATCTTCCTACCGTGCAGAAGTTACCGAAGTATTGAAAACCAAACCAGAAGCCTTGTACCTGGCACTGTATCCAACAGAAGGTATTTCTCTCGTGCGTGAATGGGTATCACTGGGTGGCACTCAAAAATTTGTTGCAGCTAACTCGTTGAAATCGGATGAGTTCCGCGATGGCGTTGGCGCACAGTATCTGACAGATCTAATCGGTCATGATTCAGCTCCACCTCGCACTGACTCAGCATCCACTTTTGTTGAAATGTACAAGGCCAAGTTCGATTCCGAGCCTAATGGTCCAGGCTTACCCAACAGCTTTGATGCGGTTATGATTTCTTTGCTTGCTATGGATGCTGCACCAGAACTTACCGGTGCATCCATCGCCGCTCAAGTTAGTAAAGTAACCGACCCTGCAGGCACACCTATTTTCCCAGATGTAGATGGACTGAAGCAGGCACGGATGCTACTCAACGAAGGTAAAACTGTTTCGTACCAAGGTGCGTCAGGTGCAGTTGTGTTTGATGCCAACGGTGATGTGTCTGCACCTGCATTGGCGTGGAGCTTCACTGAAACCGGTGTTGAAGAAGTATCGTACTTCCCACTTGCCGAGATTGATGCCTTCATTGGCAAACTGGCTGGGACAAAGTAACTTGTCTTCAAGTGACGCCCTGCAATCGCTCGGATTGCAGGATACAGCTGTTATAACCGGGCTCTGGCAGGTTGCTGATCTTGAACGAGATGGCAAGACGCTTGAGCGTGATAAGGCTGCAAATGAACTGATTGGCTATGCGCAGGCAGGTTTTACTTGCTTTGACATGGCCGATCACTATGGTAGCTCTGAGCTCATTGCTGGGCGCGCACGTCAACGCCTGATGGACAATAACCAGCTAGCAGATTCATCGCTGAATCTATACACCAAGTGGTGCCCTCAGCCGCACCAATGCACACGACAGGCAGTTCGTGATGGCATTGAGCAGCGACGTGAAAGACTGGGTATGGAAACACTGGATCTGCTACAGCTACATTGGTGGAGTTTTGATCATCCTGGCTATATTGATGTGATGGATCATCTAATGGAGTTGAAGCAGGAAGGCTGGATACGTCATCTGGGCTTGACCAATTTTGATACTGATCATCTCTCAGTGTTGCTCAGTTGCGGGCATGAAATTGTTACCAACCAGGTATGCCTGTCTGTATTGGATCCACGCGCCCTAGGGGACATGAGTGAATTATGTGCAGAGAGTGGCGTTCGTTTGCTTGCCTACGGCACTTTGGCAGGTGGTTTTTTGGGCAGCCGATGGTTGAACGCTGAAGAACCTTCCAGCGTCCCTGATTGGAGCAAGATGAAGTACCACCGCTTTATCAAGACTGTCGGTGGCTGGAGCATCTATCAAAGTATGTTGCGCGCAATGAATGAGGTCGCACAAAAACATGACGTTTCTGTGTCCAACGTTGCAACCCGCTGGGTAATGCAGCAGCCCGCGGTTTGTGGTGTCATCGTTGGAGCAAGACTTACCGATCGCCAACACACAGACGACAATCGCAATCTTCTTACTCTTGAGTTGAGTGATGATGACATCGCGCATATCAACACGGCCGGAAACGCCCTAATACCGATCCGCGGCGACTGCGGAACCGAATACCGTCGCCCACCATTTCTTACAGCATCCGGGGACCTGAGCGATCATCTGGAATCGCTGCCACCGGTTTATGAAAAGCAGGCTTTCGCTGGTAAAGCCGATCGTTGGCGAATCACTAGTGGCAGTGAATACGAACCAATCTGCGGTTATAGCCGGGCAACGCGCGTTGGCAATCGGGTTCTGGTTAGCGGTACAACCGCGACCCACGGAGAAAGCCGAGCCATTGGTGCTGATGATTATCGCGCTCAGGCCACCTATATACTCGACAAAATTTCTGCAAGCCTTGCCTCTCTCGGAGCTACTCTAAATGATGTTGTGCGTACTCGTATCTACTTAGACGATGCTTCACAGTGGGAAGCTGTATCGCGCGTGCATGGACGGTACTTTGCCGATTGCCTGCCCGCGAATACACTGGTGGAAGTGAGTAGTCTGATTGGTGGGTATGGGGTAGAGATTGAAGCTGAAGCAGTTATCTAAATAATAAAGGGGACGGAGGGAAATAGCACTGCCTTAAGGTGCAAACTTGCCATCATGCCTTCCGTTGATAACCTCCTCACGTAGACAAAAAACTCACACGTCAGCTGGTTCAATGCAGGGGCACTACAGTGTGCGGCAGTTCTGCGAACAATGCCTGATGGGAGTTCAACACGGGCAAATACGGAGCCTTGTCCCTAGGATTGCCTTCAAGTATTTCAAAGTAGGTAATTAGCCCTTGACGATCAGTGGCTAGATTAACCTTGTGGCCTTACTGCACATCACGTGCTCCTTGGACGATAATATCGGTGTGTTCTTCGAATATACTCACCACTTTTTGTTCGGCAGGTACGATCTTCTTTTTATAAACACGCTGCTGTGTTTGATCGACCACCTTGAGTAGCAATCCCCGGTAATGCGCCACTTCGGTGATCCAACGCAGCGACGGCTCGTTGTCGTAGGAGCCGTTGCTTAGTTGCGCTAACGTTCTGTCAACCTATTTAAGAATCAACGCCACACAGGAAAGCAATCGACTATCACTAGGCGGTGCAATATGACTCTCTACAACCGTTGAATCTATGCGTATGTAATCATGCTGAAGCAACCG
>JBLHWG010000326.1:0-5939 GCA_047629055.1 Halioglobus sp.
TCGTACGCCAGGTCTTGTTTACGCTGACGACGGCAGCCTGACGATCCACATCAGCGCGGCACGCCCGGCTAATATTGCCAATTGGCTGCCTGTGCCTGACGGTCCTTATATGATGGGCATGCGAGTTTATGAGGGACATGATGAAGTTGTGAATTGTGAGTGGTTTCCACCGTCACTTGAGTTCTCGGACAGGGATTAGTTATGCAATTTGGAATCAGTGTTTTCACGACCGCCACAGGTGCGCCACCGCAGAGACTAGCGAAAAAAGCTGAAGACCTTGGCTTTGAATCTTTCTTTGTTTCTGAACACTCTCACATTCCGCTCTCTACTGAATTTCCCTTAGGCGGCGATGTGCCTCTGGTTTTGCGCCAAAGCCACGGCTTCGTTAGATCAGATATCGAACGGTCGGTTTGAACTGGGTATTGGTGCTAGCTGGAACGCGGCTGAATTCCTGCTTCAAAATGAGGTTGAGCGGATGATCCTGTCTATTCCAGGAGATGACGAAGAAGGCGCATTTTCCCACCTTGAGCAAATTGCGTCTGCTATCGGTGAGTATTCAAAGAGTGCTTAGCTGAAAGCGAATCATATTCGGTTGCTGTTTTCTCTAAACGAAATCAGACGCTGCGCCGCCTCGTCCCACAGCGCTAGCTTAGCAGTGCCGAGGCTCTTACCTATGCTCAGATATCTTGCTTCTTGCAGCACTGGATTCTGATCAAAACCAGTCGGCAGCTGGTATCCGGGTACTTTCGGGTTTAGGTGGTGGATATGATGATAACCGATATTGCCGGTTGCCCAGTGAAGCCATCTCGGTAGGTCGTAAAAAGAACTGCCATTCAACGTTGCCGCCTCGTAGGTCCAGATTTCCTTACGGTTCCAGTAGGCATCTTCAAATTGGTGCTGCACGTAGAAGAGCCACACTGCACCTGCCGATGAAAGCATCAAAATGGGGCCATAAACCATCAGAAAAGGGATCAGCCCGAAAATCGCTATAAGTGTCCCGTAGTAGCAAAGAATGCCGATATTAGTACCCATCACGCTCAACCATCCTACGCGTGTCTTCATTTGATCGCCGAGTGGAAGCCTTTGCAGCAGAACAAAGTGAACTGGCGCCGAGACGAACAACATAAACCAGGGATTACGATAGAAGCGGTAGCATATCTGAGCAAACCAAGCAGAATCGTTAAATTCCTCAACTGTCTTTGTGACCACGTCGCCATCACCGCGTTTATCTAGATTGCCTGTCGTCGCGTGATGCCTAGCGTGTTGCTTTGCCCAGTATTTGAACGGTGTACCGGTTAAAACACCAATAAGCGAGCCAAGCAGTTCGTTCTGCCATTTTTTAGGCAAGTAGGACCCATGACCGCAGTCGTGACCAATCATAAACAGGCGTAAATAGGCCGCCGCAGCAACGAATGACAGCAAAAGCGTCAGGCCATAGTGAATCTGTAAAGTGGCAAACATAAGCCCAACAGTGACGGCAAACAGCGCGATCGTATTGCCAAGTTCGAATAGTGCCTTAAGGTATGTCGCTTTTGCATATTGCCGTGATGCCAAAAATGCAGATGACTTCGTAACTTGCATAACCACTCACATCAATTCTATAAGCTGCGCATCCTATCATGCCTAATTCAATTTGATCCTGGGACGGGGCAGGAAGCATCTTTTGAGCTTTTTCGTCCATCCAGCCGCATAACCTATACAATGCGCCGATTACTCAGATAACCGACTACAAAACCCATGAACGCTTTTACCAAACTAGGTCTTTCCGAATCGCTCACTCAACCCTTAGAGCAGCTGGGTTATAGCAAAGCCACTGAAATTCAGCAGCTTTCGATTCCACCGATTCTTGCCCAGCGAGATGTATTGGGTTCAGCTCAGACCGGTAGTGGTAAAACCGCTGCATTTGTACTGCCTTTATTGGATAGGCTCCAACAGACCAAACCCTCTAAGGGTCGCCCTGTTCGGGTCTTATGCCTTGCCCCAACACGTGAACTGGCGCAACAAATTGATGACAACGTCGCCTTGTTTATCGGCGAACTACCACTCCGTCATGCGGTGATTTATGGGGGTGTGCCAATCAATCAGCAAATTCGCAAAATTGGTAATGGCGTCGATTTCCTAGTGGCAACGCCTGGCCGCTTGCTCGATATGCTGGCCCAAGGAAAGCTGGACCTCAGTCAGGTAGAAACCCTGGTGTTGGATGAAGCTGATCGTATGCTCGATCAGGGTTTTCAGGATCAGATTCAGCAGGTGTTAAATCAGCTCCCCGAACAACGTCAAAACTTATTGTTCTCTGCAACTTTTAACGCTCAGATCACAAGTTTTACCGATGGTTTGTTGCATGACCCGGTCATCGTAAAAAGCCAACGTCTCAATAAAGCAGCAGACGACGTTAAGCTGATTATTTACGAAGTAGAGCAAAACGAAAAACCCGACATCATTTACTACCTGCTTGCCAACAATAAGCAGCAATGTTTGGTCTTCGCCCGTACTCGCCGAAATGCAGATCTCGCCGATGCTTACCTACGCGAAAAAGGCATGAGTTGCGCGGCGATCCACAGTGATAAGTCCCAATACCAGCGAACGCAAACATTACAGAAGTTTAAAAATGGCGAGATCCAGATACTGGTGGCCACCGACATCGCGGCTCGAGGGCTAGACATTGAGCAGCTGCCGCTGGTGATCAATTATGATATTCCACGTCATGCCGAAGATTATGTACACCGTATTGGGCGTACGGGTCGTGCTGGCATGCAGGGAGTGGCAATTTCACTCATGGGTGGGGACGAACGTCGCAACATTGCAGCGATCGAAAAGCTTATTCAACAACAAATATTCATCGCGGCCATTCCCTATATCGACGGCGAAAACTCATTCGAATACGATGGTGAAATCATTGCCTCTGCCAGTAGTATTCAGCCACGAAAAATCACCAAAATTAGCGGTATTGGCAAACGTACAAAAAATTCAAGGCCTAGCAAGTAGCTCTTAGCTCTTCTCGGTGCCGACGCTGATACTGAAGTAATAACAAAGAGCGTAATCATATCTTTCCTGTTGAGTTGCCTGTTTCTGTTTGTCGGTTGTAGCGAAAATTCCGAGGTGGTCGAGAATGAGATCGCGCCTGCCGATACAATTATACAAGCTAAGTGTGAGCCCGACGCCAATCTCAACCTCAACCTCCACTGTGGGTTTAGAAATGCGGAGGACTTGGCGCTAACGCCGGATGGAAAGTTTCTGGTTATGACGGGGTTTTAGTGCTTTACCCGACACTTATCTCAGTGAAATGTATCTGTTCGATTTAGATAGCCGATCGCGAGCCAAGTTAACAATTGCACTGGCCGACAACCTGTCTGGTGAAGACTTGTCAGAGCAAGCCGTTTACTCGTTCACCAGTAAGACATTTGGTGCTGCGACCGTTGCAATTCCGCATCCGAATCACATGTGGCTCGGTACTTTTCACGGTGACAGGATAGCCAGCTTTAACCTACCAACCAACGAATGACGTCGTGCGGTAAGTTGTCATCACAGTATTGTCATTTCTGATTTTTACTGTTTGGGAACATTCCCCCAGTACGAATAGGCTCAAAGTAATGACATTGCATCACTAGCCACTGCTACGCCTCTTCGGCTTTAGCTTATTGCGTTTTACGGCCAGACGTCTCTCGCTGCGGGCCCATTGATCACGGCAAAATTGGAGGCTCAGACGGAGTCGGTTTCTTGTGCCACTGGCGGCCGATAAGCCCCTAGTCTACTGAGTCAAACTAACGCACACAGGCACCCAGTGGGGAATATCTCGCTGGCACAACCCGTTAGGACTCACAGATTGGACAGGCTGGCTGCTTTCACCGGTCTATTGGTCTATTGGTCTCTGACTCGACCGTTTGATCTTGAACTTCGGGTTCCGGATGGCATGCAGGACGAGGGTTTTCTTTATCGCGCCTATCCTATATTGCCAGATCACGGCGGTATGGCGCTGTTTGGCAGTGCGGACCGGCGAACGCTAAGTTCGTTGATCATGATATTTTGGCAGTTGTGCCCTGGGCTCGCGTGAAGCGTGGTGGCGGCAGTCATATTATTGCTTATGTCCGAGAAGGCGCTGGGTTAGATGAGTTGCTTGAGGACTGGACCTTATTCCATGAAATGACCCACCTTTATCATCCGTATCTACACAGTGGTGGGAGCTGATGTGGTTGACCCGGAATACGCTTACGCAAGTCTCCTCGCTGCCCTCGATCAAGAGACTAGGTGAGTCCATCATGGTGCCGATGTATGACGCAGCCACGCGTTGGTTGGCTGAAATATTCAGTTCGGAATGATTTTGGATATCACGCATAAGGCAATGTGGTTTAATAGCGACTAGGTCGAATTTGAAGCCTTAAGAGTAGACGAAACAATCCAAATTTTCTAAAAATCAGACAAGTATTGTCGTCCTCCGGGCATGTGGCAGGATTTGTACTTGTGTTAATAACAGCTGCACTGATTATTGAGTGTTAACAAGGCGGGTGAGAGATTGAGCGAAACTGAACTGAAGGATGATCGCGAAGACGCACCACCACCGCGTCCGAAACCGGGATTGATCAAACGGCTCATACCATGGGTGATTACAGTCGCCTGCTTTGTGTTTCTATACACACGCATGGCTGGACCTGCTAGCGCACAGGGGATGAGCGTGTTCGTTTTTCTGGGCACAGTGTTCGCCACTGTGAACTGGACAGCCTGGCTGTCACTGATGATTCCCTACTCCCTGTTTTTCTTTGCGATTGACTCGCTGGTCGTCTGGCGAGTGATTAACTGGTTTGATGCCAAAGTGTCCTATGTTGATATTCTGCCTGTGCGGGCAAGCACGTACATCCTTTCGATTATCAATGAGCAATTGGGCAAGGGGGCAATGGCTCTGTATCTTAACCGCCGCGAAGGCGTGCCCGGTTGGAAGCTCGGTTCGAGCATGTTGTTCATTATGGTTTGCGAACTATTTTATCTTTGTATCTGGGCGAATATTGGGCTGGCTTTGCAATGGGACAATCTGCCGGAAGTATTCCGTGCGCTGCCCTGGGTGGGTATTACCCTGGTTGCTGTTTTTGCCGTGGCCTTCCTCTATTTCAAAGGCATCATCGCGCCGGAATTTAAGCTTCGGGACAAACAAATCCTGCACGCTTTCCGGGAAGCTAGACTTTATCAATACGCGGTTATTCTGCTGTTCCGTTCTCCGTTACTGCTGGCCGCTGTGATCGTTTATTCGGAAGCTCTTTCTCTGTTCGGGGTCGAAATTTCCTATCTTCAGATGCTGGGTATTTTGCCCGTTATCTTTTTTGGAGCGTCGATCCCTGGCCCATTCCGCGCAGTAGCAATCTCCATGTGGGTGATTCTGTTCCCGGAGTTCCCTGCCGAAATGGCTGCCTTTGGTTTGGTGCAGCATAACTTCTTCATCTTGTTTAATGCTGTGATTGGGCTTGTCTTTCTGCGCCGTGCCCAGCGAGAGTTGTTTGAGTAAAAACTGAGTTTGTTTTGAGACTTCTCACACTTCCCAATGTGGTTTGAAGTCTCCTTGCAGACGGAGTTCTGTGCCGACTTCATCTTCGATCAATTTCGCAACATGCAATTCCGCTGCGTGTTCGCCATAGGTTTCAGCCGCCAGTCTAAATTGCTCGGCGACCTTGTTTCCAATAGGGGTCGGGACACCACCTTGTTTTGCAAGATTCTCACACAGGCCAATGTCTTTAACACACAGGCCTAATGTGAACGAAGGATCATAGTGACCAGCAAAGATCGACGGTACATCGTGGCGTGCAACAAAGCTGTCTCCAACACTGCGTTTAACAGCATCCCATAGGACATCCAAGGGCACCCCAGCTTGCTTCCCCATGAGCAGTGCTTCACCCATCACTGCGGCATGGGTAAACCATAGATAGTTCGTGACAAGTTTAACGGCATTGCCGGTA
>JBLHWG010000327.1:0-5916 GCA_047629055.1 Halioglobus sp.
TGACGGCGGGTTGGGTCGCCGAGCGCTCTAAATGACTGTTGTAGCTGCTGATTCATAGTGTGTCCGCTTTACAGTGATGATGAGATCATCTTTCTTTAGTTAAAATAACACCATAAGGTGTCATAATAAACAACACCTTGTAGTGTCATGTTAATAGTGGGTGATTGGTACTAATTCTGCTGCGCAACGTTCTATTGACGACGAGCGTCCAATAATCGAGTCAAGACTTGCTAATTGATTATGAGAGTTTAAAGCCCCATGTCCCACGTCAGTACTGTTTCAGCCATTGTATTAAGCACGCTGTTATTGATCTCCTGCAGTAGTGAGCGATCCGTAGCCCCTGTACTTTCAGATGGTGAAAATCCTGATACAGCGGAGCCCACTGTAATTGGGCAATCTCAAGCTGATGTGGCAGTTCCTGAATTTCAAGGTAATCTCGAATTCTCGAGCACGCTGAGCGTTGATCTGGGTCCAATACTGGAAGAGTCTGACCTAAATAGAGCGTACTCCGGAATTATGGCTCGGGACGGGTTAACCGTGCGTGTGCCGGTGAAAGGTAATGGTGCTCATGAGAAGGCCTTTATCTTGATTGACACGGATTCAGGTGAAGCCAGCTGGATGTTCAAGGAATTATCCGATGATACTCGTATGATGTTTGATGCGAATAATCGGCCAATCGCTGTGCTTGCTATTGGATGTGGTTCTGTAAACTACATAGCCGAACAAGGCATCACTCTATTTGACATGACCAGCCTACTACCTGCGGGAACGTGTTTTTCAGCTGATCAGGAAGTATCTGTCGATGGCAATGTCGTGATTTTAGGTACTTATGATGAAGATACTGGAACTCCCTATCTGAGCTCCACTGCAGAATTTCATGCATACACATTAGATACTGCAAATCTGATTGATTATCCCGATTTGAGACTAGGTGTTGACGGTGTGACTTTATCACCCCGTTGGCAAGATTCGTTATTCAGCAATGTTGCATTCAGTGAAGATGGTCGGTGGCTATTAACAAGGCAATGGTGGGAAGGAGTAGGCTCGTTTGGGGGGACCCGGCGACAAGTTGGAGCAGTATTGTGGGATACCTCTTCTGGCGATTGGCGAACATTGGGTTTGATGGCAGATCAACGTAGCTGTATTCCTACACAGAACGTATCATGCAGACCGCCCTATAGTTACGTTATGTCATCGGATGGAATGACAAAGTATGTTCAAATCCCTACATCCGAAGAGATTAATCAAGGAGCAGGGCCGGTGGTTCAATTTGCAACCACTACGGAAAAAACGGTAAAAAATCAACCGGGCGCAACGATAATTTCAGGGTTGGACAGTGGTACAGCGTTAACCGTGGATTCCTCCGGTAGGCATCTCGTTTTCGTGGCGATAGCTGATACTGATCGGCTGAGCAAGGGATATATGTTGTATGACGAGCAGTCCGGGCAATACGCATCGTTAAATCGGTCATTGCGTACCTGCCCCTCTGGCGATGACGAAGGAAACTCTATTGATGAAACTGAATGTCTGTATACCTCTATTCCCACAACCATTACTAGCAATGCGACAGCCTTTTCTGCCGATGGCTCTAAACTGCTTTTGAGATCAATTAGCCGTTCCACAGATTCACAGCAGCACGTAGTTGACAACTTTATCGTGGATATTGACGACAGCAATGTTTACACGATTCCTACGCCTTTTTCAGGTGACCCCCTTGGCATTAGCGCAGACGGGTCTGTAATGCTTGGAGTGACCGGCTTTCCCGACTACGATTTCGTAATTGGCAAACGTTAAGTCATAGTCGCAAAGGAATGTTCTGGCGATTTTAAGGCGCCGTTGGCGGACGTTATTCCTTGTATTTCGACTCGGCAAGTTTGATACTCTTGACAGATACGTTCTTCAATCGCGCTGAGCTTTCTTAGCTGACTTATTGAACTGTTAAATGGCTGTTTAAAAGCAACTTAGGATCCTTGACTATGCATTCTCGCCAACGATCAGTCTGTCCTCACGACTGCCCGAGTGTCTGTGCTCTTGATGTTGAAGTGCTCAACGAAACAACAATTGGGCGGGTCTACGGTGCAAAAGATCACAGTTACACTCAGGGTGTTATCTGTGCAAAAGTGTCGCGCTATGCTGAGCGAGTACATCATCCTGATAGATTGATGACACCGCTGAAGCGCGTGACATCAAAGCAATCTACCCGTGATGGTAAGCCAACAGAGTTCGAGCCCATTAGTTGGGAAGAGGCACTGGACAGTATTACCGAACGTTTTAATCGCATTCGTGACAAATACGGAAATGAGGCTATATGGCCCTATCACTATGCGGGCACCATGGGGCTGGTTCAGCGGGACGGTTTAGATCGGTTTCGTCGTGCATTGGGGACTTCGCGGCAGCATTCAACGTTTTGTACTGCCTTGTCAGATGCAGGTTTTAAAGCGGGCACAGGTCTTAAGCATGGCAGTGATGCTCGCTTGATGATAAAAAGCGATTTGATTGTAGTGTGGGGTGGAAACCCTGTAAGCACTCAAGTCAATGTGATGAATCATGTGTCCCAGGCAAAGCGATTTAACGATGCCAAGTTTGTTGTCATAGATCCCTATAGAACGAAAACAGCTGACAAAGCGGATATGCACCTGATGCTGCGGCCAGGCACTGATGGAGCACTTGCTTGTGCTGTCATGCATGTCTTGTTTGAAGAAGGATTCGCAGACCACGACTATATGACTCGCCTCACTGACAGGCCAGACGATTTTCGTGAGCATTTGAAAACGAGAACCCCTGATTGGGCATCAGCAATCACTGGCCTGGCTGTTGAAGAGATAGTCGCCTTTGCCAGGCTTTATGGTCAGAGTAAAAAGAGTTTTTTGCGCATCGGCTACGGTTTATCCAGATCCCGTAACGGCGCAGTCAGTATGCATGCGGTGAGCTGCCTTCCGGCAGTGACAGGTGCATGGCAGTACGAAGGTGGTGGTGCTCTGTATGCAAACTTAGATATCTACAAACTCGATCGTTCCACTATCCAAGGTACTTCCATTGCCTGTGAAACTCGTATTATGGACCAATCTCGAATAGGCCAGGTACTAACAGGAAATTCAGATGACCTGCAGGGTGGACCTGCTGTGCGTGCGCTGTTTATACAAAACACCAATCCTGCTGTGGTTGCACCAGAAACGCGACGAGTACTGGATGGACTCGCTCGAGAGGACCTATTTACAGTTGTGCACGAGCAATTCATGACAGAGACTGCTCAATACGCGGATATCGTATTACCAGCCACCATGTTTCTGGAGCATGACGATATCTATACGGCTGGTGGGCATACCCATTTGCAGGTAGGTAAAAAGCTAATAGACGTTCCTGGAGAATGTCGCAGCAATCATTCGGTACTTCAATCACTGGCAAAGCGCTTAAAGCTTGATCACGTTGGTTTTGAAATGAGCGAGCGCGAATTGATTGAAGATTTACTGAGATCTTCTGAGTTGCCAAACTTCGATGCGATGGTAGATAGTGGTGGGCACGACTGTTCTAGGGACACGTTTGAACAGACGAATTTCCTGGAGGGCTTTGGCACGCTAGACAAACGCTTCCATTTCTCCCCAGACTGGAGTCGGGTGGGGCCTCATTTTGAGGGTATGCCAGAATTTCCAGATCACTGGGCGGTGATCGATGCACCAACTGAGGAGTGCCCCCTACGTCTGGTTGCTGCACCGGCCAGGCAGTTTCTAAACACTAGCTTTACCGAAACCCCATCAAGTCGGCGTATGGAAAAACAGCCCTGTGTTCGAATTCATCCAACAGACCTGGCACGATACAGTCTTCAAGATGGTGAGTTGGTGACAATAGGCAATGCGCAAGGCGAAGTGTCGCTTGTTAGCAAAGAATTCGAAGGTGTTCGACCTGGCACTATCGTTGTTGAAAGTCTTTGGCCAAACAAGGATTTTGCGGGTGGCCTGGGTATCAATACGTTGATCAGTAGTGAACCCGGTAAGCCGAATGGTGGTGCTGTATTTCACGATACGGCGGTATGGATAAAAGCTCATAGCGTTAACTAAAGTTGGCTTTAGCCAGCTCGTTTAATAGTCGCGAAACCTTTTCACACGTTCTGGGTCTTACGTTTATTCATCAGCGGGCAGAGTTAAAGTCATGAGATTCCTGAGACGTTTGTTTGTCTTAGCGATAGCGGCTATGGCCGTGTTATTCACAATGACAGCAACAGCTGCAGAGCCTGTATCCAAATCTCGCTTTTCCGGTGTGGCAATAGGTGGCCACGATTCGGTAGCGTATCACCAGATAAAAAGAGACCCGCAGGACAGCGCAGTTGAGGGTGAAAAATCGTATACCATTGAGTACAAAGGAGCTAAGTGGCGTTTTGCTTCAAAAGAAAGCAGTGAGTTGTTCGCTGCCAATCCGGATAAATACTCACCCAGCTATAACGGACATTGCGCCAATGCTTTGAGCTTGGGGGAAGGACTTATCCGAACTGATGGAACACTTTGGGAAATATTCGAGCATAAACTGTACTTGTTTTATGCGGCTCGTGGACGAGATCGCTGGACGGATGGTAACTGGAAAACGTACAGGATTGATGCTGACGCTGCTTGGAATCGCCTATCTTTTCGCTAGAGGCTAGGGCTTCCCTGTTTCCTGGCGAGCCAGACACCTGCCAATGTGACGATGAAACCGGCGATTTGTATAGGCGTCAGTTGATCATCATAGAGATGCCAGGCAATGATGCTGGCAAGCGGAGGTGCGAGAAACATCAAGCTGCTTGATCGTGTTGCCCCTCCTGTGCGAACTAACCAGATAAGCAAAGTAAAACCTCCAATAGATAAGACAATCACAGCGTAAGTCAAGGCCGCTAAGGTTTTTGCGTCCATGGGCAGTCGAGACTCGCCAAGCGCAATAGCCAGTATGGCGACAACCAGAAAACCACCTACGTTTTGTAGCGCGCAGGCAGGTGCGATGCTAACTTTTGAGACTGATGATCGTTGCAGCAAAGTTCCCGCAGTCACCGACAAGATGCTGACCACGGCAGCCAACAGTACAATGAGGGGTAAAGCCTTTACACCGGATGCGGTATCGCCGTGCAGTGTTGGACTGACCGCCATGGCAACACCGATCATGCCTGTAAACAGGCCCGCGAAAGTCCATCGGGAGGGTTCTTCTTGCAAGAAACGCCAGGCAAGCAGTGCGGTTAACGGCGGCTGCAGCGTGCCTGTTAGAGCCATGACACCAGGCTGTAAGCCCTGACCTACCGCCCAGAAGCCAGGGCCGAGATACAAGCCGCTTAACAGCGCCCCAATGCCAATGAGTCGGAATGTACTGGGTGTATCGGGCCAGTCTGCACGGCTAATTCGGCAGAACAGGGCGAAAAGAAGTGCAACAATTGCGAAACGTGCAGTTAAAAAGAGATGTGGATCGGCATCGCCAGCAATTTGTCTGGCAACGATGAAGCCTGTCGACCAAATGATGACGAAGCTCCAGGCGGCAACAGTAGTTAAGATCAAGTTGAAATTCTTAACGTAATAAAGCGTGGGTCATTGCAGGAGAATTTGAATATTCCACTCAATCTTTTTTCTCTGGAAATTCAATAGGGCCATCATGTTTTTCCCAAGTGGAAAAGCCTTCTTTGAGATGCGATGCTTCAAAGCCCATATCCTGGAGCGTTGCAACGGTAATGGCTGAACGCCATCCCGAAGCACAATGGAAGACATACTTTTTATCTTGTGCGAACACTTCTTTGTGATAAGGGCTATCGGGGTCTACCCAGAATTCAATCATGCCGCGAGGTGCGTGGACACTACCTGGAATGAATCCGCCACGCTGACGTTCACGAATATCCCGAATATCAACAACCACTACATCAGGATCGTCTAACATGGCGATCAGATCAGGGGTTTCAATTTCTTCAAT
>JBLHWG010000328.1:0-5914 GCA_047629055.1 Halioglobus sp.
CCAACCGTAGGCCACTGCAAGCCACGCGTGACCTACTTGACCCATAGCAATTCCAAAGGGCCAGCTCATGACCAGAATGCTCATCGCAGTGGCGATTTCACGCCCTTCAAACCAATCCGCGACCATCTTAGTGAAATAAAGGGTGGTGAGCAAGAAGCCTGCGCCTGCAAAAATGCGCCCCAACCCAACGGCCCAGATCTCAGTCGCAAGCGATGACAACAGCCCACCGAATGCCAGTGCTCCCAATCCAAACACAACCATCATGCGGTCCGATACAAAGCGCCCCCAATACCCTGCTGGGATGGCCAGAACCAAACCGGGTGCCATAAACAGACCTATCAGAATTCCTATGGCCGCATAGTCAAGCTCGAAGGCGGCGGCCAAGTCGTCGCCCACGGAGGCCACTGTCTGAAACTGAAACCCAATTCCGATGCGGGCCAGAAACAACAACCCCAGAATGCGCCAGCGCACTAGGCCTAACCTTGACCTGTTTCGCAGGCTTCAAAAAATGTTTGTGCGGTTTCATGGTGTGACATCTGTATATCCTTCGTTTTGACTTCATGGAGCTCAGAATACGCGCTAAGGTAGTATGCTCGATATCCTGCAGATGCACTAACATGGACTTCAGCGTGCAGTATTTAAACTACTGCATTTGCAGAATTGCTTGTTTTTCATGCCGTAACCACACTCTTTAGTAGGAAAATTCAACGGAGCATAGCGGGTGACAGTCAAACTCGATCTTAGCGTAAGGGAATTGCAAATCGCACAATCTTATGCGGGCGGTGCAACGTATCAAGATATCGCAAACGATCTATGCATCGCGCCCTCCACTGTTCGAACACATCTAGCAACCATCTATCGAAAGCTTCACGTATCCTCCAAGCTTGAGCTTCTGACAAGGCTTAAAGGCGACGGGCCACAACCGCGCAGTCAAACCGAATTGAAATCGGTTATTTCAGAACTGGCCCTTAGTCTGGAAGAGGTGATTAGCCGCGAAAAGGCCCTTAGCGAGGTCTTGCGGATCATCAGCGCCGCGCAAGGTGATATCAGCAAAGTAATGCCTTCCATATTGAATTATGCACTTGAGCTGTGTGATGCCGAATTCGGAATATTATTTGAGTACCGCCAGAATAACCGGTTCTGTGCAAGTCACACCCTGGGAATTGCTGAACCTTTCAAGGAATGGCTAGATGATCAGGGAGAATTCTCAGTCAGCCCTGCAACAGGTTTGGGTCGGATGGGTGTGAGCCGCGACGTGATCAATATTATCGATGTTAGATCCGAAGATATTTATCGAACGGGCGACCCTCTGCGTTATGCCACCGCGGTTTTGGGCGGCGCACGCTCTTTCGTCGCAATCCCAATGCTGGCAGCGGAAAGGTTGGTCGGCGCCTTTACAATCTATCGGCAAACGGTCCGCCCCTTCTCTGATGACGCGACGCGACTTGCGCAGATATTTGCCTCCCAAAGTGTGATCGCGCTCGAAAATGCCCGGATGAAAAGTGCTGTGACATAGGACCTGCGGTTTGTTTATCAGTGCCCGCGCCAACGCAATACGCTGCTGTTGTCCACCCGACAATTCCCAGATACGCCGATTCTGATATCCATTCCGACGCACCAAATCCAATGTCTCCGAAACAAGTATTTCAAGCTCTTTTCTAGACGGCTGAGGCCGACTTTGTTTCAGTCCGTAAGCGATGTTTTCTCCCACTGTTAAGTGTGGGAACAAGGCGTAGTGTTGAAAACCATATTTACAGGTCTTTTGTAAGCTGGAATACCATTAACCGTCTTGCCAGCCAACTGAACAACTCCTTCCGACGGTTGCTCAAACTCCGCAATCATTCGCAGAGTTTTCGTCTTTCCACACCCGGACGGACCTAGCAGGGATAGGAATTCGCCAGATTTTGCGGTTAGGTTTAAGTTATTCACCGCCACGACATCGCCGTAACGTTTTGAGACCTGTTGAAATGCAACAACTGCGCTGTTTGTAGCGTAAGCCTGCAGGCAATAGCAGTATTGACCCGACCCGGCGTATTAGCTATTTTTGAAAAACATGGGGAGTAGTGCTCGACGCTGTTCCACTGTCTTGGCGTGTGGATATCGCTCAAACAGCGCTTGCAGGTAGGCACGCGGTTCAAGTCCGCAAGCTTTGGCACTTTCAACCAACGAATACATGAAGGCACTGGCATGTGCACCGCGAGGACTGGCTGAGTACAGCCAATTTTTGTGACCCAACGTAAATGGACGAATAGCATTTTCTATCGGATTGTTGTCCAGCGGTAAATCTGCGTGCCACATGAATGCGGTCAAACTTTCCCAATTATTCTGGATATAGAAAAGCGCCTTTTGCATCAGGGCTTTGTTCAAATAGTTAGGAACCAGGTCGTCTATTTGTTCTTTAAACTTGTCCAGCCAAGGGCGGATCAGTTTCTCGCGCTGCGCCAGTTTCTGATCACCGCTCAGATCGGCTACTTTGTGTTCCAACTTTTAGAGCACGGCTATCTGCTCAACCAGTCGATGCGCGTCTGAAGTATGACGACGTCCCTTGATCGCGTCTACAAGTTTTCTGCGTGCATGCGCCCAGCAGCCACCACGTGCTTTGATACCTGGGTTGTCGTTGGCTAAGCGCTGATACGGTTTATGCTCATCGGTGATGATCACGCCATCGAAGTTTTTCAACGGCTCTTCTAGCCACGAAGACAGGGCTTCGTAGTTTCTCCGTTCATCATAATGGAACATCACTAATTGCTTACCGGGCGGCCCGGTGCGTATCGCCCACAGATAACTTTTCCGCCTCGGTTCTCGGCCCGGTTCCTGTAGTAACTGCAACGTGGTTTCATCCAAGTGCCACAGGGGTTGTTCAGCAGCATACTCGTAGAATAACGCTTTAAGCGGCTCTAGACGTTCGTGCAGCTGGATTGGGTAACTGCACAGTGTGCTGTAGCTGATCTGTACCCCTTCTCGATCCAGTACCTTGCATTCACGGTTGAATGACAAGGCGTCAACAAACTTACCCGTGATGATTTTTGCCAGCAAGCTAGCATCAGCGATCGCACGTGGCAGCATCACAGGCAGGACCGGCGCTACTTTTATTCCGTCACTCTTGTTCAAAGTATCTTTGTCTTTTAGCTGCGCTTCTTTTTCTAACAACCACTGCTGCTGTGGGGCCAGTTGCTCTTGCAACGCCTTCAACTCATCGACAGGATTGGCAGTGACATCATTCATAGTGTCACTAGTATAATCAGGACTCAGAACAGCGCTTTTCTCATGGCGAAGGGTTTCTGCGAATCGGTGTCATTCGCGGCAGCCAGTTTTATATTTGCGTGCAATGGACCGGTTTAATAGCCGGCAATCGCGAGATATCACCGCCTTCAATCAGACTATGTAGTTCGCGTACACTGATGCACGGTGGTTCATTTGCCGATGAGGGCCAGATGAAGCGACCTTTTTTCAAACGTTTGTAAACCCGCACGTAACCGTTGTGATGCCAGTACAACAGCTTCAGCTTATCTCTATGCCTGTTGGTGAAAACAAAAAGATGGGCACTGAACGGATCAAGTTGTAACGTCTCCTGAACAATCAATGCCAGGCCATCAATCTGTTCGCGGTAATCCACTGACTCGCCAGCGATGTACACACGGGTGTGAACATCAATGCTAAACATGTAATTGATGAATGATGCTAAGCCAAAGGTGGATTTGCTCCGGCGTCAGGTTTGCAGGCAATGCAACTGCTGTGGCTGCTCGTTCGACATGAACGAACTGTGCGCCGAGTGTATTTTCCGGTGTGAGTTTGACCGAATGAAACTGAATCTGTGCGGGTTCAATATTCTGTGCTTGATGTGCATCCGGATCAGCCAACGATGGCTTGTCGATTTTAATGGACCAGTTATAGAAACTGCCAGGCTTAATGTTGTGTCGCTCGCAATAGGCGGCTTTGCTCAAACCACTGTCTTGTCAACCTTGAACGTGATCGATCCAGAATTGACGACTGCGGTGTGGTTCCCGTGATACCGTGGTTGGCATGTGCACACTCCTGATAATTAACGAGTGTCAACATTAAGGGCAAATTCAAAAAGCGTAAATCCTGTCGTCGCCTGCAGGTTTACCCCTGTAATATTGCGCACTTCAACATGCTTTGCTTACTTTGTACTTAGAAGCCAATTTGTTAGCGTACATCGCAGTAGCAAAGGAAAAGCGCTTATAAAGCTCACCAGCACCAAGGTCAAAGCCCTTCCCCGCCGGGCACCAAACCTCAGGAGCTGCACTGGTGCGAAGAAACACGGGGACTTGGAGTGCGGATTACCCAAGCCGGTAAAAAGAGTTGAATAGTGTATGGGCGCATCAGCCGGAAAACACGGCGCTTCACTCTCGGCGGCTGCGACGTACTGCCTGCAGACCTAGCACGGCGTCGAGCCATCGAGAGGATGCTGGAAATGCACGACGGTGTTGACCCACAAGCCCAGCGGCGCAAGTTGGCAGAACAGAGCTTGACGCTCAGAGAGGTTATAGAGCACTACATAACAAGCAACCGAACCAAGCGTGGGAAGCTCCGGCAGAGTTCAATTGATGACATCAACAAATGAAGACATCAAAAGGTGTGTTGAAAAGTCATTCAGTGACATGGCAGACATGCCTGTTCCTTGATTACCCGCGATGCGTGCAGAAGGCGCTTTCGCAAATTGTCAGAAACTTCACCCGCAAAAACCAATCAAGCATTCCGCAACCTTCGGGCACTGCTAAATTGGGCATGGGAGAAGAGTGCGACGGAGGAAGGGGTTTACACCCTGCTCCCCATCAACCTCGTTTCCCACATGCTACGCAAGAGTGCTCTTGTTAAGTGGAATCCACAGGGTGTGCGTCAAACTCGAATTCCAAAGCCAGCAATTAATGACGTGTGGTTAGTACTGGAGGAACTCAGTGATCCCGACACTCAGAAATCCACAACATGTGTTAGTGCTTGGCAGCGCTAATACCGAGACCATGAACCAACCTGACACGATTTCATGGTGTATTGACAGAAAGGCACAGCGACTAGAGCGTTTATTCGACGGGGCCGCCCAGGCGTTGATGTGAGTATCTGCAGCGCTTGTGGCGGCCCGATGAAGACTGCGCGTCCCGGATCATCGCATGCATCGAAGATCCGTTTGTGATAGGCAAGATACTGTCTCATCTTGAGACCAGGTGTCGTTCACAGAGGTCGGTGAATGACCGCCCCGACGCCCGTGCGCCTCCGCTAGGCGCGTGTGATAGGAAATAGCCCCCCCCCACCTGATCGATGGATGCTGCAGAAGGTGGAGGCGGGCAGGTGGACTGGGTGCCCTCAGGGGTATGGCTGCGTGCTGGAAATTGATACGTGCCAGATGTGCCATGGAGTGGATTGATAGGGGCTCAGCAGTTGGGTCAAACGGCGGAAGGGCAAGTAACTGGCTGCTGTTTTACTGATGAGATGCCCGGGTAGTTGGTTTTTTGGTGTGGCAGCTTAGTGGCTATGAGTGGTTTATGCTACCTATACTCTGCGCTTGTGGGTATGTGGTTCTTGCAGTCCAAGATACCGCTGCATCGCCGATTTATAGCAATTTCAGCGCTGTTTCTCAGTGATTTTTTGTACTGAATTCAGCGGAGACAATATAACTTGATGAGCTGCCAGACGAAGGGGCAGACACGTTTCAAAGTATTCGCAAACGCAAATTCGCCTTGCTTGTTCAAATTCTTCAATACCATTTCTTGCGCAATCGCCAAAGCCAGCAGCCCAACTGCTTAAACAGACGAATTCGGAAGATCCATCAACAATCAATGGCGCAACAAATATCTGGCTTGCACACTATCGCAGCGACGTATATTCAGTGCGTACGGCAATGACGTCTGGATCTTCCACCTGTGGGTACGCTTCATCGCATCGTAAATTGATCCAG
>JBLHWG010000329.1:0-5859 GCA_047629055.1 Halioglobus sp.
GTTTCTAAGCGCTTGCTCCATTTGGCCAATGAAATCATGGGTTTCAAACACTTGTTGCGCATTCCAACCTATCTGTCCACCGACAAAAAGGTGTCCCTCTGGTGTCATAACACCATTCGCGTAGCCCCGGGCCTTTGCCCAGCCTTCGGGTTGTATCACTTCATTGGGCACTATGTTTCTCCTTTAACAAAAATCGTTGAATTTTACCCGTCGGGGTTTTCGGCAAAGAATCGCAAAAGACTACTGAACGTGGATATTTATAAGGAGCGATGACAGACTTTACGTAATCCTGCAAAACCAATTTGGTTTCGTCAGAACGCGCAGCGCCACCTTTGAGAACAATGTGCGCTTGCACTACAGACCCGCGTTGTTCGTCTAGCGCTGCAACTACCGCACACTCACTAACCAACGAATGACCAAGCAGAGCTGCTTCGACTTCGGGACCGGCAATATTATAGCCACTTGAAACAATCATATCGTCGTTGCGAGCAGCGAAGTGCAGATAACCATCCTCATCCATCATGAAACTATCACCCGTTATATTCCAGCCATTAACAACGTAGTTAAGCTGCCGATCATCTGCCATGTAACGACATCCGGTTGGACCCCGAATGGCCAAACGCCCAACGGTCCCAGGTGGCACTGTGTTGTTATCATCGTCAATAACTTTTACTTCGTAGCCAGTTACCGGTTTGCCGGTACATGCTGGTTTGTGATCATCAAACCTGTTCGAGATAAAAATATGAAGCATCTCTGTGGCGCCTATACCATCGAGCATTGGCTTACCTGTCTTTTCGATCCAGTCCTTATAAACCGGAGCCGGCAGAGTCTCTCCGGCCGAAACAGCGGCTCTCAGGCTGGATAAATCCGCACCGTCTTCCATAGCGAGCAACATAGCGCGATAAGCTGTTGGCGCTGTTAAGCAAACGGTTGCTTTATATTTTTCGATAATTTCAATCATATTCGCCGGACTGGCAGTTTCGAGCAATGTTGCAGTGGCACCGAAGCGTAAGGGGAAAATTGCTAGACCGCCGAGTCCGAATGTGAACGCTAGCGGAGGCGAACCAACAAAAACATCGTCGGGTTTTACACCTAAAATTTCCTTTGCATAGCCATCGGCAATAATCAGCAGATCGCGATGAAAATGCATGGTGGCCTTTGGTGTTCCAGTGGTACCGGATGTAAAGCCCAACAAAGCAACATCGTCCCGGCCAGTTTGAACACATGTAAACTTCACAGATTTATCCAGTGCCAGTCGATCAAGTTCTGCATCATGATTCGAGGTTCCGTCAAAATCAACAACCTTTTTAATGTGCTCATTGCTATCAGCAAAGGCTGTGACTTCATCCATTAATCGAGTATCACAAAGCACATGGCTGACTTTGGCCATGTTAACAATCTGTTCAATTTCTCCTGCTCGCAGCATGGGCATAGTATTCACCACCACTGCACCTACCTTTGTGGCCGCTAGCCAGCAGGCAACCATAGCCGGGTTGTTTGCGGAACGAATTAGAACCCGATTACCCGGTTTCACATTGAGCTCTTCAACCAACACGTTAGCCAAACGGTTGGTCCAATCTGTGAGTTCTTTATAGGTGCGGCGTCGGCCGTTGCCGATTAACGCGGTATTGTCGCCATGACCTTCAGCGACCATCTTGTCCGTTAGCTCTAAACCTACATTTAAATGTTCCGGATAGGTAAATCCATCCAATAGAAATTCTGGCCACTGTTCATTCGGTGGCAGGCTATCTCGCGAAAATGTATCAGTATGTGCTGTTGGACCAAGCATCTCTATTGTCCTCTGTGTGCGGATAGTGTTTGCCTTGCAATGATGATTTTCTGAACATCAGACGCACCTTCGTAAATACGAAGCGCACGAATTTCACGATAAAGCGATTCAACCTTGCTTCCAGATCGCACACCATCACCGCCATGCAACTGTACTGCTTGATCGATGACTTTCTGCGCTTGATCAGTTGAAAAGAGCTTTGCCATTGCTGCTTCGCGCGTAACACGGGGTGCACCAGAATCTTTAAGCCAAGCCGCGCGATAGATAAGCAATGCACTAGCGTCAATATTTACCGCCATATCAGCAATGTGTCCCTGCACCATTTGCAGATCGAACAAGGGTGAACCTTGAATTTTACGTGCGGTGCATCGATCCAAGGCTTCATCCATAGCCCGCCGAGCAAAACCCAACGCAGCGGCAGCTACAGTGGACCGAAAAACATCCAGAACCGACATGGCTATCTTGAAACCTTCACCTGATTGTCCAAGCAAAGCGGTATTTGGAACGCAGCAATCGCTAAATTTAAGAGTTGCTAGCGGGTGCGGTGCAATCGTCTGCAAACGTTCTGTAATACTCAATCCAGGCGTGTCAGCCGGCACAATAAAAGCGGAAAGTCCTTTTGCACCCGGAGCATCCCCGGTGCGAGCAAACACGGTATAAACATCGGCGATGCCACCGTTCGATATCCACGTTTTATCGCCATTCAATACATAGCTGTCGCCGCTATCAACAGCTGTCATCGTAGAATTTGCAACATCAGAACCGGATTGAGGTTCAGTCAATGCGAATGCAGCGATGGCTGTCCCTGCGCGGGTTTTGGGAAGCCATTCTATCTTCTGTTGAGCCGTTCCAAACAAAGAGATAGCTCCCGTTCCCAATCCTTGCATAGCAAAAGCGAAATCGGCTAAGCCATCGTGACGCGCAAGCGTTTCACGGATAATACAAAGCGTGCGAACATCGAGCGTGGACGTCTCATCCGCTGGCTCGACGCCGCTGTACGCAGCCCAACCAGAGTCACCGAGCGCTTTGACGAGTGCCTGACAGGCAGCGTCAGTATTACGGTGATCCACGGAGCTAAGATGCTCGCCCGCCCACGCATCAAGTTCACCTGCAAGCTTACGATGCCGGTCTTCGAAAAAGGGCCACTCAAGGAAAGTTCGGTCAGCCATCAGTCCCCCTCAAATACTGGTTTGTCTTTATTGACGAAAGCATTAAAAGCTCGCTTGAAATCTTCGGTTTGCATGCACAGCGCTTGTGCCTGCGCCTCAGCCTCTATCGCTTGGTCTATTGACATCGACCATTCCTGTTGCAGCATGGTCTTGGTCATCATGTGCGCGAAATTCGGACCAGCAGCAATTTGGGTTGCCAGTGACAACGCTTCGTTGTCAAGAGAGTTGGCTTCGACTAACTTGCTATAAAACCCCCAGTGCTCACCTTCCGCCGCAGTCATAGAACGTCCGGTGTAGAACAATTCAGCAGCTCTACTCTGTCCGATAATACGCGGCAGCATGGCGCACGCGCCCATATCACACCCAGCAAGGCCCACACGTGCAAACAGAAAAGCAGTTTTTGCCTGAGGTGTGGCGAGGCGAAGATCGGACGCCATCGCAATGATAGCGCCTGCGCCGACGCAGACTCCGTCAACCGCCGCGATAACCGGTTTGCCACAATTGAGTATGGCTTTGACAAGATCGCCAGTCATGCGTGTAAAACCCAGTAACTCCTTCATGGACATCTGAGTTAATGGACCGATGATGTCATGGACATCGCCACCAGAGGAAAAATTACCGCCGTTTGAACCAAACACAACAACATTCACATCGTCACAACTTTTAAGATCATGGAACCAATCGCGCAGCTCCGCATAGCTGTCAAAAGTCAGAGGATTTTTGCGATCTGGACTGTTGAGCGAAAGATGCGCAATGTCGTTTTCAATCGAACAATTGAAATGGGTAACGCTGGTGTTACATCGAGTCATGGTCAATCATCCTTGTTATGAGCAGTTAGGTTGGCCAACTCGAGCAGTTGCATCATTTTTTCAGCTTCATCGAGCGGTATGCTGGAGAGCAAATCACTGACCCACTGCTCGTGTTGCTCTGCTTGGCGATTAAACTCTTCTTTGCCACGCTTGGTTAGGCGTACTAACAGCGCACGCCGATCTCCAGGCACAGGACTGCGGATGATAGATCCGTCCTGCACGAGACGATCTACGATGCCAGTAACATTGCCGTTAGAGACTTTAAGAACGCCCGACAATTCACTCATTTTCATACCCTTGGGGTATCGAAATAGTGCTGCCAGAACGTCGAATCGTGGCAGAGTGGAATCAAACTCAGCACGAAGATTTTCGCGTAGTTTTCCTTCGATTCCTCGCGACACCTTCAAAAGCCGCAACCATAGACGAAGTCTTGTCTTGCTCGCATCTTCCAGCGGCATCTGGTTGGAATTAGGACTCATACTTCGCCACCATTGATCGAAATTGCCTGGCCATTAACAGAGCCGGTGTTATCGCTTGCCAACCAAATTGCCGTAGATGCCACCTCACCTACCTGGATAAAACGCCTCATTGGATTAGTTGAGCGTAGACTGTTGGCTGCATCATCGAATGACATACCGGTTTTCTCGACAATGTTGGCAATTGAAGCATCTAGCATCGGTGTTTCGATAAAACCCGGGCAAATAGAATTGACTGTGATACCTGTTCTTGCTAATTCTATGGAAAGCGAGCGCGTCAGACCAATAACCGCGTGCTTTGCAGCACAGTAAGTTGACACATAGGGGTAGCCTTTCAAACCAGCGGACGATGCAATAGCGATCATCCGTCCCCACCCCTCGCTCTTCATGTCCGGCAAACAAGCCTGCCAAAGGTTGAAGACACCCTTTACGTTCACATCCATAACCAATGCAAGATCTTCCACGCTCATCGTTGCAAAGGGTTTACTCACCGCCGCTCCTGCATTGGCAATTGCGATATTGATAGGGCCATGATCTTTTTTTGCTTGAGTTATTGCGGCATCAACCGACTTGCGATCCGTGACATCGCAAGCAATCGCTAGGGCCCCAATAGCATCAGCCACAGCGTTTAAGGATGCTTCGCGGCGCCCGAGAACAGTCACCTTTGAACCTGCGGTTGCGAAGTGTTTGGCGATCTCTGCACCCACACCGGAACCACCACCGGACACCACCACATGTCTGACTTTAGCCTTCATCACTTACCTGCCGCTATTTGTGTTTCCCGGTCAGCCAAACGCCAGGCTTGATCTCGTCCGGCTTCATAGGGCTGTGGCCATTTTTCGGACCGATCACCCAATTGCGTGCCAGCATGCAGCGTCCAATAAGGGTCTGCCAGATGTGGACGCGCCAGACAAACAAGATCAGCACGGCCAGCCATGAGGATTGAGTTCACATGGTCAGGTTCGTATATATTGCCAACCGCCATAGTGGCAATACCAGCTTCGTTACGAATGCGGTCAGAGAACGGTGTTTGAAACATACGGCCATAAATGGGATTTGCCTCTGTCGATGTTTGACCCGAGGATACATCGATGATGTCGACACCCGCTGTTTCGAACATTTGTGCAATTTTGACAGCCTCTTCTGGTGTTACACCATCATCGCCCACCCAGTCATTTGCCGAGATGCGAACAGACATCGGTTTACAGTCAGGCCACACATCTCGAATGGCTTTAAACACCTCTAAGGGATAGCGCATGCGGTTTTCCAATGACCCGCCGAATTCATCGCTGCGCACATTGGACAGTGGCGAAATGAAAGATGAAATTAGATAGCCATGCGCTGCATGTAGTTCGATCATATCAAAGCCTGCGCGATCTGCCATTTCAGCCGATGCTACAAACTGATCACGGACCTTATCCATCTCTTGTCGGGTTATCTCGTGTGGCGTTGCATTGGCATCAGACCAGGCTATTGCAGATGCAGACATCACATCCCAATTGCCCGACTGAAGTGGTTGGTCCATGCCTTCCCAACCAATGCGTGTAGAGCCTTTACGACCAGAATGACCAATCTGGCAACAGGTTTTAGCGTACGTTTCAGTGTGAATGAAATCA
>JBLHWG010000330.1:0-5858 GCA_047629055.1 Halioglobus sp.
CGATATCCCACCCGTTGGTTTGTGCCGCATCTGCGACATCACCAGGTCCCTGGTATTGAGTTAGCTGAAGCTCAACACTCAATTCTGCAGCAATGGCTGCTGCCATCTGCGGAGATACACCGTTGATTTCGCCGTTAGACCTGGTTTCGCTGACCAACAGGAAGTTGCTCATATTGATTCCAGCCCGCAGAATTCCTTGTGGGGCTAGTTCTTTAACGAGTTCTCTGGAAATCCTATTCATTGGGCAACCGAATGCAGTTTTAGTGACAAAGAGATCTTACTTTGAAATAGGTTGAACGAAAAATGCCCCAACACTTACCGCAGTGACTTTGACCTGGGTTCCTTCTGCAATTGCATCGTTAGCCAAACCCTCTGCCGGTTTTACATTCCATTTGATGCCGGAGTATTTTTGCTCACCCCAAGTAGTTCGGTTTATATCGGTGCTTAGGTTAAAGGTATGACCAATGATATCGCTGCTGCGATCGTTACCAAGCTCTGTCCCGCTTTGCAGGCGTTTGAGTGGTGACCAAAGTACCGCTGTAACACCCGCTGTGCTAATCGCAAAGCACGCTATAGATGCTATGAACGAGTCAGGTACTAAACCAAACCAAAGGAGGGCGCCTGTGATTATGGCTCCTAAGCTACCAAACAGAAGAACGCCGCTGGAGAAGCCGAAGGCCAACGCTTCGATAGCCAACAGCAGAAAACCAACGCCTATCCAGGCAGCTGCCTGATTTGCCAGTAGTATATCAATCACAGGACACTCCTATTTCATTGAAGGGTATGAATACAGCTTTGACCAGACTCCTAGCTACCGGACTGATTGAACGAACCGCTAGAATTCATGGCGGCAACCACTGCCATGCTCTCGGCAACGACTGATCCTGCTTCTGATTTTGTGCCTTCCATTAATACAATGGTGGATTTTCTCGCGATATCTGCTTTAGCCGCAATGGCTTTGCTTGCCAGGTCCAACTGAATGGCCTTTTGACCTTCTGGAGTTGCTGCTGCTCGGCCGACTGTATCGAGCGCTTCAGCTTGAGCGTCAGCAACCGTTCTGATGGCGTCTGCTTCACCTTGAGCTTCTAATATTTGCTGTTCTCTTTGGGCTTGGGCTGCGAGTACGATGGACTGTTTCTGGCCCTCTGCGACGTTGATTGCAGATTGACGTTGACCCTCTGATTCCAGGACGGTTGCTCGTTTGTCACGTTCTGCTTTCATTTGACGTTCCATCGCGTCAAGCACACTCTTAGGTGGAGTGATGTCTTTAATTTCGTAACGTAGGCAGGTTGTGCCCCATGCTTCGCCGGCTTCATTGATGGCATGAACGATTGCGCCATTGAGAGAATCACGCTCTTCAAATGTACGATCTAGTGTGATTTTACCGATTTCGGAACGCATGGTGGTCTGAGCTAATTGCGTTACGCCGAAAATGTAGTTATCGATACCGTAGCTCGACTTTTCGGGATCTACGACCTTGAGATAAAGAACACCGTCTACCGTAAGGGTGATGTTGTCTTTGGTGATGGCTGATTGGGAAGGGACATCTAAGGCTAATTCTTTCAGCGAGACTTTGTAGGCAACTTTGTCGATGAACGGGAAGACGAAGTTTAAACCGGCGAGCATGGTAGTTCTGAACTTACCAAACCGCTCAATGACAAAGGCGTAGTTTTGAGGCACGAATTTAACCGACGAACTGAGAATGATCAGAATGACGACTGCCATGCCGATCCAGAAAGTGAATGCCGAACTTGCAAAAATATCCATGCAGGAAAAACCGTTAGAGTGACCTAATGAGTCCTTCAAATATGGGGGTAAAACCGAGTTAAATCAACTCGGTTTTACCAAAATGCCGGACTATTGCTATTTGGCGGTAAAACCGCCGTCAACGTACAGAACCTGGCCGGTCATATAGGCACTGGCGGGTGAGCACAGAAATAATGCTGGGCCGATCAGATCGTCCAGTGCGCCGTTTCGCCCCATGCAGGTTTGAGCAGCGTTTGCGGCGGCCTTTTCAGGGTTATCAAACACAGCCTGTGTTAGCTCTGTGGGGAAAAACCCTGGCGCTAATGCGTTCGCGCGAATGCCCAACGGCGACCATGCTTCCGCCATTGCTCGTGTAAGCTGCGCAACGCCACCTTTCGAGGCGCCGTAAGGCATGCTGTTGGGAAAAGCCCTGACAGACTGCAGCGATGCGATATTGATAATACTACCGCTACCTTGCATGCCCGGCACTAGTGCTCGGCTCAGGAAAAATGGCACCGACAAATTCAGCTTGAGAGTTTCATTCCACGAACTTTCGGTGATGTCCTCAGGTGCTTGTCGATGATTGACACCAGCGGCGTTAATCAACAATTGTGGCGCTCCGAACGGCTGAGAAAGCTTAACCGCGAACTCGGAGAAATCTGCCACGCTGCATAAATCCTGCGCAATGGCGTGCCCACCAATATCATCGGCCAACTGCTGAATGGATTCTGATCGTCGGGCGACCAGAACCACTTTAGCGCCAGCCTCAGCTAATGCGCCCGCCAAGTGTTTACCGATGCCTGAAGAGGCACCGGTAACAACAGCAACTTGTCCAGCAATATCGAAACGTGCCAGGCTCCTAGTCGTCATTGTTGGTTATTCGCCCGTTAGATCAAAGTTCTCACCTGGAAAGTACTTCGCCAGCCGTACATCCGCTGTACGTGCATGACCTTCCATGCCTTCAAGTCGTGAGATACGGGCACACGCCTGACCGATTTCGCGGTTTGCTTCGCGTGTAGAGCGCTGCCATGAAACTGTTTTGATGAATTTGCCTACAGATAAGCCGCCTGTATAATGCGCAGCACCTTTGGTTGGCAGTACGTGGTTAGGTCCGGAAACCTTGTCACCGTAGGCAACCGTAGTTTCTTCGCCTAGGAACAATGAACCGTAGTCGGTGAGGTTCTCAAGCCACCAGTCAAGATCGTCTGCCTGGACTTGTAAGTGTTCGGATGCGTAGCTGTCAGAGATTTTGACGACTTCTTCACGGCTATCACATACCATGATTTCACCGTATTCTTCCCACGCAATAGCCGCGTTGTCACGGTTTAAGCTCGGTAGGTCAGCGATAAGCTCTGGGATGAGTTTGTTAACTTCAATGGCCAATTTTTCATCTAATGAAATTAACCAGACAGGTGAGTTGTATCCGTGTTCTGCCTGACCGACGAGGTCCGAGGCAACAATTGCAGGGTCGGCATTTGCATCAGCAATTACCATGCTTTCTGTTGGTCCTGCAAACATGTCAATACCTACACGGCCAAACAATATACGCTTGGCTTCGGCGACATACTGGTTACCTGGGCCTGCTAATACGCGAGCTGGTGAGCAACCGAATAATCCAAAAGCCATAGCAGCGATACCTTGCACGCCGCCTAGGTTCAATATGTTGTCAGCTCCACATACATCCAATGCATAGAGCACGGCAGGGTGCATGCCTTCGCCAGGGCGAGTAGGCGAACAGGCTGAGATGTGCTTGACGCCTGCCACCTTAGCCGTAGTCACGGTCATGATGGCTGAGGCGACATGTGAGTAGCGTCCACCCGGTGCGTAGCATCCAGCCGAAGACACTGGAATCTGTCGTTGACCGGCCATCAGACCTGGAACAATTTCCAATTCCATATTACCAATGGTCGCAAGCTGAGCTTCTGCAAAGCGGCTGACATTGTCACGAGCAAACCGAATATCGTCTTTTAGGCGCTGATTAACTTTTGCGTGGGAGGCGGCTCGCTCATCAGCGTTGACTACGATCTCACCGGTGAACTTATCAAGCCTTTCGGCATAGCCTCGACAAACGTCTTCACCACCTTTTTCGATCTCTTCGAGCATGGATTGAACCGTTTCGCGGACATCTTGCTCCCCAGTAGATGAGGTTTTGCTGGCTTTTTTGATATATTGCATGACGTGGAGGTAGCTCCCAATGGGTTATGTAAGCGCTTACATTCCATTGTAAGCGTATATATAACTAAATCTCAAGCACATTCTCACAGCTTCGTGTGTCTAGGCTATGGAACGTACACACGAACGAATTGGCGTCAGATACGTGTGCCCGTGTGCCTATATAAGAATCTAACGTCTTAGACTGAGCCCATTGAGTCCAAAGCGGTATTTGCGCGATCAAACCATAAGCGCGAAATAAGGTTGTCTTTCGCCAGAGTAATTCCAAGCGTATCAACGCCTGTGTGTCGGTAACGTAGGTCGAGAAGAATTTCCTTAGCTACAGGCAAATTACCTAAGCCCTGCTGAGCGATGGCTTCACTGTACAAGGCGGTGTCGTAGTAGGTTGAATCAGGGTATTGCGTGCGCAGTTGTTGCATGGTTGTCAGTGCGCCAGCAAAATTATTCTCATCCATCAACTGGATATACCCCTTGAGATAGAGCGCATCGTCGCCTAGGTATCCATCACCGTAAAGGCTAGATATAGCGGCAAGCTCGGTGTGGGCTGCCTCAAATTGGCCGCTGTCACGCAGGTCCATTGCTGACAGGTACAAATCGAAATCCTGGCCGTCCCCATAAATTGATGATTCCTGAATTACCGGAAGCTTTATCGCAGCTCGTTGCTTGTTACTGGTAACGGGTTGCCCATCAATGTAGTCGCTATAACGCCGTTTTGCGGATATATAATCTCCGGAGTTTTCTAACTCCTTGGCTTCGTAGAAAGTTTGCTCGTTGAGGTTTACTGAGTCGGCTACCATCTGAACTGTGTCGTAGCTAACAATGAAGTCAGCAAACTTTCGTCCGTCTGTAATGGGCTGGAAAGTAACTCCAACGGTTATAGCTTCGGTCGGATGCAAAACAATCTCATCAATGGCCTGGGCAGAAAACTCATCGGCGTTATCACCTCTGACTGTGATTGATTTTAATGGATATACATCTGCACCGCGGTTAGAGATTTGTATTTTCTGCGTGCTCTTGGATCCTACATCTTTTGTCCCGAAATAAAAGTCAGGTGCAGAGACATGAAGATAGGTGCCGTTTACTCCGATGCTCGGAGCGGCTGGTTCATTGCCACCGCCTCCACAAGCTTGCAAAAATACACAGGCAAGTGTCACGGCCAGTAACGGACGAATCCTTGATCGGGTGGCTGTCATGGTCTTAAGCCGCCTTCTTTGGTTCGACGGACTCTGCAATGCCCATCTGGAAAAAATCCAGCGCATGGCGACAGTCGTTTATTGCGGTATCCAGCTCGGTTACATCTGCGCTTGTTTCAGCCATTTTTCCTACCTGATCAATGCCCGATTTAGCAGCAGTTATCTGCTCGCGGATACTATGAACTGCTTTTGTTAGTTCTTTTGCGATATCACCAAATTCATTGTTATCTGTTGCGCGCAACCGAACGTCCAGTCGGCCTTCACCGATTTGGCGTAATGCTCGTTTTATGGCTAGCAGCGGATGTCCAAGCTTTCTGGTGATATAGATTGCCAGGCTTACTGTTACAAGTGCGTTGACCGCCAACATGGCGATCAACCATTTGCCAAGCACTGAGGAGAGTGTGGGAACTACCTCATTTGCCAGGGCCATGTCCTCGGAGACAAATAGAAGTGGTGCTGCGCCTTCTAGTATCTGCCCCAGCATTTGATGATAGAAGATCCCCACCAAAACGGTTGTAACACCAAGGTAAACACACGTAAGCAGCAGAACTCGGCGGATTTCACGCGCCTGAAAAGTTTTGTCGCGGAAAATACTGCCTAAAAAACCGAAATCAGACGAACGAGCCATGGTATGCACCGACGTAAAGTAGAGATATAGAGATTTGTCGGCGGGATCACTGTTTACTTAATTTTCAATTCAACGGTAGGGGGTTCTATGGTGGTTATACTTGTGCGCAGGTTCTCACT
>JBLHWG010000331.1:0-5831 GCA_047629055.1 Halioglobus sp.
TTGGCATCCTGAAAATATCCCTAAGAAAAAAAGCGAAGACAACATACTCATAGTTGGAGCAGGCCCGGCCGGCTTGGAAGCAGCACAGGCCTTGGGCAAGCGTGGTTATCCGGTTATTTTGGCTGAGGCAACTACAGAGCTGGGTGGCCGTGTTTTGACTGAGTGTCGTCTGCCAGGATTAAGTGAGTGGGTACGAGTTAAAGATTACCGCGAAGCACAATTGCATAAGTTACCTAACGTCGATATTTATCTCGATAATAGACTAACGAGTGAGCAAATTCTTGAACTAGGTGTCAAACATGTCGCCATAGCCACTGGAAGCAATTGGGCGCGAGATGGGCGAGGAAGAAACAATCACTTCCCCATTGAAGGTGCCGATCAAGATCACGTAATGACAGCTGATGACATAATGGCAAATGTCGCTGTATCGGGGTCGGTGCTTATATTTGACGATGATCATTATTATATGGGTGGAGTAATAGCCGAAAAACTATGTACTGCCGGACATGATGTGACTCTCGTCACACCGGCTGCTGATGTCTCTAGCTGGACACATAACACGCTTGAACAAACCCGTATTCAGAAAACCTTGCTGACAATGGGGGTGAAAATCATACCTCACAAGAATCTACGTCGAATTGACGCTAACACTGTCGAATTAGCCTGCACCTACACCGATACGGCAGAAACCATCTCTGCGAGTACTGTTGTTCTAGTCACCATGCGCTATCCACGTGGCAATCTGTATCAAGAATTAACAGAGAATCAAGCCGCCTTAGACAACGCGGGTATTAAGACAGTTCAAGAAATTGGTGATCAATACTCGCCAGGTACAATCGCTGCTGCGGTGTGGGGCGGTCACCGTTACGCGCGGGAGCTAGATGAGCCAAAAACCGATGCCGTACCTTTCAGACGTGAGTTACCTAGTCTCGCCGCAGATTAATTGAAGTAAGGAATACTGTATGACCGTTCGTGATTCACGGTACGACGTTTTGTTTGAGCCAATTAATATCGGCCCAGTGACTGCAAAAAATCGATTTTATCAAGTGCCGCATTGCACCGGTATGGGTTGGCTGCGTCCACGGATGTTAGCGGATATGCGCGGTATTAAAGCGGAAGGTGGATGGGGAGTTGTCTGTACAGAGTATTGTTCAATCCACCCCTCGACGGACGATACGCCCTATATCCCACAATCCTTATGGGATGACGGCGACGTCAAAGCGCATCAATTGATGACAGAGCAGGTACACGCACATGGGGCTCTTGCTGGTGTTGAACTATGGGCTGGTGGCAGTCGAGCGGCAAATTTATTGACTAGGGAAGTACCTTTGGATGTTGCCAGTATGCCGAACTGGAGTAACGACCCTGTTCAGTCACGTGCGATGACAAAATCTGACATAAAGGATCTACGCCGCTGGCATCGTAATGCTGCTTTGCGAGCCAAGACCGCAGGCTTCGACATTGTGTATGTGTACGCGACTCACAACTATTTGCTGGACAATTTCCTGAATCCGACGCTGAATACGCGCACCGATGAATACGGCGGATCTCAGGATAATCGGATAAGACTGATTCGGGAAATTATTGAAGACACCAAAGATGCTGTTGGTGACAGCTGCGCTGTAGCAGTTCGTTATACCGTAGATGATGGAGGTGGGCCAGACGGTACACCGGTTCATTCAGATCGAATGGAAATTTTCGAAGCACTTGCGGAATTACCCGATCTTTGGGATATCAATATTGCAGATTATTCTCTGGAAATGGGAGTATCGCGATTTGTACAAGAAGGGGCACTAGAACCCTATGTAGCTGGCGTTAAGGCCAAGACCACTAAACCTGTTGTTAGTGTGGGCCGTTTCACTTCACCTGACACGATGGCAAGCCAGATCAAGCGAGGTATCGTTGATATCATTGGTGCTGCACGTCCGTCCATTGCAGATCCATTTCTGCCCAAGAAAATAGAAGAAGGCCGCTCAGAAGATATCCGTGAATGTATCGGATGCAATATCTGCTATACCGGCGATAGCAGACAAGTCCCCATTCGGTGCACGCAGAATCCCACTATGGGCGAGGAATGGCGTCGAGGCTGGCATCCTGAAAACATTGCTCCAAAGGGCTCATCAGACCAAGTGCTGGTCGTAGGAGCGGGTCCCACAGGGCTAGAAGCTGCGCGAGCGCTTGGCCAACGCGGGTATAACGTGATTTTGGCAGAAGCAAGCCGTGAGCTTGGAGGCCGAGTGTCGAAAGAATGCAAGTTACCTGGTTTGTCCGAATGGGCACGTGTTCAAGACTATCGCACGAGACAATTGCAGAATATGCCCAATGTTGAAATCTACCGTGAAAGCGAACTGACGCTTACCGATATTCTCGAAGTAGGGGCGGACCACGTCGCTATCGCTACGGGTTCCAAATGGCGTAATGATGGATATGGCGGCTACCAAACATTCGTGATGGATCCATTGCCACCCTCTACATCAACCTACACACCTGACGATATTATGCGAGAGCAACTGCCTGATGGCCTGACCATTGTCTATGACGATGACGGTTTCTACATGGGTAGTCTGATGGCCGAGATACTTTTTTTGAACGGCAACAAAGTGATTTACCTGACTCCGCACAGCAAGGTTTCTGCTTGGAGTAGCAATAACGCTGAACAGTCCAGAGTACATAAAAGACTAATCGAGATGGGAGTAGACATCATTCTCAATAATGGTCTGCATAGCTTTGATGGCAAAACTGCACAGCTCAGTTGTGTCTACACTAGCCGTCAACAGGCAGTGGCTGCGAGCAATGTCGTTATGGTTACTTGTCGCGCACCACAAGATGCGCTTTATCATGCAGTTTCACACGCCATAGAAAATAGTGTGGAAGGGGCTCCAAAATCAGTTAAATGTATTGGCGACGCAGAAGCACCGTCGATAATAGCTGCGGCAATTTATGCCGGTCATAAATACGCTCGAGAGCTGGACTGCGTGATCGATCGAGACAACCCAGCTAAACATGACCGGATCTTTTTTGAAGACACAAAACCGATGCTGCATACCACCTAGGTCGTTAAGTACCAGTCAAATCATCGAAATTTAAATTTAGGTATTCCAATGAACAACACCACATTCAGGGTTCTCTCTACGGGTGACCCCCAGTCCGGATTGTTGCCCTCAAATATGACGCCAATAGGTGCCTTTACGTCAGACAATACAACTGAGCTTAATCATACGTTTTTTCAAACATCTGACGAATCCATTCTTTCAGGAACATGGGAGTGCGCTCCTTGTATAGAGAATTTTGAAAGCTACCCGGTTCATGAAATGATGACCGTACTGTCCGGCTCAGTGACCATGACTAATGCTAGTGGGCAATCCGAGACATTTACCTCCGGTGATGTGTTTTTCATACCCAAAGGCACGAAATGCACGTGGGAGATTACCGAGACGCTGCGTAAAATATATATGATCGCAACTTGAATCATCGAGAACTAAAGTGCTCTGCACCTTGCCTTCGTGAATAACTACTCAGAGACTCATCATGCGTTGGACGCTGCACCGTTACCGTCCTATCCCAGAATAGAGGGTCAAGCCAGATTTGATGTATGTGTCATTGGGGCTGGGTACACGGGCATAAGTACGTCCCTGCACTTAGCTGAATTAGGCTACAACGTGGCGTTAGTGGAGGCACAACGAATCGGCTATGGTGCCTCAGGTCGAAACGGTGGGCAATTGGGCTATGGAATGAGTACGTTGCAACCTGATCTAATTCATCGCTTCAATAAACATATAGCCCGCAAATTCTGGGATCTATCGGTCGAATCAGTCGATCTGTTCCACGACCTGTGCGACAAGCATACCATCGATTGTGACTTCAGCTCAGGAAATATGGCGTGCGCAACGTCGGCGTCAACATTGGCTGAATTGAGTCATCACGCCGATATTGTGGAGGGCTATGGCCGGTCAGTCTACAAACGACTAGACAGCGCATTAACGCAACATGCATCCGGTAGTTCAGCCTATACCGGTGCAATTATATCTCAAAAATCCGGGCACATAAATCCATTAAAATATGTCTTGGGTCTTGCTAAGGCTGCACAGAACGCAGGCGTATCAATTTACGAACAAAGTCGCGTTACCGCCATCGCTAACACCAAACCTGCCACAGCCAGTTTCGAAACTGGCACTATCACCGCCAATTATCTTGTTCTTTGCTGCAATGGGTACTTGGGGGATCTTAGTCGCAAGCTAGCAAATCGTATCTTGCCTGTTGACAACTATCAGGCAGCTACACAGGTACTTGATGATGCGACAATCCATTCTCTAATCAAAGCAGGGGCCTGTATTTGGGATACTAGCCACAGCGTTCATTACTTCCGACTAACACCCGATAAAAGATTGATCATGGGGTGTGGAATTGGTGTGCCGGGGCATCCTCCGAAAAATCTCGAGAAAGATTGTCGTCACCATATTGAATGGGTTTATCCTCAGCTCAAGGATGTAGGCATTGACTATATATGGAGCGGTACATTAGCTGGGACTAATAATCATTTGCCAGATGTAGGGCGATTAGCCCCGCACGTTTTCTATGCACAAGGTTACACAGGGCACGGAGTTGGAACCGCGCCGTTGACAGGTAAATATTTAGCCCAAGAAATTCATGCAAGATCAAGCGGATTCAAACTACTCAGCGATGTTAAACATAAAAACATTCTCGGCGGTCGTTTTCTTAGACTACCCGCTGTTCTTGCTTATATACTGATGACTAATACACGAGACCGATTAGCTTGACCCAAGCGGGTGGAGAAAAAGCGATACATTAAGCCTTATTCGATACGAATTTGGTTTTATCCATCTTATTACTCGAATCGGTGCTCCACCGCAACTACTGGCAAAATACGAAGGAGACCACAGTGCGTGGCCCCAAAGTTTGTTTTTAATACTCGGATAGTGTGCCTTTCTTGCTCGGCGACTAGCCCCCCCCTTTCAGACGGTTCGCCCGAGCATCACCCATCGATTCGCCAGGAAGTGGAACAATCTGCAACACATTCCCAACCCACCTGGAAACGTTGGTTGCTAAAGAGGTTCCTCCAACGATATCTGTGTAACGGATTAGAGACTTAACAGCTTGATGGGTATCTGGATAGTTGGCCAGTATATGTAGTGGATCGGTAAAACCTTTCGAGTATCCGATTAGATTGACAGCTTTAGCAGTCCGACTAGCAGCCTCCAGTACACGCACGCTTAGCAATGTGCAACCAGCGGCGCTGGGTGGCACCTGTGCTAGATGGAATAACTATCAACGTACTTTGACTGGTCCTTCTAAGTGGTTGGTAAATCCACTAACCCTAAGAATTTCTTTGTCTGCCAGTTACATCACAAATATGGCAGGTTTCCTCAACAGCTGCCATCTCCTCGGTACAAGAGAAATTTACACGAATCTGATTTGTAAAATATAGACTCCAGTGTTCTTATAGTCTTTTGGAGTGGAATCTCAAATGACGAGAGTAATAATTGCAGGCCTAGGAAATATGGGCATCAGCCATGCTCTGGCGTATCACCATCTGCCTGAGGCTGAAATAGTCGGTCTGGTGAATCGATCAGTGGTTGCGCTACCAGACGAGTTAGTAAATTACCCCAACTATCGAAGCTTCGAGGAAGGCATGGCTACCAACCCTGACTTGGTGGTTATTGCAACATACACAGATAGTCACGCCGAGTACGCGTGCGCAGCGATGAAAGCAGGTGCCCATGTGTTTGTTGAAAAACCGCTCGCTATGACCGTGGCTGATGCGAAGACTATAGTCGATACCGCCAAGAATACCGATAGGAAATTAGTGGTTG
>JBLHWG010000332.1:0-5825 GCA_047629055.1 Halioglobus sp.
ATAGTCGCTGTGGTTAGTACCATCATCACGAACGAAGACATCAAATCCACATTCACTGATTAATGCGCCAATTGTACTATCAGGCTCAATGCCGAGTCGCTGCATTCCGTCGGCATCAGGTGTCATATGAGTTTTACCCACCAGAGAGCACTTTACGCCAAGTTCGCGTAGGTAATCTCCCAGTGTGATTTCTCCAATTCTCAACGGGAATCCATTCCAGGTGGAGCCGTGGCTTCGTACGTATCTCCCAGTATAAAAACTCATGCGGCTTGGACCACAGATGGGCGATTGGACATACGTGCGATTAAATCGGACCCCACGCTCTGCAAGACTATCCAGATGTGGGGTATCGATATGTTTCGCACCGTAACAACTCAGATAATCCCACCGAAGCTGATCGGCCATAATCCACAACACATTCATTGATCTTGCATACCCATTGTAAATGTCCGTAAGCCTCAACCCGGACTGATATATTGCCTGCTTTGATTCTACGCAATCAAAGCTTCGTAAAATCAGAGCTTAGGCTTTCATGTCTTCCCATATACTAGCTCTAATTGCTGCGAAAAAATCGCTGCTTTGGCTAAGTCTGCACAAGGAAAACAATGACAATAGAACAGACAGAGACCTTAATTGTCGGCGCCGGACAAGCCGGTTTGGCGATGAGCGAACACTTGGGCCTCGCTGGAAGATCACATTTGGTACTGGAACGCGACCGAATTGTTGAACGTTGGCGTACAGCTCGTTGGGATTCTCTGGTTGCCAACGGACCCGCCTGGCACGACAGGTTTCCCAGCTTGTTGTTTAAAGATAGTGATCCAGACGCATTTCCAACCAAAGATAACGTGGTTGAGTATTTTACCACTTACGCAGAACACATCAAGGCACCGATTCGGTGTGGCGTTGATGTTCTACAAGTTTCCAAGAATCTCGGGCGTCCGGGCTTTACAGTAAAAACATCGGAACGAATAATCGAAGCTACCAACGTCGTTGCCGCAACGGGTCCATTTCAAACACCTATTATTCCACCTCTTGTTCCTGAAACAGCGTCGCTTGTTCAAATACATTCCAACGCATATCGCAACCCTGAGCAATTGCCAGAAGGAACCGTGCTCGTGGTTGGTGCTGGATCATCAGGTTCGCAGATTGCGGACGAATTACTGGGCTCAGGGAAATCTGTGTACTTGTCTGTCGGAGCGCATGATCGACCACCTCGCAGCTACAGAGGGCGAGATTTTGTCTGGTGGCTTGGGGTACTTGGAAAGTGGGATGCTGGGGCGCTGGCACCCGGTACGGAACACGTGACCATTGCGGTAAGTGGTGCGCACGGTGGAAAAACGATAGATTTTCGTCAATTCGCCAACAGAGGAATGACTCTGGTGGGATTGACAGAGGGTTTTAATGAGGGCGTTATAAAATTTGCACCAGATCTTCGGAAAAACGTCTGTGCAGGAGATGCCAACTACCTTTCACTACTAGAAGAAGCGGACGCTTATATTGAGCGTAATGGGCTCAATCTTCCAGAAGAGCCGGCGGCAAAAATCATTGATTCAGACCCAGACTGCATAAGACACCCGATTCTCGAACTGAATCTCGCTAATGCAGGTGTCACGTCGATTATATGGGCAACTGGGTATGCGTCTGACTATGGTTGGTTGGACGTTGACACCTTCGATTCAGCAGGAAAGCCCGTGCATGAGCGTGGAATATCGAGTGAGCCTGGTATTTATTTTCTGGGTCTTCCATGGCAATCCAGACGTGGATCATCGTTCATTTGGGGGGTGTGGCACGATGCCAAATATGTCGCTGAACACATTTGCAAACAGCGTGGTTACTGGGACTACCACGATGGCGCTGCGAAATAAAATATTCAGCAGATAGCCTATCGCTAATAGTCGTTTGCGACCTCTAGATGTTCGTTTGTGCGCACTTTTGATTATCGCAAAGTGGGCGTAAAATTAAAAATAATACGCATAATCAATTATTTAGACGATTTATTGTAGAAGCGGCACAATAAGTTGTTCTTGTTGACACCGCCTAAAGCTGTCACCCTAGGCGGGTTTTGATAAACACTTGGAGCAGTAAAATGATTTTCAAAAAGAAAAACGGGCAAAAATTGCCTTCGCACATTACCGAAATGGCAGACACAGTCCGTGGGTCTAGCAGCAGCGTCACTCGTCGTGAGTTCCTGGCTATGGCCAGTATCTTCGGCGCTAGTGCAACCACTGCCTACGGAATGCTTGGGTTAGCTTCACCATCAGTTGCTCACGCTATGGCACATGAGCAAATGGGCGGTACCGTTCGCTACCAGACCGAAGTTCGCCCATTGAAAGATCCTCGGACTTATGATTGGTCTCAGATTGCTAACTTTTCACGCGGTTGGTTGGAATATTTAGTCGAATACAACAACGATGCAACATTCACCGGTAAATTGCTCGAAAGCTGGGATGTTAGCGACGACGCTAAAATTTACACATTGAATGTTCGTAAAGGTGTGAAATGGAACAACGGTGACGATTTCACTGCCGAAGATGTCGCTCGAAACATCGCTGGCTGGTGTGATAAGAGTGTTGAAGGAAACTCCATGGCGGGTCGATTCGCAACCATTATCGATGAAGCTACGGGTCAGGCAATGGAAGGCGCAATCGAAGTTATCGATAGCCACACCGTTAAAGTGAATCTGCCTAAACCTGATATCTCTCTTATCGCAGGCATGGCAGATTACCCTGCGGCCATTGTTCACAAAGACTACAACCCTGAAACAGAGCTGGAAGTGTTTCTAGGTACCGGTGCTTACAAGCCTGAGTCACTCAAAGTGGGTGAAAAAGCAGTATTGGTTAGAAACACTGACCACACTTGGTGGAATGCCGGTAAGGGCGCCTGGATGGATCGCATCGAATACATCGATTACGGTACGGAGCCAGCTTCTCACTTTTCTGCTATGGAATCAGATGAAGTCGATTTCATCTACAGTGCTGAAGGTGCAGAAATCATTGAGTTGATGGACACGCTTGAAAACTTCGAAAGAAATGATGTGGTTACGGCAGCAACTGTTGTTGTTCGTCCGAATGGACAAGCCGAAGTAGATGGTAAGAAAATATACGCTGATTCACGAGTACGTCGTGCGCTAGCAATGGCTGTTGATCCTGCAGTATGTCTTGAGTTAGGAGTGGGTGGTCTGGGTACTGTTGCAGAGAACCATCACGTTGGTCCGATGCATCCTGACTATGCACCAATGCCTGCACAAAAAATTGATCCAGCAGGTGCTAAGGCACTGATGGAAGAAGCAGGAATGGGTGATTACGAGCATGAGCTTATCTCCATAGACGCCGGTTATCGCAAAGATACGACAGACGCTGTTGCAGACATGGTTCGTAAGGCAGGCATCAAGATTAAGCGCACAGTTCTTCCTGGTTCAACCTTCTGGAATGATTGGACAAAGTACCCGTACTCATCTACCAACTGGAACCATCGTCCACTGGGCGTTCAGGTTTTAGCGCTTGCATATCGTTCAGGTGAAGCCTGGAACGAAGCAGGTTTTGCCAATGAAGCTTTTGATACAGCATTGACAGAAGCCTTGGAAATTCCTGATGTCGACAAACGACGTGAGAAGGTCGCTGTTTGTCAGAAAATCATGCAAGACGAAGGTGTCATTGTTCAACCTTACTGGCGTACGTTGACCAACTACACGAAGCCAAATCTTGGCGGCGCGGCTCATCACATAACATTTGAGCATCGTCCACAAGATCTGTATTGGAAAAAGCTTAGTTAAAGCTTAAAGTCTAAAAGGGACTGCCTTTCGAGGCAGTCCCTTTTTCATTGGTAAACGCAACAATTTCAAGGGGACTTGATGGGCAGCTTTTTAGTAAGGCGATTCGGCGTCATGGTGCTAACGGCGTTGTGTCTGACGTTCATCGTATTCTCTTTGACCAATTTAGAACCTAACCTTGAAAAGCTGGCTAAGAGCGAAGGCAACATGCGCATGAGCGATGCGCAAGTGCAATCGTGGTTGGAGAAGAACGGGTATCGACAACCTATATTAAAACGCTACGGTGAGTGGCTTGGCGTTGTTCCAGGTTGGACCCGCACCGATGATGAAGGCAAAGTCACTGGTCGATGTATACGTCGAGCAGACGACCCTCTAAATCCTCCCAATTTCTGTGGATTGATGCAAGGTGACTGGGGCTTCTCTCTAGTTTTTAAAGTAGACATCGGAGGTATCATTGCCGAAAAACTGGCATTAACCGGCAAACTGATGATGTGGGTGCTGATTGTTATGATCCCAACAGCGTTGATCATCGGCATTGTCTCTGGCATGCGTGAAGGTTCAATAAAGGATCGCACCCTGTCAGGCATTTCGATTCTCTCTACATCCACTCCTGAATATGTTTCTGGTGTGATTTTTATTATTATATTTTCCAGTAAATTTGGAGGATTGCGCTGGTTTAAAGGCACAGCTGCAACGGCGATGGAAAATATCACCTTTGAAAATTTCACCTTACCTGTTGTGACGCTTGCGCTTTATGGCGTCGGTTATATTGCCCGAATGACACGTGCCTCCATGGCTGAAGTCATGACCGAGCAATACATTAGAACAGCACGGCTGAAAGGATTGAGTTTCCCTGGCGTTGTGTTGAAGCATGCATTGCGAAACGCTTTAATTGCGCCGTTCACAGTCATTATCTTGCAAATTCCGTGGTTGCTCACTGGAGTGGTCATCGTTGAAACGCTATTTAACTACAAAGGCTTCGGTTGGACTCTCGTGGCAGCAGTCGGTAATAACGATATTGAATTGCTTCTGGCGTGCTCAGTCGTTGCCGTATGTGTAGTGCTAGTAACGCAGCTCATATCGGATATTGGATATGTTTTTCTCAATCCACGAATTCGGATTAACTAGGAGCCAATAATGGATAGATTAAGCGCTCTAGATATCTTCACGCAGATAATGATTCAATTCACACCCGTGTGGATCGGACTCGCTGTGATCCTCACACTGTCTACGATTTTCAGGGAACGTTTGGGTCTGTACGGGAAACTTTACGGTAGTCGCATCGGCATGGCCGGATTGATTCTGGTTCTATTCTGGGTACTCACGGCTATTTTTGCGGACCTTATCGCAACGATGGATCCGTTGACACAAATGTCGGGTATGAAAAATAAAAAACCCGGTTGGCCAGTTAAAGGTATGGAAGGTCACTGGTATTTGCTAGGTGGCGATAACCTGGCTCGTGATGTGTTCAGCCGGATGGTTAAGGGTAGCCAGATAGTATTGGCCATCGCACCCGCTGCCACTATTTTTGCCTTTATGGTGGGTGTCACATTGGGTCTGCCAGCAGGCTACTACGGCGGAAAGCTGGACACATTTTTGAGTTTTCTTTCTAATCTTGTATTGGCTTTTCCCGTCATTCTATTGTTCTTTCTTCTGGTTACACCTGAGATCAGATCAACAGGCGTTCCGTTGTATTTAGCAGGAGTTCTATTCATATTTCCCATTATATTTTTCAGCTTGTTGTTCTATTCGCGTTTTCGCGAACAGCCCAGCAAACTGACTTGGTATCTTGGCGTAACGCTAGTAATTGGCTTATGGGCCTATTCAGGGTTGGCATTCAATATGGATCCATTGGGCGTGTTTTATATGGATCCTAATCTGCTGAATATATTTGTTGCGGTGGTATTTGTTAATTCTCCAACGGTGTTTCGTATTGTTCGTGGCTTAGCTATTGATATCAAAACTCGTGACTATGTCGCAGCGGCACAAACCCGTGGGGAGACTCCTTGGTACATCATGCTATGGGAGGTGTTGCCCAACGCTCGTGGTCCTCTAA
>JBLHWG010000333.1:0-5727 GCA_047629055.1 Halioglobus sp.
GGCTGGTTATTTTGAAGATGGTTTTCTAGGTCAATTAACGTGCTCAGTTCGTTGATGGTCATAATCGCTTTCATCGCTTGATTATGAACAACTTTGGTTGTTTCAGACCCATTTTATGTTGGAATGGAGGGGCTGCCTTAGACTCATTTCTTAGTGGACAAGGCTGCGACTTGCCACTAGCACAATAATTGCACTACAATTTGCCTATGAAATCCCGCCGCACAATACATGTTTTGTTGACGTTTCTGCTCCTCTTCGGACAGTTTTCGTCATTGGCTCATGCTTTGGAGCACGTGTATATCCCTCAAGGCACGGAGCCATGTCAGGCTAAGGGAGAAGATCATTACACCCACCACGCTTCGGGTCATGCACATCACCATGCCTTGAACCAGCCCCACGGTCATGGTGACAATGACAACGAACTAACGAGTAGTACTTCAACACTAAGCCATGGTCTTGAAACCTCAGAGTCAGTAACCTGCCTGATTTTCCACCTACACGGAAGCGTACAGGCGGGTTTCACTGCAGAGCCGAGAGATGTCGAGGTTTTTGCACACCTGCGTACCGTCTACATCCGTGAAAATGCGGCTGTCATTCAAACTTTTACTGCCCTTTACGATACTAGGGGACCTCCTGCCGACGTCGGTTAGTCAGATATTTATCGCACTTTGAATTGAGCTGACAACCATCGGACTTACTTGTCCGGTGTGCCCAATTAGTGCATTCGAATCAATCGGTCAGGAAATTTATAATGAAACACTGTTCAACAGGCTTAGTGGTCTGCGCGTGTCTGTTAGTAGGTAGCAGTTCGGTTCTTGCGCAAACGCAGCGCGATTTGGATAGCCATGAGCATGGTGCATCCAAAGTTAACGTCGTAATAGACAAACAAAAGCTGTTTGTCGAATTTCAAAGCCCATGGATGAATCTGATTGGGTTTGAGCATGCTCCATCGACAGAGGAGCAACAAACACAACTCGATGACGCTATTGTTTTACTGAAGCATCCTGAACGGCTTTATGAGATCAACCCAGAATCAAAATGCCAGATTGAGTCTGTACAAGTCAGCGATTCTCACGAAGAGCATGAGGAGCATGAGGAGCACGAGGAGCACGAGGAGCACGAGGAGCACGAGGAGCACGAAGAGCACGAAGAGCACGAAGAGCACGAAGAGCATGAAGAGCACGAAGAGGCTTCAAGTCACTCTGAGGTCTTTGCTGAGTATGTCTATAGCTGTGATACGGCAGGTGAATTATCATCAATTACGATGTCATTGACTGACCAATGGCCTGGTATTGTCGATATTGATGTCCAAGTGGCGGGGCCGTCAGGCCAAACAGCTTTTGAGATCACTGGAAAATCCTCAGTAATCGATCTGTCATCCGTTAAATGAATGTATTTTCTCGTCGAGCCTTGCTTTTGTGAGCACCGATGACTCCATGGTTGCGATCTCGGATCTGCGTTTTAGCTGGTCCGAGTCGTTACCCCCCACCCTTGATATTGAGGCGTTTTCCATACGCAGGGGGGAGCGCGTGTTTCTGCGAGGCCCTTCTGGGTCTGGCAAGACAACATTGTTGAGTCTAATGGCCGCTATAGCTAGGCCACAGGCAGGGACACTGGTGATTGATGGTGTCAACTTGGTCACCATGGATGGAGCCGACTCCGATCGCTTCAGAGCGGAGCACATTGGTCTGGTATTCCAACAATTCAATCTACTGCCGTTTCTTAGCGTTACGGAAAATGTAACCTTACCGTGCCGATTTTCGAACATCCGTCGTCAAAGGGCAGAGCAGGATGGTCGCAGCCTGACAGAGGAGGCTCAAAGACTACTGGAAGCAATGCAACTGCCTGAGAGCCTTTTCACGTCACGATCATCCATGCAGTTGAGTGTTGGCCAACAGCAGCGGGTTGCTGTTGCGAGAGCCTTGATAGGCAAGCCTGCGTTAATCATTGCAGATGAACCCACTTCTGCACTGGATGCCGATGCCCGTAGCTCGTTTTTGAAATTGCTTTTCAATGAGATACAAGACTCTGAAGCGACCTTGCTTTTTGTTAGTCATGACGCGTCACTAGCTTCAGAGTTCGATCATAGCGTGGATTTGAGCCAGATCAATCGTGTTAGTGAAAGGGATCTGGGGCGGTAACATGCTGGACATCGCTTACAAGAGCTTGAAAAATAGATGGCTAACAGCATTGATGGCCATTATTGCTATTGCTATGAGTGTGGCACTCATCCTAACAGTGGAGAAGGTGCGTAGAGATGCGCGTACGGGCTTTACACAAACCGTCTCAGGCACTGATCTGATCGTAGGTGCACGCAGCGGCTCTGTTCAGTTACTACTGTATTCGGTATTCCGGATTGGCAGTGCGACGAACAACATCAGCTGGGATAGTGTCACGGACATAAAACGCCGTGAGGCCGTTGATTGGGTTGTTCCTCTTTCTCTGGGAGATTCGCATCGTGGCTTCCGAGTGTTGGGGACCACGCCAGATTACTTCAAGCATTATCAATATGCAGGAGATAGATCGTTACAGGTACAGCAAGGGCAGCAATTTGAAGATGTATTTGACGTGGTCCTCGGGAGTGAAGTAGCCAGGCAGCTAAGTTATTCACTGGGTCATTCAATAGCCGTTGCTCACGGTACAGGGAAGGTTGCGTTGGTTGAGCATGACAAACAGCCTTTTAAGGTTGTAGGCATCCTTGAACCAACGGGTACACCTGTCGACCATACGCTTCATGTCAGTCTGTTAGGGATAGAGGCTATGCATGTGGATTGGACTAATGGCATGGCGGTACCTGGTGCTGGGACCAGTCCAGAAGACATTCGCCGCATGGATTTAATACCCAAGGCGGTGACAGCTCTGCTGGTTGGATTGAATTCGCGCGGGGCTGTTTTTCGTGAGCAGCGCGCTATCAATGAATACCGTGAAGAACCCTTGTTGGCAATACTTCCAGGCGTCGCCATACAAGAATTGTGGAGCCTAGTACGAGTTGCAGAGAATGCCTTGCTGCTAGTGTCTTCATTCGTTGTTCTGGCGGGGCTGGTAAATCTAGTGTCTGTGCTGTTTGCAGGATTGAATGAGCGACGTCGAGAGATGGCGATACTACGTGCATCTGGTGCGAGGCCGTCTCATGTTTTTCTTTTGCTGTGCGCAGAATCTACAGTATTAAGTTTCCTTGGATTGCTTGCCGGTGTACTGCTGCATTACGTAGTAGTGGTAATAGGGATACTTTGGATTCAGCAGCGCTACGGTTTCAGCGTTGAGTTTTCAATGCTCACAGTATCGGATGGACTCAGAATGGCATCCATATTTATCGCGGGAATTCTCGTGGGTTGCATACCTGCCTGGCGAGCTTACCGTCAATCAGTAGCCGATGGAATGATGCACAGGATGTAGTGATGAGTGTTCGTACTTGTTTATCTACGGAGAAAATAAATGAAAGCAATTTTAAGAAAACAACTGTTTATTACAGTCGCTGTAGTGGTTCTTGGCACCACTGCAGCGCAAGCATGGTGGTGGAATTCAGATAAAAACTGGGATGATGAATCTATCACTGAAATTAGCTGGGAGCAGCTGATACCTGAAGGTTTCAGGCCAGTGCAGAGCCCATTAGAAAATATGTCCAGGGAACAACTGGATAAACTGTTCGACGGTAGCGAGGAATCTGAAACAGAGATTGCCGAGATTGAGGAGATGATGGCCTATGCACCCGTAGTAGAAAGCCTAAATGGCAAGCAAGTAAAACTACCGGGTTACGTAGTGCCGTTGGACTTTGATGGTCAGAGCAAGATGAAGGAGTTCTTGTTAGTGCCTTACTATGGTGCTTGTATCCATACGCCTCCGCCACCTGCCAATCAGGTAGTTCACGCTAATGCGCAAGAGGCTATTGTGGTTGAAGATACCTACATGCCTGTATGGGCCATCGGAACGCTATCAACTGAAACAGTCAAGAGCAACCTTGCTGAATCTGGTTATCGCCTGAAGGTAGAAAGAATCGAACCATATGAGTGATTATTATTTCCACCTTACACATTAAAACTATGGACATAGAAATTAGTCGACATTAATGCCTATCAACTCGACATCGAATATCAGCGTAGAGCCAGGTTCTATTTTGCCCGCTGCGCGGTTGCCATAGGCCAATTCGCTGGGGATAAATAGCCGGGTCTTCTCACCCACAACCATCAATTGTAATCCTTCCGTCCAGCCAGGAATTACTTGGTTTAGGCCAAAAGAAATAGGCTCACGTCTATCTACCGAACTGTCGAATACCGTACCGTCGATCAGCGTGCCGTGATAGTGCACTTTAACTCGGTCGGTGGCGGTAGGGTGCGCGCTGCCGGTGCCTGTTTCCAGAACCTTGTATTGCAACCCGGAAGCAGTGCTTTGAAGGCCATCAGTATTGCTATTTTCAACCAGGAAGCTCTGGCCAAGTTGAATATTTTCTTTCGCTTTGCTGCTGTTCATAAACTGCTGCGCAACAAACCAAAGTGCGCCCAAAGCGAGTACGATTAAAACGAATTTCATAACGAATTTCTCTTGAGTAGTTGAACAAGGGCGCAAGTCTTCAAGTCACATGGTTTTAGTCTTGTTGGATATGACCAGAGCGGTGGTTTAGTGATTTTTACGCTAAGTGTCCCGTAAGGTCTGATTATATCGTGAATAGACGATCCCCTTTGCTTTTTGCAGAATTGAGGGTGTGATAACGAGCCTTCAAGAACTACAGCAGCGGACTGTACGGCGTGCTGACCTCGATTAGATGTTTTTCGTTAGCAAGCTTCAGTATTTAACACGCAGCCTAATTGCCGACGCATGGTAGATAAGCGGGCTGACTTAACACATTTGGCTAAAATAACAGGACTTTAGTAGTAATCTATATCTTTTGATGTATTAACTTAGGCAGGATAGTCACGTATATTAGGTATTGGCAATTGATTGTTCTTAATCCTAATTTAGGAATTATTTGGCGCCATAGCGGTCATGGATGACCGCACTTGATGCTCGAAATACTAGAGTAAGTCGACCTCAACTCCAAGTGGTAACAAGCATGCATATTAATAGTGTATTGGCAGACTCAGGACATATTGACAAGTCCTTCACACCAGTGTTTACCTCTCTGAACACCCTGGAAATTGCATTTTTGGCAGGTCTTGCAGATGGAAAAAGCCTGGTTGATATGGCACAGGAGCTGTCCCGTTCTCAGAAGTATCTAGAACAAGTCATGTTAAAGATCCGGCGCAAGGTCTCAGGTGTTAGTCAATTCGACAAACCCACTATAAATCGCAACCAATTGATGTACCACGCAGGACTAGCCAGTCTTGTTGAAAATGCGGTTTCGCTACAGTCGAAAACTATTCCTAAATAAAAAAGGCTGGAATAACAAAAAACACCGGTTGCGGGCACGGTTTGTTATGCAAGTTGCGCTAATTCTCTGGAAAGTATCAAATCAGCAGACTCACTATCTTGATCTCCTACAAACTCGACTAAGATTTTACTAGGTCTTTCCGAAGCGACCTCGATTCTTAAAAATCCGTTTCCTACCGAAGGAAATTGTGTGTTGACCTCTGCAGTATATTTATCGGTATTGTCAGCTGTAGCGAATGTGTATTGGTCCTGCTTTAAAAAAGCCCACGGCGCGGAGTTAGCAAACGGGAAAGGTGCATTTAACGGTGAGCCGTGTAGTGAGTATGCGGTGGTGGAAGTACCGTCTGAATTGGTCAACTTAAT
>JBLHWG010000334.1:0-5671 GCA_047629055.1 Halioglobus sp.
CGTATCAAGCTCGCGAGACGTGCTCGAGTCCATTGCCAAACGTGATCCACCTTCCCAGTACCTGATCTTCCTGGGCCATGCAGGTTGGTCCGCTGGACAACTTGAGTCCGAAGTTAGCCATAACGCATGGCTAACTGTAGAAGCATCCGCAGACATACTCTTTGACACCCCACTGGATGCTCGACGTCAGGCTGCAGGTGATCAAATTGGAATCGACCTTCGTAAGCTTGTTGCTCAATCAGGTCATGCGTGAGCGTGACAACCGCATAGGCACATGCATTGCCTTTGACTACGGAACCCGCAGAATAGGACTTGCGGTTGGCGAATACCGTTTGAAAACCGCATCCCCAGTTGGCGTGGTAAACAACAACAATGGCACACCAGATTGGTCAGCGATCGATAAAATCATTGAACTATGGCAACCGACAGACCTCGTTGTTGGGTGGCCTCTTACCGAGGACTCACAGGAACAGACCATTACGTTTCACGTAAAAGGCTTCATTAAACGACTCAACAAACGCTACGAGCTTACAATACACAAGGCGGATGAGCGCTACAGCTCTGTGGAAGCGCAACAAACCCTAAATAATATGCGCAGCTCAGGGCAACGAATCCGCAAAACACGACATTAAGATGTCGATACCATTGCCGCCGCCCTTATACTGGAGTCCTGGTTTGCCGAGGGATCATCACAGTGAATGAGTCTGTAACTACAAAATTTGATGCGACAACCGTAACCGACTGGTTAGACGGCATGCTTACGCCTTTGATGGAGCTGATTGATCCGGACATACCCGTCGCATTGATAGGCATACGCAGAGGCGGCGTCAATGTCGGCACCTATTTGCTAGATCGGTTAAAAGAAAAAGGGGTGAACGTCGAGCAAGAATTGGCAGAGCTTAACATTGCCTTCTACAGAGACGATTTTAGTTCCGTTGGCCTCCACCCAGTCGTAGGCCCCTCTCAAGTCCCGTTTGATTTAGAAGACAAGCATGTCGTGCTAGTCGATGATGTACTGGGCACAGGTCGTACGGTCAGAGCGGCCATGAACGAAATCTTCGATTATGGCAGACCTGCTCGAATCACCCTTGCTGTTCTGGTGCAACGAACCGGACATGAACTGCCCATTCGGGCTGATGTAGTCGGACATAATCTGGATGTGGACGCCAATCAATACATCGATTTGGATTCAACCACCATGCAAGTGAGCGTAGGCAAAAAGTCATGAGCCTTGCCGACCCTCAGTTCAACGCATTGGGCGAGCTCCACCATTTTATCGATCTGGACGGATTGGACAAATCCATACTTACCCAGATACTCGATACTGCCGAAGGTTTTGCCGGTGTCAATGACCGCACCATCAAAAAAGTACCACTGCTTAGAGGCACAACAGTGGCCAATCTATTTTTTGAAAACAGTACACGGACACGCACCGCGTTTGAACTGGCAGCAAAACGGTTAAGTGCAGATATTCTCAATGTAGACCTTGTTACTTCATCGACCACTAAGGGCGAATCTTTGCTCGATACCTTGCAGGTACTCGAAGCCCTTCAATGCGACATGTTTGTCGTTCGTCACCCAGACTCCGGAGCGGCGCATTTCATTGCCCGCCATGTGTCTCCGTCGGTCAACATAATCAACGGTGGTGATGGCCAGCACTCGCATCCTACGCAAGGCATGCTCGATATGTTTACGATTCGCAGGCATAAGGGCGACTTCGCCAATTTGTGTGTGGTGATTATCGGAGATATAAGGCATTCGCGCGTAGCTCGATCCGATATCTCTGCACTCGTTAAACTAGGTGCCGGGGAAGTACGAATCGTCGGACCGCGAACACTCATACCCGCAGAAGTAGAAAGCCTAGGGGTGAAAATATACCCATCAATCGATAAAGCATTGGTCGGTGCGGATGTGATCATGGGACTCCGATTGCAAAAAGAACGCATGCGAACGGCCACCGTACCCAGCTCCGGTGAGTTTTACAGAACCTACGGCCTCTCGCCCGAACGTCTAGCACTAGCCAAACCGGACGCCTTGATCATGCACCCTGGCCCTACCAACCGTGGCGTCGAAATAGCCAGTAGTGTTGCGGACGGAAAACAATCGGTTATTCTGGAACAGGTGACGTACGGTATCGCGGTGCGCATGGCCGTCATGTCTATCATCGCCGGTAACGCTACTAGTCTTCGGCGGGCACAGTCGTGAGAGTATCTACAAACGCTTTAGTTATCATCAACCACGCCAGACTACTCGACAGCGATGAATTACATACAATCACGCTTAGAGACGGTGTCGTTGAATCGATAAGCCCTAGTGATCGTGCCGGCCAAATACCCACTGTTGGCACTGCCGTGGAAACGGCCATGGACGCAGCACTTCATATTGAGGCGAATGGCCAAATCGCCGTACCCGGTATGTGCGATCTCTATGCGCGTTTACGCGAACCGGGGCTGACGAGAAAAGGATCTATCGCCTCCGAATCTAACGCGGCACTGGCTGCTGGATTCACGAGGGTTCTATGCTCGCCTGATACACAGCCTGCCATCGATAGTATTGCCACAGTAGAGTTGATCAAGCAACGCGCAGAGATGGCTCAAGGCGCTCAGATATTTCCTATAGCGGCACTTACTGTGGGGTTAGCAGGCGAACAATTAAGTGAATTGGCAACGCTTCAAGCAGCAGGATGTCCGGCTGCCAGCCAGGCAGACTATCCACTGGGCAATACCAATGTTCTATTTAGTGCCATGGAATATGCCGCTTCGTTTTCGATGCCCTTGTTCATGACAGCAAGGGATGCACAACTGGGTGCAGATGGATGTGCGCATGCGGGTGCCATAGCCACTAAACTCGGACTACCCGAAATACCGGTAGCCGCAGAAACCGTCGCGCTTGCCAGACTGTTAGAACTGTGCAGAGAAACTTCCTGTCAGCTTCATATTTCACGAGTCAGCTCTGCACGCGCCTTACAAATGATTGATGCAGCGAAGCAGGCTGCGCTACCGGTGACCTGTGACGTCGGGCTTCACCATCTGTTCTTTACAGACGATCACCTCTCAGGTTACGACTCGAGTTTTCACAGCGAAGTCCCTTTTCGCAGCATTGCTGACAGAGCTGCACTTCGACAAGGTGTCATTGATGGCGTTATCGATGCGATTTGTACTGATCACGCACCTCACGAGAGAGATGCCAGCCTGGCACCTTTCCCATCCACAGAATCCGGTCTGTCTGCCTACCCTTGGTCTATGCCGCTCATACTTCAATTAACCGATATACTTGGATTTTCGCTTAGCCAAGTATTTGAAAAACTCAGCGCCGCACCAAAGCGCATCATTGACGGCGGCTCGTCCTCAGGATTGAAGCCAGGTGAGATGGCAGAATTTTTCCTGCTATCAGATGCACCTATTGAACCTGTCAAAGTGATACTCGAATCTGCGGGTACTAATCATCCTTTAAGTATTCATTCACCTGCTGAAATAGGCTTGGAACCGTTGCACGGAAAGGTCACTAATGTCTTTCTTCAAGATCGGCACCACACTATTTAACGATAACTACACTTTTCTAGATACAACAATAATAATGACTACAGCGGACGAACACAAAATAGCCATGCAAGCATTGCAGGCTGAACAAAAGAAGAAGGTCAAGGCGGCAGAGCACTCTGAAACAGGCCTGGTACTGGTACACACCGGAAATGGCAAGGGTAAATCCAGCTCAGCGTTTGGCGTTGCGGCTCGCGCACTGGGATGGGGTCATCAGGTCGCTGTTGTGCAATTCATCAAGGGCACATGGAAAACCGGGGAGCGAGAATTCTTCAACCGTTTTCCAGAGCAACTTCACTGGCACACCATGGGCGAAGGGTTTACCTGGAACACACAGGATCGTGACCAGGACATTGCTGCTGCGACAAATGCTTTTGAGCAAGCTACGCAATCGATGCAATCTGGAGACTACGATCTTGTTGTCCTCGATGAAATCAACATCGCTTTACGTTATGACTACCTGGACGTTGACGACATAATATCCGGATTGCAGGCAAGATCTGACAGAACCAGCGTCATTCTCACCGGTCGCGATGCAAAACCTGCACTCATGGACATGGCCGATCTTGTCACTGAAATGAAAGAAATCAAACACCCCTTTCAATCTGGCATCAAGGCTAAACAGGGTATTGATTTTTAAGACCAAGAACTAAGATTCGTACGTTTTCACTTTTTTTTCAAATATATCTATAAGACGCACAGCAATGCCAGCAAAAGTACTGATGTTTCAGGGCACCGGATCAGACGTTGGCAAATCCACCGTTGTCGCGGGTTTATGCCGATTAGCCAAAAGGCGTGGCCTGTCGGTGGCCCCTTTCAAACCACAAAATATGTCCAACAATGCCGCAGCATGTAAAAACGGCGGTGAAATAGGCCGAGCACAAGCCTTGCAAGCAAGGGCCGCAGGACTTGAGCCTTGTGTTGAATTCAACCCTGTTCTTCTTAAACCTCAAAGCGATCAAACAGCTCAAATTGTTGTGCTTGGCAAGGTGCTGGATACGGTATCTGCGAGCGACTACATGAACAAGCAGCGCCAGCATTTAATGCAGGCTGTTGTCGATAGTTTTTCCTTGCTAGCAACGCAATACGATCTTATTTTAGTCGAAGGCGCAGGTAGCACAGCCGAGACCAACTTACGCGAAAGAGACATCGCCAACATGGGATTCGCCCAGAAAGTTCAAGCACCTGTCTGCTTGATTGGAGATATTGATCGGGGAGGTGTCATCGCAGCTATTGTCGGAACGCAAACAGTTATTGATTCAAACGATGCTGCGCTGATAAAAAGCTTTATCATTAATCGCTTTCGTGGGGACCCGCGACTGTTCGACGATGGCGTCACGGACATTGAAGCCCTAACACAGTGGCCTTGCCGTGGGGTTGTACCTTGGATTCCATCGGCTCTTAAGCTGCCTCAGGAAGACGCTGTCGTTCTGGAACAGGCACGCCCTGCCAGTGCTAGTGTACGCACAGATAAACTTCGAATAGCTGTACCACTTCTATCGCGTATTGCCAACTTTGATGACCTGGATCCACTGCGTTTAGAGCCAAATGTGGAAGTTGGATTCGTACCACCAGGCACCCCAATTCCAAGAAGCATCCACGCAATTATTCTGCCTGGTACTAAATCGACCATTGGCGATCTACAATTCCTTCGCGAACAGGGCTGGGACCACGATATCATCGCGTTTGCGCGACAAGGAGGGCATGTAACGGGAATATGCGGAGGCTATCAACTCCTAGGCAATGAAATTCACGACCCTGAAGGAATTGATGGAAATCCGGGTAGCGTTAAAGGACTAGGTTTGTTAAATATCGAAACCAGAATGACTGCCGAGAAACGAACCCTGCAGGTGAATGGTATTTGCGCTCGCAGCGCAGCGCAGGTTACCGGCTATGAAATTCACGTTGGCAATAGTACAGGCATTGACACACACAATCCGATGACCATTCTCGATGGGCAAGCTGATGGTGCTATCAGTAAGATGGGCAATGTAGAGGGCACTTATTTGCATGGAATGTTCAGCAGTAACGAATTCCGACGCGCGTGGTTAAACCGCCTTCAACAGGGAATAGCTGGAGAGCTGGATTACGAGGCAACCGTGGAACGAGAACTGGATTTACTGGCAGACGGC
>JBLHWG010000335.1:0-5648 GCA_047629055.1 Halioglobus sp.
CGGGATATCAACAAATCCAATGCGAGATTCACGTTCATTCGCAGAGACTGTGGCAATAGAGACACAGCAAAACAGCAACGCCACAAGTGCGCATACCCATCCGCGTAGCCGTGCTCCGAGAAACGTATTCACTGGTTTACCCCCTTCATGTTGGCTCTAGGGCCTGTCACACAATAACTTGAGCATTTTAAATTCATCACTAGAAGATCGATCCAATCGTGAATTGGAAAGGTTGCTTCTTGTCCCCTTCCTGGTCGTTATAGGTGTTTGAATAGCTGAATGTCAATGGTCCGACAGGTGATAACCACACAAAGGCTACACCATATGAGCCTCTGAATTCATCTACCTCGAAACTATCTGTATCAGCAAACACATTCCCAAAATCTGTAAACAGGCTCAATCTTGTGGCGCCAGGCTCTTCAACAAAGGGGGGCGGGAAAATAACCTCGATTGTGCCAAGTGTTCGATAGTCGCCACCGGCAGCATCTCCACCGCTGTCTTTAGGGCCAAGACTACCCGTTCGATAACCTCGCAAGGTTCTGACACCGCCAGCATAATATCGATTGAAAAATGGTAATTTCTCAAAATCCTCGTAGCCATATCCAGAATCTAACCGAACAGACGTAGAAAAAGTATATCGTTGATTAATAGCTTTGAAGTACTCGAACGCATAACCGAGCTTGTAGTACGTGTAGTCACTCCCCGGTATGGCGACTTCCAATGACAAACGATTTATAGCACCACTCGTTGCAAATACTGTTCGATTTCGAGTGTCAAAGGTGAATCCAAGACTTAGGTCGTAGATATTGAACACTTCGCCGTTGTCTTCCACAAACGCTGTAATTTCTTCGGGCGAACCATCAGTGGTTCCAATTTCAGTACGTTCGTAGCCGAAACCCACTCTGAATGTAGAAAACTCGCTAAGCGGCACGCCGAACCGAACACTAGCTCCTCGGGTACTGGATAAGAATCGCGAAGTTGAGCTCTGATTACCCGTATCAGTTTTACGAATAAAAGCACCTACTGTTCGACTGATACCGTCGTCAGTGAAATAAGGGTCGCGAAAAGACAAGGATAATTGCCGAGTCGTTTTGGAGTTGTCAAATGAGAATTGCAAACTCTCACCGGTTCCAAACAAATTGTCCTGCTGAAACGCAAGGTTAACCGTTGCCCCACCATCACTGCCATAGCCTAATCCAGCACTGAAGGAACCCGACTGACCCTCTTGAACTGTCACTTCCAGATCAACTTGATCATCTGTTCCGGGTACCCGTGGCGTACGAATACTAACGGACTGCATAAACGCGAGACGCTGCAGACGAACCCGAGAGCGGCTAACCAACGCTGGAGAAAAGCGGCTGCCTTCCAGCTGGCGCATTTCGCGACGAAGCACTTCATCGCGTGTTTTATATTGCCCAGAAAACGTTACGCGACGCACGTACACGCGTTTGCCTGGAGTGATTACAAACGTCAATCCGACGTTGCGTGCATCATCATCGATTTTCGGTATGACATCCACTTCAGCAAACGCATAGCCATCCTGACCCAGTCGATCATTAATGGCATTGCTACTTCTGACGATATCCTTGCGCGCAAAGACATCCCCGTCGTTGACCGTTATCAGAGCTTTCAATTCTTCGCTGGGGATATCCACCTCACCTTCGAGTTTGATATCGTCCAGCGTGAAGCGCTCGCCTTCTCGAATATTGATTACGATGAAAATATCCCGCTTGTCCGGCGATATGGAAACTTGGGTTGAATCAATTTCAAAGCGTATGAAACCACGATCCTGGTAATAGGACCTTAGCGTTTCGATATCGGCAGCAAGTTTCACTTGCGAGTATTCATCTGCCGAACTGAACGGGTTAATTTTTTTCTCGCTCGAATTCAACAGGTCTAGGAGTGTGTCCTCACTGTAGCTTTCATTGCCAACGATGTTTATATGCTCGATTCGGGCGATAGCACCTTCCACAATGTTGATATTCAAGGCTACTCTATTGCGTACAAGATCATTCACATCGATGTCTATTTCACTACCGTAGTTACCTTGACTGAAATACACACGACGTAACTCTCGCTCTACCGTCTCTAGGATGGAGCGGTTATACACACGCCCCAAAGCAATGCCGCTTTGCCGAAGAGATTTTCTTAGCTCGTCAGAATCAATTTTTTTATTACCTGAAATGTTGATGCTGCCGATGGCAGGCCGCTCTTCGACCTCTAACAACAGCGTATTCTCTCCGCGGCGCTTAACCACTACATCGCTAAACAAACCGGTTTCATACAAGGAGCGCAATACTCGTGCACTGTCTTCTGAGGGAATAAATTGATCTCTGTTTCGTAGCGGTAGGTAATTAAGTATGGTGCCTAGATCAATCCTTTCATTGCCCTCGATAGCAATGTCACTGATGACAAAAGCCCCGGACTCGGTCCCGGACTCGGTCCCGGACTCGGTCCCGGACTCGGTCCCGGACTCGGTCCCGGACTCGGTCCCGGACTCGTTATTATTTGAAGAACGCGGCTGCAGTTCTTGAGCATTTAATGCACCTGACATAAAAACCAGGAGCAACATGTATTTCATGGATGAAGCAATGAGATGTTTCATCGAAATAATCGCCAAATATCATTGTAAAAAGCCAGGAACATCAGAGCACCTAGGAGAGCCATACCAATCTGTTGCCCAATAATTTGAACCGACTCGGGCAACGGTTTTCCACGAATAGCTTCAGCTGCAAAAAACAACAAATGGCCGCCGTCGAGCATGGGCACAGGCAGTAGGTTAAGAACCGCAAGACTGATGCTTATCAAAGCAATAAAATTTATGTAGTGGTCTATGCCAATGCTAGCAGACTGACCCGCGTACTTAGCGATACTGATTGGACCGCTAATATTATCGAGAGATGCCTGTCCAAACAGCAGTTTACCGAGCATGCGAACAGTAAGCGCTGTCATATCCCATGTTCTTTTCACCGCCTCGCCAAGCGCCTGAACAGGGGCATGCTTGACGATAACCTTAGCCTTCTCGGCACGCGCCGCCGACTGCGTTTCAATCACACCTATACGGCCGATGGTATTTCCCCCAACCACGAATGGCTCAGGTGTTAGAGCAACGCTAATTTTAGTGTCTCCACGCTGAATCTGCACATTTAGCGCAACGCCAGCGCTGGGCTGTACTGCCTCGACCAACATCATCCAATTATCGATGGCCTTACCGTCAATTGATACAACAACATCACCGGGCTGAAGACCGGCAGCATTCGCTGCTCCACCATCAACCACGTCTCCAACAATGGGATCGACTTCCGGCCACCATGCACGAAAGCCAAGATTGGCAACAGCATCACCCTCAGCTTTTAGCATCTGATCTTGTGTCACCGACAATTGCCGAAACACTTGTGATCCCGACGCATCTTCGACTTCAATCTGCAAAGGTGCTGTGGTATTCATGGAAGATTCCAGCAAGGCTATGCGCGCATCAGTCCAAGTGGGTGTTTTTCGGCCATCTACTGAAACAATGCGATCTTCGTATTGAAAACCAGCAGCCGCCGCAGCTGAACCTGCCACTGGTGCCCCAACTAATGGAGCTACCCCGCTAATGCCGATCATCATAACCACCCAGTAAGCGACTATGGCCAGTAAAAAATTAGCCATAGGCCCTGCCAACACGACCGCACTTCGTGCCCACAATGATTTCTGATTGAAGGATCGGTGGCGTTCAGACTCAGCAACGGGGCCCTCGCGCTCATCGAGCATTTTTACGTATCCGCCCAAGGGTATGGCACCCACTACGTATTCCGTCCCGTCTACCTTGCCAACACGGGTATACAACGCATGGCCAAATCCTACCGAGTATCTGAGCACTTTTATACCCACCCGGCGTGCGACCCAGAAATGGCCATATTCGTGGATGGACACAAGAATCCCTAGGGCCACGATAAACGCCAGTGCGCTGACAACTACATTGCTGAACATATAAACATCATGATTTGAGAATTATTATCTGTTCAGTTATCGACCAGTAGGGAGTCAAACGGCGTTTGAAGCTATCCAAGCAGCCGCCGTTTCACGAGCATCTTTATCTGCCTCAATAATAGTGCTCAAATCGCTTGCTGGGGATATTTTTGACAGGCTTAGCGTCTGCTCCACCACCTCTGCGAGTTGTAAAAATGCGACAGATCCAGAGAGAAAAGCCTCAACTGCAATTTCATTAGCTGCGTTGAGAATCGTTGGCGCAGTTCCACCGGCACGCTGCGCATCGAATGCCAGGCGCAGCAAAGGAAAGCGTTTTGTGTCTGGCTTTTCGAAATGTAGGCCGGCAATATCGAAAAAATTTAGCGGCTTTACTCCAGATTCAATTCTCTCAGGCCAAGCAAGGCAATGAGCAATGGGCGTGCGCATGTCAGGGCGCCCCAGCTGGGCCAAAACGGAACCATCCCGGTAGCTGACCATGGAGTGAATGATACTTTCGGGGTGGACGACTACCTCAATATCATCGGCACATACCGAGAACAACTGGCAGGCCTCAATAACCTCCAGCCCCTTGTTCATCAGCGTCGCTGAATCTATAGAAATTTTGGGCCCCATTGACCAATTTGGGTGCTTCAAAGCTTGTTGCGGCGTTACAACACGAAGCTCTTCAATCGTACAATTACGTAATGGTCCACCAGATGCTGTGAGCAATATTTTTTCAATTCCACCCGTATTAACACCTGTTGATGTCGCAGGCAGGCTCTGAAAGATAGCATTGTGCTCACTGTCGACAGGCATTATCAGAGAACCTGCTTCATTAGCAGCACTCATAAGTAGCTGCCCACTCATTACCAACGCCTCTTTATTAGCCAGTAACAGACGCTTACCAGCATTGGCCGCAGCCAATGTGGACAATAGCCCGGCAGCACCGACGATTGCTGCAACGACGGTATCGACAGCCGTTGCCGACGCCACTTCGTTCAGAGCATCTGGCCCAAATTCAACTCGCACCTGCAAACCGCCAGCTTTGCATTTGGCATGAAGCTGTTCAGCGCCTGCCTCCGTTCCAAGCACTGCAACTTGGGGGTTGAAGCGTACGCAGAGTTCAAAAAGCTCGTTGACACGCGAATACGCTGATAACGCATAAACACTGTACTTATCAGGATGTCGAGAGATGACATCCAGGGTGCTTTTCCCCACTGAACCAGTAGCACCTAATACGCTGATAACGCGCTGTGTAACACTCGTACAGGGTGCCAAATCGGACTGACTTACGGACAGATCAATGCCCAGGCTCATAGCCAGACCCAAACAAACACAAACACCGGCAATGCCGCCAGCACACCGTCAATTCTATCGAGCACCCCGCCATGACCTGGTAACAGTTGGCTACTGTCTTTCATGTCTGCAGCTCGCTTGATACGACTCTCGTACAGATCCCCAATAACTGAGGCCGCAGCAGCTAGGGCTGTCGCGATGACAAGCTTCAATCGGTTATCGGGAGCCCAGGGTGCAACGATCAAGACAACAATCAAAACCGCAGCCGTCACGGCCAACCCGCCATAGACTCCCTCCCAGGTTTTACCAGGACTAATAGCAGGGGCGAGTTTGTTAGCCCCAAACCGACGCCCGCTGAAGTAGGCACCTATATCCATCAGCCACACGATACTCATGACGTA
>JBLHWG010000336.1:0-5609 GCA_047629055.1 Halioglobus sp.
TGTTCGTCACCCGATAAAAATATGACGTTATGAATACCTTTTGCAGCGATATGAGCTAGCACAGTATTACGGGTGTTAGGGTAGCCATCCCAAGAGTCGTATGCAAGCGCGGAACATTCCTGATTGTCAACGTGTGCAGCCGATACTCTGCGTGGCAGAAGCATTGAACCGGACATGATAAATTTTGGCACCGGTATTTGGCCAGGAAGATCAACGTCTTTTTGATGAAGGTCGTCAAGCCAAGTTAGAACATCTGATTTTTGTTCTTCGCTGATCATTTTGGCAGTGGCAGTGGTTTCTGCACTTCTTGGCTCGCGCTCCGTGCGAGTATCCAATAAAAAAATATTCAGACCTTTGATGTGTCGGCGTCCCCATAGCTTTTTCGACACGGCCTTGTTTTCATGAGGATCTACAGCTCCTGGGCTGATAAAATTTAGAAAATGATACTTCGCCTGTTCCATTAGCTCTGGATTGGAACTCTCATCAGCTTCGTCGGGAATTTCTTTACATGAAGGCTCCCAATTATCGATAATTTCATGGTCATCGATGGTGTGAAGTCTGTTGTGAATAACCAATGACATCTGCTGCCATGAAGGCGTAGCCCGTAGACGGCGATAAGCTAGTTCGAATCTTTCTAGTGGCTCCGTGGGGTCCATAAGTCCTGCAGATGCGTCTGCATAAATACTGTCGCCCGCAACCAAAAGTGTGTATTTAATGGAGTTGTCAGGTTCCTCACGAACCAGTTGTGTGATTCGGTCCATCATTTTAAAGGCCAATCGTTGCCGAAGTAAATTGGGTGGGTATAGGCAGCTTGTGAGTATCAAGACGTTTGTTGTCTGCCCTGATTCAGAACCGTTTGCAGCAGTTATCATCGGAGAATCTTAAAGTCATAAGTATGGTGTGATGAGGGCATGTCTAACCAATGCTGGATACACTGCATGTCCTCACTCTCAGTACTTGACGCTGCCACCATCAGCAACGCTAAAGCTGGAAAACTGACAACGTTGTCAGGTAGCGGGAAGCAACCATTTTCGGCGACATCGATTAATACGATCTGATTAGTAGAGCTCGGCAGTTGATCGTCTCCGGTTAAGGGTACCAAAGCTAATCGTCTGAGCTTGTCAAAATTAGGGTCATGACGTTGGACAAAGACAAATCGTTTATCGGCGTCAGTCTCGCTTCGCTCGAGTAAAACCGGATGCGCCAGAGAAGTACTCTGCACATGCGTTGTTGTTGGCGCAGTGATAGGAATGTCGCTCGTCAAATGACGTGAAATTGCCTCAAAGGGCTCACGACAGTCACTACTCATTAAGCAATCTTGATGACCTTTGTTCGCTATTATTTTTATCTGAAGTTGTTTGTTGTTGCTTTCATCAAACCGAAGTGCGCTTAGCGAGGGTGAAATAGGATCAATCAATCCATTGTGTTCCCCGTGAATCCATAGCGTTGGATATTCCCATCGGCTATGCAATTCTTCTGCTGTAATGTTGAAATCAGTTCCGAATCGACTGGAAATCTGGCGTCGTTTTGAAATTGGAAGCGTTTGTTCAAGTGTTTGGAAGTTGAAGGGCCCAAAAAAATCATCAATATGATCAAGAATTTCGTCTGACATGCTAGCTAAGCTAAAGGTCCGTCCATACAGCGCATCCATTCGATGACGTGTCTTAACCCAAGTGGTATATCCGCGCTTTGGGTTCTCTCTATCAAATTCACTGCTATCGGGGTACGGCAGCGTATTTAACAAGCGATCCATAATCACTTCGTGTTCACTTGAGGGCCTATCAGGATTGAATTCATACCCTTGTTTAGGAAGCAGCTGTTTAACGAATCCTAGAACCCAAGAACGCATTGTATTCATGGGGGTGAATTGAAGGAAGGGTCCAGCCTGGGACAAAACGATTCTGTTGATTTTGCTGTGCATATTAGAAATAGCAGATTGCTCAAGTGCGCCTTTGGGCTTACCTAACAGAGCCATGCTGAGCATGACCGCGCCCATACAATGCGCAACCACATCGATTTTATCCAAACCCGTCTCGTGATGGATTTTCTCGATAGCCGCCGGTATATCGTTGTAGGCCATGTGTTCAAAATCCCAAGGTGCTTTCGCGCACTCAAAGGCACTGCTGCTGCGCATGTCAAGTATCCAGACGTCGTGGCCCAGATCACATAGGTACTGTGCTAATCCTCCTTTCTTGTTATCTCCACCGTAGAGAGTGCCATGCGCAAACGTGGATCCGCTGGCACTGTAGCCATGAATACACAGTATTGGAGGGCCACTGCCTCCGTGAGTGCCGGTATATCGTGTTAATTGCGCTTGGAGAGCCGCCTTGTCAGTAAGTTCTGGCAGCGTATCTCTTATATTAATTGGGTATATGGTTCGAGAAATTCCTGGAAGCTCAGCAGGTAATCGCACGTTAACCTGGATGTTCTTACTGATGGGCTTCTTAGTAGTCGGGGTATCAGGCTTTCGCAATGTCCAGAGTTGTTGAAATAGGAAGACCCGCGCCATATGCGCATAGAAATCAAATAAATCAGCAGTACCATCGATAAGATTATCTTCATCCACAATATGCAAGAGTGGCACTTGCGCCCGAGCGAAATATGAAGGATCTACTTGCAGCGTGTGCAAGTGGCTTTTTTTGCTATGAGGGAAATTAGTCAGATTAATATCCATCAACTGACGCCAGGGGTTAGATTGTCGGCGGTAGGCAAAGCTCTTTACCCCATCGATATGTCGACCTTTAAATTGCAGCCCTGCCAAAGGTCCTATTGATTCTGTAGGGCCTATCACCAAGTGATAACTAAGGCGTCGCTCTCGACCAGAATTAGCAAAAGCAGCTAACGATTGAGGGGAAATAAATAAAAGCACACCTTTTATCCGGCTCACGATCGAGTTGCCGCTATTCTCAGCCCAAGACTGGCTTGCATCGCGTTTGCCTCGATTTAACCACCACGCATATATCCCCATGCACAGGCGGTATGGAAACAAGAGGGGTTCTTCCTCGAGAAGACGAATATGACCTGACACAGGAGCGCTAACGACTGCTAATCCATCCAACGTTCGATCATAGTGATCTATTAACTGTCGTTTGTTTATTGCCCATTCAGGATCGTGCGCCCGATCCTCCATGATACTGTTTATGTCATGGTGACGATCCCAGTCCTGCTTGGGTATGATGCGTAAATAACTGCGATCGGGCAATGTGTGGTTTACATCTGGGGCTGGCTCACTCAGCAGAGGAATTTTTCTCTCTAAAAAACGCGTGAACGCAACTACATCGAACGCTGTGGAGCGCAGTCGGAGTTCAACAATGCAAGGTACCTGACCTGTGGGAGTGGATAAAGTCACCGAACCAACCAGACGCTCCACAAGTTCTACCTGCGTTGCTCGTTTTACCGGAGCTGAGTCAACCGATACCAGCCGCACATAGGGTCTTTCAAGCGCCACACTGGGTATGTCATTTAAGTTTATAGTAGTATCGGTATTCCAACCCCAATACACGGCTAAACGACGGGTTGCACGCAGTGCCAATGCGGTGATAGTTAGGGCAGGGTTAACACCTAACGAATTGGGTATGATCGAACCATCCAGTACAACGAGACCTTCATGTACTCCTGTGGTAGACGATGAATCTGGATCGAAAACACGACCTGAATCATCCACAACACCGGCTAGATGCGACTCACCCATTGCACATCCTCCCAGTGGATGTACTGTAATTTGCATGCCCTGAACCTTTACATCGAATAGGCTTTCTAGCGCGAGTCCTAGAGGCTTCCATAAGGGGTTGGAATGCAACCAGGCCCCCGGATCGCTTCTCTTGAGCAGTTGCTTTAAGCGTGACATGCTTCGGTTATAGAAATCAGGCGTAGTGCTGTCAGCCTCGTTCTGGGCGTCTGTGTCTGTGCCAGATTCGGTGTCGGGCCGGACTGGAAACTTAATATCTAGCCTACCTTGTGTGGTGTGCTTCCCCGATTTTTCAGGTAACGATAGTCGTCCTTCCATCGAATCATCACCCATCAGAGCCAGAATAGATATCCTATCGGTCTCGGCATCACTCATGGCCAATATTGATGCGCTAGGTCCGGTGTCCCCGGGTCCCACTGGGCCCAGTGGGTTGAGCGTGAAAAAATGCTCGGAGAAGGTCGTAATACTTTTTTTAAACTGAGTGATTGCACTTATGGTTTGTGTAAATGCAGTGGTCTGAATTAAAAGCCGTCTGAGTACCGCCGGTACGGCAAGCTCTTGTATCACTAACGGTGCATCAGACGAGCGTAGATCAAGCATACCGGTGATGGTAGGACCGATGCCTCGGCTGTTGGGCGCTATGGACTCATTGGCTACCGAATTAACCGATGTGTTTCTATCGCTTATCGTGGCGATCATATCGCCGTTACCCGAAAATCGCTCGCCAAGTCTGTCTGAGAATCGCAATCTAGTGTTTGAATCTTGCTCACTTCGGAGCAACAATTCGGTAGAACCCAGAGTTCCTGCAGCAATAATCAGCTTTCGACATCGAAGTCGAACAGGTTCTAGCAAATGTTTTTGCATTGACGCATCGGTGTAGGTACATGTCAATTCCCACACATCAGAAGCCTGTTTATCGATGCTAAGTACAGTCGCACCACAATACAATTTCGCACCGCGGATCGAGGCGGTTGCCAGTAGATTGGTATCTAGCGATCGTTTGGCGTTGTGGTTGCAACCGCTGAAGCAATCACCGCACTGAATACATTTATTTGTGGAAATTGTTTGATCGGGAATTTTTTCACATATTTTGATAGTAATAGGAACAGGGACTGCCTCGGTCGAAGTTGCACCGAGACTTTTCAATGCCTCATATTTAGGCAACTTCTGTCCTGTCATTGCTATCGTGATGGGGATGTTAGCGCCAACGCCAGAACGGTTGCTCATCGAGGCTCCCACTAGCTCTCGTGATTCCTCAAACAGTGCGTCTAATTCCATATCGGTTTGAATGGCCATCGGCCAGACAGATTCAGTAAACACAGACTTAGCGGGCTGCAGCATTACACCTGCGTTTATCAACGACCCACCGCCTAGGCCGTTAGCCACTAGTGCCGAGTAGCCGTCTCCTAAACGCACATCGAATAGACCACTCAGATTGCCTCGAACATTGTTAACAGTGCCAGAACCATCTGTTTGAGAGTTATAGAGTCGCACCTCACCAGGCAGTTGAGAGAGGGAGTCGGGGAAGCTGCCAGGAAGGCGTTCTGTCCCTCGTTCGAGTAAACACACGCGTGCAAAGTTGTCGCTGTCTGGCATTTTTGTTGAAGCGAATTGCGCAGCAGCAACTGCGCCACCGTACCCACTTCCCACTACTATGACGTCAAAGTCAATATCATCCAAAGACGACTCAGTTGAACTGGTCTGCGCTCGGCGTAAGGCTAATTCAGCTACCAAGATTTCAAACCTGCTCGATAGAAACTCTGTTGCTTGATCTACATTCAGTGGTGAAGGCGGCGTTCCATGCGGATATGGCTTCATGTTGAAATCATAAAGATTGAGTAGCTTGATCTGGAAGTAGTTGGTGAAATATTTTACTAAGCAATTGATTTGCTCTAACAGGCTTTTTTACAAAAACCAAACC